>JAIDRX010000163.1 GCA_029061495.1 Clostridia bacterium
TAAATTTTTTAATTTTAAATTTTTTATGCGCATTTACTTAAAAACACTTTATTTTAATCGGTTTTTGTATTATAATTGAATTCGTAACTATTATAGCAAAAATTTTGGAAAAACTCAAAGGAATAAAAGCACTATTATGGCAGAAAAGGGGAATTTCGACTTTTTATACAATCCCATAAAGGAAAAGATGGAAGAGCTTGTTTCGCACATCAACTATACCACTTATATCGAAAAGCTGGTACCCGTTGACGTTGACGGAAGATTTATCGTGCTTGAAACCCCTACCGAGAGCTTTGCAAGATACATTACAGGCACGCTTGCCGAAAAGATGCGCGAGGCTATAATTAAAGCCGACGTTGGGCTTACCGACTTCCGCCTCAAAGTTGAAGGAAGCGAGGGCTTTGCGTACAACGCACCCGACGAGGCGCCCTATACTCCTCCCACTAACCTTGACCCCAAGTTTACGTTCGATAGCTTTGTCGTAGGTAAGAACAACGAGTTTGTTCACGCGGCGGCGCTTTCGGTTGCAAACGACCCTGCGGGAACGTACAACCCCCTGTTTATTTACGGCGGTACGGGACTCGGTAAAACGCACCTTATACAAGCTATCGCAAACAAGGTCGTTAAAGAAAAGCCCAATTTAAAGGTTATTTACGTTACGTGCGAACAGTTCGTTAACGAAATTATAGACAATATGTTCACGAGCCGCGGACCCGACGCCCGCGACAAGAGCAATAAACTAAGACAGTACTACCGCAATGCGGACGTACTTATAATCGACGATATCCAGTTTATCGAAAACAAGAAAGCCGTTCAGGAAGAATTTTTCCATACCTTTAACGAGCTTGTTTCAAAGGGTAAGCAGATAGTAATTTCGTCCGACCACCCCCCAAAGGAGCTTACAGCCCTCGAAGAGAGGCTCAGAACAAGATTTTCGGGCGGACTGCTCTTTGACATTCTCCCACCCAACTTCGAAACGAAAATTGCAATTTTAAAGAGAAAGGCTTTCGAAAAGAAATGCTTCGTTCCCGACGAGGTCCTCTCGTTTTTGGCGCAGGACTCGGGCGACGACGTAAGGACGCTTGAAGGAAGGCTGACGAAGGTTATATTCGCCTCTAAGCTTCACGAGGAGCCTATCACGGTAACGCTTGCAAGAAGCGCTTTAAGCGAGGCGGTGTCAGAGCCCGGCAAAGAGGAAATTACGCCGGAAAGCGTTATAACTGCGGTAACGAGCTTTTACAGGATTTCCAAAAACGACCTTTTGGGAAAGAGCAAGAAAAAAGAAGTTGTTATGCCGAGGCAGATTTGCTGCTACTTGATGTGCGAGCTTCTTTCCCTTCCCCTTATCTCGATAGGTAAAGAGCTTGGCGGCAGAGACCACACCACTATCCTCTACTCGCGCGACAAGGTTGACGAAATGTGCCGCGTGAACGACAAGATAGCAAAAGACGTCGACGATATTAAAAATATAATACTTAAAAAGTAAATCTCAAATCAAACTTAAATTGCCCGATTTATTCGGGCAAAAATTTTATAGATTATGAAAACTTTTACGGAAGGACAATTCGATTGCGTAGTTATAGGCGCGGGGCACGCAGGGTGCGAAGCGGCGCTTGCCTGCGCGCGCCTTAATCTTAAAACGGCGGTGCTGACCTTAAATTTAGACAGTATCGCTTTTATGGCTTGTAATCCTTCCGTAGGCGGTACGGCTAAGGGACACCTTGTGCGCGAGATAGACGCGCTCGGCGGCGAAATGGGAATAAACGCGGACAAGACTGCTATTCAGTTCCGTATGCTTAACGAGGGCAAGGGCGAAGCCGTGCAGTCCCTCCGCTGTCAGTGCGATAAAAACGCGTACCACCGCGAAATGAAGCGAACGCTTGAAAATACGGAAAATTTGCGCATTATCCAAGGCGAAGCAAAAGAGATTTTAACCGACGGCGGAAAGGTCAGCGGAGTTTTAACAACCTACGGCGGTATTTTATACGCAAAGGCAGTTATCGTTGCCACAGGCGTATATCTGAACGCCGAGACGGTTACGGGCGATTTAAGGCAAAAAAGCGGTCCCGGCGGTTTTGCGCCCGCTACCGCTTTGACCGAAAGTTTAATAAACTTAGGCTTTAACGTAAGGCGGTTTAAGACGGGTACTCCCGCCCGCCTTGACGGTAGGACGGTAGATTTTTCAAAATGCTCTGTACAGGAAGGCGAGGAAAAACTGCCCGCATTTTCATTCCTGCACGATACCCCCCCCGAAAACGCGAGGGTGTGCCATTTGACCTATACGAACGGACAGACGCACAAAGTAATACTCGATAACCTTGACCGCTCCCCTTTATACAACGGCAATATTAAGTCTGCGGGTCCTAGGTACTGCCCCTCTATAGAAACTAAGGTTGTGCGGTTTGCAGACAAAGAGAGACACCAGATTTTCCTAGAACCCGAGGGACTTGATACAAACGAGGTGTACGTGCAGGGAATGTCCTCCTCTATGCCGCACGATATTCAGGTGCAGATGTACCGCTCGATTGCGGGGCTTGAAAACTGCGATATAATGCGCTACGCGTACGCGATAGAGTACGACTGCATTGACACGCTTGACATTTACCCCACCCTTGAGTTTAAAAAGGTTGAAGGGCTTTACACTGCGGGACAGGTAAACGGAACTTCGGGCTACGAGGAAGCAGCGGCGCAAGGTCTTATTGCGGGAATTAACGCATCTTTTAAAATTTTAAATAAGCCCCCCTTTGTACTCGGGCGCGACGAGGCGTATATGGGCGTTATGATTGACGACCTTACGACTAAGGGAACGGAAGAGCCGTACAGAATGATGACCTCCCGTGCGGAGTACAGAATATCTTTAAGGCAGGATAACGCGGATTTCAGGCTTACGCCTAAAATTGCAGATACCCCTTTAATGACTGCCGAGCGCAAAGCCGCATTCGAGAAGCGCAAGCAGTTTTTTAATACAACTTTGGAAGCGCTGAACGTGCGCGTAAAAAACGCCGACGAATTTTTAAAGGCGCATAATCTTGCAGGAAATTCAGGCGGCGTAACTTATTCGGATTTGATACGCAGGGGCGCGACCATTTCAGACATCTGCGAAAGCTTTGAAATTTTGCAGGATATTCCGCGCGAGATTTTAAAATCTGCGGAAGCGGAAATTAAGTACGAGGGTTATTTAAAAAAGAACGCACAGCAAATCGAAAAGGCTAAAAAGCTTGAGTCAAAGCCCATACCCGACGATATAGACTATGACGAAATTAAAGGTTTGCGGCTTGAAGCGCGCGAGCAGTTAAAACGCGTGCGCCCCCTCACCTTGGGACAGGCTGGCAGAATTTACGGAGTAAACCCCGCCGACGTTACGGTTTTAATAGTCTGGCTTGCAACGAGAAAGTAAATAGAAAGCGCTTGGATTAATATCCAAGCGCTTTTATTATTTTATAGGCGAACGTTCGACAGAATCTATTGAAATAAGCAGCTTAAACTCGGTAGGCATATTTTGCGGTAACAACATATATTTGTCTTGACTTTCGCCCACCGTATAATCCGTGCAATATCTCATATAAACCATATTTTTAACGATATACAGAAAATCACCGATATTTTTGTTCTTTAGTTTTTGTAAGTTATTCGTCTTATCGCCGACCTCTACGGGCGTGCAAAATTCATTTAAAGCGGCCTTACTTCTTATTTCGAGAACGGATAACGGCGTGTTGTTTTCATCTACCCAATATTCGTTATTGGTAATATCAAGCATTACCCATTTATTGAGCGTACCGTCCCACACCTCGTTTACGACGTGGCAATCGTTATCGTAATCCGAATACGGCATTATCCAAACCTTGCGCGAATAAATACCGAGCGACAAACACATTTCATTGAGAATTTGAGCCTTCGCCCTGCAATTTATACCGTGCTTTTTATTGTTTAAGCTGTATGCAAGCAAGTCTGACGCATTCATCGGAATATGATTATCATAATAACTGTCGTGCGTTAAACGCGGAGCATACTCGTCCATAAGGCGCAAGGCTTTTTCAAACTCCGTGCCGTCTTTTGCCGTGCTTTCTAATTTGTATTTGCTTTTCAATACCGCGTAATTTTCGTGAGTAAAGTTATACTGTAATTCGTAGTCAGTACCGTCGTGAAATTGCAAGTTGTTGCGGAGAATTCCCGCCTCCATTATATAAATTTCCTCGGTACTCTGCAAATAAGTTTCGCCTTTTATGTAGCAAACTCCGAAATAAATATTAAAAGCAATGCTTACGCATAAGCCGATACCTAAAACAATACTGCCGACAATTAAAAGAATTTTTTTGACGTTAGGTTTTAATTTTTGCATTTTCATTAACTCTTTTTATCGTTGAAGTTTGTAAATATGTCTGCGGCGGCGTTGTGCGATTTGATTATATTGAAGTACGGGTCGTCAGAAAAATCGCGCTCTTTAGTGTACTCGCCGCCGAGAGCTTCTATCGCGAATTTGAGTTCCTGAAACTCTATAAACGAAATACTGTCCTCGTCGATTTTATCCAAAAGATATTCGAGCGCGCGTTCGTCGCCGTATGCGGCAAGGTAGCTTGCGTGCATGGGAACGTTGTCGGGGTCGGTGCGAAACTCCTTAATAAGTATATCGAAAATTTTATCCGAGCGGACAACCGAGCGGGACATAATTTCAAGCATGTATTCGCGCTCTATTCCCTTTTCGTAATTTGCAACGGCTTCGCCTATTACGAGGTCGGCTTTTTCTTTAATAAAGTCTACGCACCTGTTTTTTAAATCTTCACTGCTGTTCGCATCGGTCAGCATTTGCATGTATTTGGGAATAGCCCTATCGTACGAGCCGATTAAATTCATAGCATACTCCCTCTCGTCCTCGCTTCCGTCCAAAAGGGGAAGTAAAAGCTCTACCGCGCCCCTGCCCTCTATCGCGGTGCAGAGGTATTCGGAGACGGGCACGCCCTGCTTTATATGCGTGGTAAGCGCCTTAACAAGCTCGGTATCGGTCATCTTTGCATAAAAGCCGTTGGGGGTATCGCCGACGGACTTTATAAAAGTATCGCCGAATTTTTTATAGAGTTGGGGGATAACGTCCTCCCACTCTTCTTCCTTATACCTTGACGGATTTTTCTGAATATACTCCGTCAGTTTTTCGTCGAACATTCCGTCGAAATCGTAAAGCTTCATTATTCACCTAAGATACGAGAAATTTTTTCCTCGGTAGTGTCGAAAAAGTCGCAAAGATTTTTACTCGTTACGTTGCTTTCGGTTACTCCCGATTTAAAGTATATTGCCGCCGCAAGCGCGTCGGTATCCGCGGCAAAGATAAGTCTGCCGCCGTGCTCCATATCATTATACAGCTTTTCTGCCGCCTTTGCAAACGCTTCGCCGTAGCTGTTGTCGATTATCGCAAAGTGCGAAACAAGCCGCGCATACGCAGTAACGAAATTTCTGCGCTTTAATCTGCCTATGCAGAGAGCGCGGAAATCGATTCTTTTATACAGATGGCATATAACGACGCCGAAGGAATTATCCTCGTTTCTCTCACCGATTAATGTAAGCATATGCACTTTGAGAGTATCGGACAAAAACGCGTTTAAAAGAATATCGCACACAAGCCCGTCAAGCCCCGCCTTAATTGCGCACTCCGCGCCGAGGTATTGCAGCTCGCTGTCGCCCGCGCCTTCGGTTTCGTCAAAGCACCACAAAACGCAGTCTGATATATCGACTAAGTTGAAAAGCTTTTTAGCTTCCGCACGCGACAGCTTTACGAAAGCCGCAAGCATATGCAGAGAGCTTTCTCTCTCGCTCTGCGGTAAGCGGTAAAAATAGCTGAGCTCGGGAGTATTTCCGCTTTCAACACCTTCTCGCGCGGCTTTATAGTAGTAGCGCGCTGTAACAGCGTCGGGGTAGATAGTCAGCATTTTATCGAATGCAGCAAAGCTTTCCTCAAAGTTTCCGCTGTTGTACGCTGCAACCGCCTTGAAATAGAGTACCGAGCTGTCGTAGAAAAGCTCTTCCTCGAGCTTGCAGAAAAGCGTGTACGCTTCGGCATGCATTTTATTTTCACAGCAGACGGTGGCTATTTTATAAATATCGTCCGTGCCCGTAACGTTTAAAGAGAGAAGCTTTTGCGCGAGGGCTCGGCTTTCGATACTCTTTTTCTGCTCGGTCTTAACCGCAGCAAGGGTCGTCAGCGCCTGAACGTTGTCGGGATATTTTTGAAGTATTGCAAGGCACTCCGCCTCCGCCTCGTCGCACTTGTCGCAGATTATATTGCACATTGCGATATAGTTTCGCGCCGAGCGGTACGACTCGTTATGCTCGTCCACTTTGCCGAATTCGTCAACGGCTTTGTCGTACTCGCCCTTTTTCATATTTTCGATACCGTTTGAAATAACGTCCGAATAGTCGGCAATTTCGGGAGGGTAAACGAATTTTAAAGGGTTTGTCTCACGCACTAAAAACGAGTTTACTATTTCAGCGCGCGTTTCCGCGTCGATATCGTCGGAGTCGAGCATTAGCTTATTATAGTAGTACGCCGAAAAATGCTCGTTGCCTAAATTCATATAAGCGACGGCAAGTCCTTCGTAGGCTTCGGAAAACTCTCCCGCGCCCGCGCAGTCGATAAACTTAAACCAGCCGTTTACGCACTTTTCAAAAAGACCGATATCATCAAAAATTTCGGCGTAGAGCATATAAGAGTCTGCGTCGTTACAGTGGATATCGGCGTTTTTGTTTAGCATTTTCAACGCGCTTATATAGTTGTGGTCGTCGACCATATCCGCCGCGACTGCTATTAGCCTGTCGCTGCTGAGGTCGATTTCTACGGTCTTTTTCATAAATAATTAAAACAGTTTTTCAATATCTTCCCGCGTGAACGAGTAGTCGGTGTTGCAGTAATGGCAGTGCGCTTTAACCGCGCCCTCCTCCTCGGCAATTTTCAAAAGCTCGCCGCGCCCTAAGGGAATAATAATCCCCTCTATTTTTTTACGCGAACAGTTGCATTTATATTCGGGAAAATAGAGATAGGTTGATTTATCTTCGAGCTCGGGGAAAAACTCTTTCATAATTCCGTCCGCGCCGTATTTTTCAACGACGTCGGCAGGATTTACAAAAGCCTGCATTGCCTCCTCGGCTTTGTCCATATTTTCCTCGGACGTGCCGGGCAAAAGCTGCATTATAACTCCGCCAGCGGCAACGCACTTGCCGCCGCTCATTTTAACACCTATCGCAACGGCGGTGTCGATTTGCTCGCTCATCTGGAAGTACTTCATAAGATTTTGCGAAACGTCGTTGCCGACAAGCTCGCTCGTACCCACGAATGGACGGTAAAAGCCGTCTTCCTTAACTACGGTGAAATATCCGCCGTTTAATTTTCCGCCGCAGCTTCCGTCGATATAGCCGCGGATATGCAAGTCTTTATCGCCCGAAACGCTGACCGTGCCCGCGTCGCCCCCCGCTTTAACGGTGAGGGAAACGCAGCCCCTGTCGCTTTTAAGACAGCCCGACATATACGCCGCGCAGGTTAAAAGCCCTCCCAGTGTTACCGCCGCGTCCTCGAACAGATTGTGAATTTTAATTGCCTCGTTGACAAGTTCGGTCGTCTCCAATACGGAAAGCGAAACCTGGTTGTCATAAATTAATGCCTTGTAAAGTTTATTCATAGCCGTGTGCAGATAAAATTTATCCTCTCCTCTTTTGTTCCGCCGAGATGCCCCTCGGTGCGTACCGTAAAGCCCGTTTCCTTCAAAGCGGTGCAGATATCGTCCTCTTCGTGGATATACTGAACGTGCCGCTCGTCGAAGCGGGAAAACGTTCCGTCCGCGTTTTTTGAAAAGAGCGTTATATCCATAGTTACGCTGTCATCGGCAAGCGAATTGAACCACATGTACGCAACGTCGTCCCTGTCCTCGGCAAAAAGGTTGTTGCCCAAAACGTTTTTAAGCTTGTTTGGCGAGCTTATATCAAATATAAACGCGCCGCCCGTTTTAAGACAGTCGTAAACCTTGCCGAACGCGCTTTTAAGCTTTTCCTTTGGAACGTAGTTTATACAGTCGTTTATGGCTACGGCAAAATCAACTTTTGCAGGCAATTTTAGTTTGGTAATATCGCCGAGTAAAAATTCCGCCCGAACGCCCTCTTTTAAAGAAATTTGCTGAGCTTTGTCAAGCATTTGCGGGGAAACGTCTATTCCTCTTACCGTATAGCCCGCCTTAATTAGCGCGCGCGTAAAGTAGCCGTTACCGCAGCCGATATCAACGCCCTTTGCGCCGGCGCCCGCGTTTTTAAGCGTTTTAATTAAATACTGCGACCATTGTTCATAGCCGCAGTCATCGTTTAAATATTCAAACCATCTGCCGAGCGCAGAGTAAGAATTTGCCATATATATTTTTTCCGTAAATTTATTTCAAAAGGTTATCCTTACTAACCTTTTTCTTTTTGCCCTTTTTGTCAGTGGACTGCAAAGCCTTTTCGCGTTCGGCAAAAAGCTTGTTGTACTCGACGTAGACAGAATCGTTTTTATGCTCCTGTTCGTACGCCGCGATACCCTCTTTCATTTTCGTCCTGTCGCCGTCAACTGCGTTAACGTCCGCACGGCTGAAAGTTTTGCCGAGGGGCTTAACCAAAACCTCGTCCTCGATAGGCTTTATGGGACGGCCGATAAGCTCGCTCTTGCCCGCAGCAAGAAGCTCTCTTGCGGTGCGCTTGTCGTCCTCTTCCTTTTCCGCGGCGAGCTGCTGAGGAGTCTTTTTAGAGTCCGCCTCTTCCTTAGCCGCCTTGAGGTTGGGGGTAACGTACATATCGAAAACCCACTGCGTAAAGCTCATCCATACCATAAGTATGAACGAGAACCCGAGGAACACGAAAAAGATGTAGGCGATAATTTTCATAAAGCTTGCCGCCGTACCTATAAGGTATATCCAGACAGGTATAAGCGCGAAGCCTGCGAAAAATACGGTATGAATGGGGCTGCCGATTAAAAGCACGAAAGCGTTTTTGAAAAGCTGTGTAAATTTAACCCTGTAGCTTACGCCGACAGCCAAAAGCCATGCACAGTAAATACCAACCAATACAGTCGCAATGATTACAAAGACGTAAGCCGTTATAGGGCCTGCACCCGAACCGCCGCGCGCGATGACCAAATCTTTCCAGTCGCCGACAATTTTAGTGGCGAAGAAGAAAAGCATAAAAATTGTTACGGGCAAAACGGTGTTGAAGTAGCATACCTTTACGCCGTGGAAAAAGCCCTTTAAAGTAAACTTGCCAGAAGTGTTGACTAATTTTTTAATTGAATACGCTCCGCCCGCAACACCTACGGATGCGATAAATCCCGCAACGATTAACAGCGAATAGAACATCAAATCCGCGTACAGATAAATCTGTTCCGCAAAGCCGAGCATTCCCGAGTAACCGCCGTAGCCAAGCCCCGTATTGGCGTTAAATGGATAAATTGCAAACATATTGGCGACGTACATATTGCGGAAAATTATAACCGCAACGCCGGGGAGGAACGTTATTAAAATAAATATATTTATAAGTATTACTTTACCGAACGAGGCTTTGAACGCGTCCCACGTTTCACCCCATCTGCCGCGTTTGGCGGCAGTTCTCGTATAGTCGTCGGCTATTTCGTTGCCTTCGAGATTGTTTACCCGCAATGCCATATTTTAAACCTGTAAATTTTTTAAAACGGAAAATTTTTCCGCTTGTAGATATAATAACATAACTTTAATAATATTTCAACTGTTTTAAACGCAAACGGCAAAAAGGTTGTAAAATTCCTTTACATTTACACGCGCGTATGCTATTATTTACTTGCAGATTAGAGGAGCGGACGGGCATAAGTAACCGCACGGCAAGGAGTTTGAAAGGGAATTCCGCTTTAAGCCGCGGCGAAAGGGCGCCTCCGCCGAGATACGGTTTGCCTTTGAACCGCGTCGGGCGCACGGGCTAATACCTTTGCGACTGTCACTTTAAGTGTTGCGCTAATTGCTTGTTGGTTTATTGAACGGCACGCGGGCGCGTTGCCGTTTTTGTTTTAAGGAGTAATTTATGAAAAAGTTTAACGTAGGAATTATCGGCGCTACCGGTATGGTAGGACAGAGGTTTATGCTTTTGTTAAAGGACCACCCCTGGTTTAACGTAACCTGCCTTGCCGCCTCCGCTTCTTCAGCGGGCAAGAAATACAAGGACGCCGTTAAAAGATGGCACTTATCAGACCCCATGCCCGAAAAGTTTGCGGACATAGTAGTTATGGACGCAACCGCAGACAGAGCAAAAATTGCTCAAAAAGTAGACTTCTGCTTCTGCGCGGTCAATATGAAAAAGGACGAAATCCGCGAACTGGAATACGCTTACGCAAAGGCTGAGTGCCCTATCGTTTCAAACAACTCGGCACACCGCTTTACGGACGACGTCCCTATGATTATACCAGAAATTAACGCCGACCACCTTGAAGTAATTGCGGCGCAGAAAAAAAGGCTTGGAACCAAGCGCGGATTTATAGCCGTTAAAAGCAACTGCTCTTTGCAATCCTACGTTCCACTCTTGCACCCGCTTAAAAAGTTCGGCATAAAGTGCGCGGCGGTAACGACTTATCAGGCGATATCGGGCGCGGGCAAAACCTTCGAGACCATGCCCGAAATTTGCGACAACGTTATACCCTAT
>JAIDRX010000164.1 GCA_029061495.1 Clostridia bacterium
AGAAAAGTTTTTATCCTCGATTAACGACTGCAAATACTTATCGTCAAGTTGCGCCATTTCAGGCTCGAAAAAGGCAACCGCCGAAGCGTACTTCGAAAACAGCATTTCAACTTTAGAATCGTAGGCGGTATATTTAGAAACGCGCGAATCCTCGTCGTGCTTCAACCCGGCGTACACGGCAAGCAGTTCTAACGATTTTAAAACCTCGTCGTTTTTCTTTAAAAACTCAAGTAAAACCTTTTTATCGTTAAGCTTTCCCGAATACTTTGAAAAGGAAATAGCATTCCCCATTTGGGAATAACTTTTTTCCCACTCCTCGTCCGAAGCAAAAATATCTTCCGTCTTCCATTTGTATTGCTGTTTAACTTCGCTTCTTTCCAATTTAAACCTCTTAATTCTTGTTTGAATGTATCGGTGCGGGAATAAGTCCGCCGCGCCTTATAAATTTTTCTGCAGATTTATTATTGACCGGCATTATCGGTGCACGCCCCAAAAGCCCGCCGAAGTCAACACTGTCGCCCACTTTTTTATTGGGTGCGGGAATAATCCTGACAGCCGTCGTCTTATTGTTTATCATACCTATTGCCGCTTCGTCCGCTATTATCGCGCTTATGGTCGAAGCCGTCGTATCTCCGGGTACCGCTATCATATCCAGTCCTACTGAACATACCGCCGTCATCGCTTCGAGCTTGTCGAGGTGCAAATCTCCGCGCTCGGCGGCCTCTATCATTCCTATATCCTCTGAAACGGGAATAAACGCACCCGAAAGTCCTCCCACGCGCGAGCTTGCCATAACTCCGCCCTTTTTAACTGCGTCGTTAAGCATTGCAAGGCACGCTGTCGTTCCGTGCGTTCCTACGCTTTCAAGCCCCATTTCCTCTAAAATCTGCGCTACAGAGTCGCCCCTTGCGGGTGTAGGCGCAAGAGATAAATCCACTATACCGAACTCCGCATTCAACCTCTTTGCTGCCTCGCGTGCAATAAGCTGACCCGCGCGCGTAATTTTGAAAGCCGTGCGCTTAATCATTTCGGCAAGATCGCTTAAATCCGCGTCGGGAATACTTTCTATTGCGTGCTGAACGACTCCGGGGCCCGAAACCCCGACGTTTATAACCGTACCGCTTTCACCAACTCCGTGGAAGGCTCCTGCCATAAAAGGGTTGTCCTCAACCGCGTTACAGAACACGACGAGTTTAGCACAGCCGAAGCCGCCCCTGTCCGCCGTAAGCGAAGCCGTTTGCTTTACGATTTAGCCCATAAGCTTTACGGCGTCAATATTAATACACTACTTTGACGAGCCTATATTTACAGACGAACAAAGTCTTTCAGTTTCAGCCAGAACCTGCGGTATGGTTGAAATAAACTTTTTTTCATAGTCGGCCATTCCCTTATGCACTAACGCCGAATAGCCGCCGAGGAAATCGATTCCTAAATTTTTTGCCGCGTCGTCAAGCGCTTTGCCGACCAGGTAAGACTTTTCCGCGAACGGCGCGCATATAAGCGCCGCCGGCGTTACCGAAACGCGCTTATTGACTATAGGAATACCGTACTCGCGCGACAAATCGGACGTAACTTTAACTATATTTTCCGCCTTTTTGCAGACGGTATCGTAAACTTTTTTTGCAGTCTGTTCGGCAGACGAACCTATGCACGGAAGCAACGATATGCCCATGGTAACCGTTCTGATATCGAGATGCTCCCGCTCTATCATATTTATCGTCTCTAAAACGTCGTTAGTATTAAACATTTAAGCCCCTTAAACGCTGTGCATTGCGTTGAAAATTTCCTCGTGCTGAACGTGAATAGACATTCCTATATTCTTGCCGAGAGCTAAACACTCGTCAGCAAGGGCAGAAAGCTGAACGGTAGCTTTTGCCAAATCAACAATCATAATCATTGCAAAATAATCCTGCAATATCGTTTGGCTTATATCAAGGATATTCACGCCCCTATCCGCAAGGAAAGCGCTTACCTTAGAAATTATTCCCGTTTTGTCCTTTCCGACAACAGTTACAACAGCACGCATTTTATTTTCTCCGAAGTTTTTATTTGAAGCCGAAATATTTCGGCAATTGAAATTTAAAATAGGTATGCAATCCGGTTAAAAACTTTTTGTTTTTAAGCGACCAGTTTGTTACAACACCGTAAAGCGAAGTTAAAGGAAAATCACCGCTATCTCTGCTGTCAACGCTTACATCACGGTTATCACCTAGCAAAAACATCGCACCGTCAGCAACGGTATGACCTTTCTCTAAATCGTTTTTTGGATAGGTATTTTTAGAATTTGCCGTATTGTTTTCAGGCGCAACATACGGCTCTTCAACAATTACAAATTCTTCACTGCCCTTATATTTTATTTTAAGTACACCCTTATCCAATATGACGCAATCGCCGCCGAGAGCGATTACCCGCTTAATTATAGTCGTATCTTTATCTTTTGAAACCACAACAATATCGCCGTAGGTGGGCTTTGCCTTTTTGTTTACGTAAACATAATCGCCGCCCTCCTGCTCATAAGTCTCCGCGCCAGTAAGCGTCGGATTCATAGAACTGTGCACGACGTAATATCCGGTATAATTTATACCGAAGCTTATTTCTATTATAAGCGCAATAACCATTATAACGATTAATACGTTAAGCACAATACTAATCTTTGACTTGCTTTGCGCGTTATATAAACTTTTTCTTACTTCTGCAAACATTCCTTAAAGCCACATTAAGTTATTTACCGCATATTTTCCTTCGCACGTTATGCAAAGCCTCAGCGTACGAACGTAGTCCGAAAGCGGTGCACCGTTCACGGTTTTGAACAGCTTGCTTTCAAGTATTATACTCTGCCAAACTCCGCCGAGAACTATTTGACCGCACTTGTAAACTTCACCGTCGGTAACATCCTCCAAAGTCAAGGTAACTTCCGCCGTTTCGTCGCAGAACATATCGAGTTTTAAAAAGTTTCCGCTTTCGGGCGAATATTTAGGATTATTTATCCTGTAAGTAGTAAGTCCGCATACCGAGTACGCGCCCTTAATTCCCTTTTCCTTAGTAACAAGCTGCGGGAACATTACTCCGTCCGTAAAAAACGTACCGCCTATTGCCCGTGAAGCAGGATCAGCGATAGAAAAGCCGTCTATGCCGTTTTTGCTTGTATACATTACGCGGCATTTACCGCACATATTTCTGAACGCGCCGCTTATTTTTTTAACGGCAATTTTTGACCAAATGGTAAATCCGTTGGTATATTTTACGAAACAAAGCGCGTATACCGACGAAGCCTTTTCATAAACATTCAAATAATACTCATACTCGCTTGAGGAAATTTTGCGTTTAAGCTTGCACATAGACCACTCCCTCATAGAAGAATCTATGCAGTCCTCCGCCATAAACATTCCCGCTTCCTCTACATTCCCCTGCTCGTCAAACGAAGCAATGGCAACTAAGTTATCCTCGTCGTCTACCGTTACGTTTACTTCGGCAGGCTTGGGTATAAACACCTGACGGTGCCTTAAATGCTTGTCGAGGAACATAAACATATCCGCAGAACTCTTTTCGCCTATCGACGAATCGCAACGCACTGAATACGTAATTACGCTGTCATCTGCAAACTCGGTATTTATACGCGACAGAGTATCAAAAGCCCTGTCATAATCGAAGCGAGGGTCGTTTGTAGAGCAAAGTATCATTACAGGGCTTTTGACGTAAGGCGCATAAGCCTGCGAGTCTATACCCGCAATAAAGCGGTACCTTTCCTCGTCAAGCTCCGTGTCGTCGGGCTTAAACTTGCTTACTCCCGCGTACGCTTTCCAACCTGCGGCACATGCGGTAATTATACACGAAAACTTTTTCGCAACGCCTAACTTCCAGGCAATTTCGCCGCCGTCTCGTATTCCCACAACGGCGATATTTTCACCGCCCGTACGCTCTACAAGATATTTGCGCGCATATATACCTACGCCAACCCACTCGTACCAGCTTGTTTTATCGGCTGTTTCATCAACGAAGTCCTTATGTCTTCCGCACTTTAAAGTGTTTGCATATGCAACGTTTAAGGGATAAAGAGTCGTAAATTCGCTATCTTCCCACTCTCCGCGGTAGTCAACCATAAACGCTGAATACCCGCGTGATACAAACATTTTCAAAAGGTCGTAGTCAATACCCTCAAGACTGTCGGGAAGAATAAGTACCGTCTCGCTTGCGGGAGCTTTTTCGTCACTTGCAAACACGCCGAAAATTTTTACTCTGCCTTCTCCCGTTTCGCGGCCGAGTAAGCTTACGTCCTCGTACCTTATACCGTCGATAACTCTTTCCTTCAAAGTTATTGCGGTTACGTCAAGCGAGTCGTCAAATTCATTCCAAAGCATCAATGGTGTTTTTATGTTTGGCAAAGTCTTCTCCTTAGCAACTTAACTGCACGGTAGAGCCGTGGCTTTCAGTTGCTTTATTAACTGTAATTTTGCTGTCTATTCTGTGTTTAAGCTCTTCTACGTGACTTATAACCCCGATAGTGAAACTTGAGCTTTTCAGCTTTTCCAGCGAGTTCATAACTGTATCTACAAGCGTGCCGTCCAGCGTCCCGAAGCCCTCGTCCAAAAAGAAAAACTCTATCGGTCGGAAAGCGCAAATTGTCTGAGACAGCGCGAGCGCCAAAGATAGCGAAACAAGGAAAGTTTCTCCGCCCGACAGGGTGTTAACGCCCCTCAAATTTCCGCAGTTGAAATTGTCGCCTGCGTAAAATGTATCGGTATAAGTTAAAAAGTATCTGCCGTCCGTCAGATTTAAAAGCGTTGACGAGGCAAGCGCGGATATATCGCAAAGATATTCGTTTGCAATAAACTCCATAAATTTATTGCCCTTTGTTATATCTTTAAGCTGTGCTATAAGATTACGCTGTTTTTCCGCAGAAGTAAAGTCTTTTAAAAGAGCCTTCTTTTCCGAAAACCTTACCTGCATTTTTTTTAAGTCGGCTTCGAGAACGGCGTAGCTGTTCCGCGCTTCGGTAAGGATATCGGCAACGGAATTTTTAAAAGTTTCCGCATCATTCAGCACACTTTCAGAAAAGCTTTTTATGCCAGCTATGCCTTCAAGCGTTTTTTGCCTTTCGGTAAGGGATATCACGTTTTTATCGTATTCTTCAAGCGCCTTTGCCGCATCGGCGAATTTCGCAAATCCTTCGGCAAGCTTTAAACAGCTTTCAACACTGTCGAATCCCGACTGCGCCAAATCATTTTTAAGCTTTTCTTTAAGCTTTTCTATATCGGCCGAAAGCGTTTTTTGTTCCGCTTCTTTTGCCGCTAATTGCGCCTTAAGCTCGCCCAAGCGTTTATTAGCGCTTTCTGTTTTATCTGAAAGAATTAACTTCTGCTCTTTCAGTTCCTTCAATGC
>JAIDRX010000165.1 GCA_029061495.1 Clostridia bacterium
CTCTTACGAGTGCGCCTCTTTTAATATATAAACCACAATATATTGTGTTTGTTAAAAATTTACGCAACAATATTTTGTGTTTTTCTGTTGACAAAAGGGCAAACGCTTGCTATAATATAATTCCAACTGAAAGGCAAAACGGTAACTGACGAATTTGCGGAAAAACCGCAAGGAAGCCGCTTTGTAAGATACGTCGTTCGTCTGGGCTGTTTTATTAAAAGTAAAATAGTCCGTTTTTTAATCTTATGACAGGTAAAATTCATTCGTTTGAGTCGTTCGGCACGGTAGACGGACCGGGGATACGCTTCGTCGTGTTTATGCAGGGGTGCCCTATGCGGTGCAAATACTGCCACAACCCCGACACCTGGAGCTTTACAGGCGGTATCGGGTATTCCGCCGAGGAAGTAGCCGCCCGCGCGCTTAAATACAAAAACTATTTTAATGGCGGCGGGGGCGTAACCGTTTCGGGCGGCGAGCCGTTAATGCAGATAGACTTCGTTACCGAGCTTTTTAAAATTCTGAAAAAAAGCGGCGTTCATACCGCGCTCGACACGTCGGGTATAACTTTTAACGCGGAAGATAAAAAAAGCGTAAAAAAGCACGAAGAGCTTTTAAAGTATACCGACCTCGTTCTGTTGGATATAAAGCATATAGACGATACTCGGCACAAAGAGCTTACGGGACACCCGAATACGAATCCTTTAAACTTTGCAAGGTTTTTATCAGACAACGGCAAAGATATTTGGATAAGGCACGTTCTCGTCAGCGGAATTACAGACGACGACAATTATCTTTTAAAATTGAAAGAGTTTATCGGCACTTTAAAAACCGTTAAAAATATCGAGGTTTTGCCCTACCACAAAATGGGCGAAGTTAAATACGAAAAATTAGGAATACCCTATCCGCTAAAGGGCTTAAATCCGCCCGAATACGAAAGGGTTGAAAACGCAAGAATAATATTAAAGAGGTGAATTATGCGCAGTAAAGCATGGGAAGGTTTTGTTTTCGGCAAGTGGAGCGAAGACGGAGAAGTAAACGTCAGGGACTTTATACAGCGTAACTATACGCCGTACGAGGGCGACGGTTCTTTTCTCGCGGCCCCGACCAAGGCAACCCAAAAACTCTGGGACGAAATTTTAAAGCTTTCCGATAAGGAACGCAAGGCGGGCGGCGTTCTCGACGCTGATACTACGACCGTTTCAACGCTCACCTCGCACGCTGCGGGCTATATCGATAAAGAGCTTGAAAAAATCGTCGGCTTGCAGACGGACAAGCCCTTCAAACGCGCCCTGCAGCCTTTCGGCGGTATAAAGATGGCTGAGCAGGCTTTGAATATGTACGGCTACGAAATCGACCCCGAAATCAAGTCGATATTTACGAAGTACCGCAAAACCCACAACGACGGCGTATACGACGCGTACACGCCCGAAATGCGCCGCGCCCGCCGCGCACATATCTTGACGGGACTTCCCGACACCTACGGCAGGGGCAGAATTGTAGGCGACTACCGCCGCGTTGCGCTTTACGGCGTAGACTACCTTGTCGCTTGCAAGGAGAAGGACAAGGCGTTGCTTGACGGAGATATGACTCCCGACAAAATCCGCGACAGAGAGGAGCTTGCAGAGCAGATTAAGGCTTTAAATAACTTGAAAAAGCTTGCCGAAATTTACGGACTCGATATATCCGCGCCCGCAACGAACGCGCAGGAAGCAGTGCAGGCGCTTTACTTCGGCTACCTTGCTGCAGTCAAGGACCAGAACGGCGCGGCAATGTCCATAGGCAGAAATTCGACCTTCCTCGATATTTATATCCAGCGCGATCTCAAACGCGGTATTTTAGACGAAACAGGCGCGCAGGAGCTTGTAGACCACTTCGTAATGAAGCTGAGAATTATCAAGTTTATGCGCATTAAAGAGTATAACGAGCTTTTCTCGGGCGACCCGACTTGGGTTACCGAGTCTATCGGCGGAATGGGCGTTGACGGCAGAACGCTCGTTACAAAATCGTCTTTCAGAATTTTACACACTCTGCGAAATCTCGGACCCGCGCCCGAACCCAACCTTACCGTGTTGTGGTCTGTAAATCTTCCCGAAGACTTTAAAAAATTCTGCACCGAGCTTTCAATTGAAACTTCTGCAATACAGTACGAAAGCGACGACTTAATGAGACCCGAAATGGGCGACGACTATTGCATAGCGTGCTGCGTAAGCTGTATGCGCGTGGGCAAGGATATGCAGTTTTTCGGCGCAAGGGCAAACCTTGCAAAGTGCCTTTTGTACGCTATCAACGGCGGCAAGGACGAGCTTATAAAGGATAAGGTTACGGGCAAAGCGTTGCAGGTATCGCCCGTGTTCTCGTCCGTGCTCGGCGATGGGGCGCTCGACTTTGACGACGTAAAGAAAAAGTACGTTCAGATGATGGACTGGCTTGCAGGTCTTTACGTAAATACTTTAAACCTTATCCATTACATGCACGACAAGTATAGCTACGAAGCTTTGGAAATGGCTTTGCACGACACAAACGTCCGTAGATTTTTTGCAACCGGTATAGCAGGACTTTCGTGCGCGGTTGACTCGCTTTCCGCAATAAAATACGCAAAGGTTTATCCCGTCCGCAACGAGGAAGGAATAGTTACCGACTTTAAGGTAGAGGGAGACTTCCCTAAATACGGCAACAACGACGACAGAGTTGACGAGCTTGCAGTTTGGCTTTTAAAGACCTTTATGGGCAAAATAAAGAGCCATTACACCTACCGCGAAAGCGTTCCCACAACGTCCATTCTGACGATAACGAGCAACGTCGTTTACGGCAAGAATACGGGTAACACCCCCGACGGAAGACGCGCGGGCGAACCCTTAGCCCCCGGAGCAAACCCCATGCACGGAAGAGATACAAACGGCGCGCTTGCCTCGCTTGAATCGGTTGCAAAGCTTCCCTACGAGTACGCGCGAGACGGTATATCCAATACGTTTTCAATTACGCCCGAGTCTTTGGGCAAAGAAAAGGACGCTCGCTCGCAAAACCTCGTCCGTATGCTTGACGGATACGTAACGGACGGCGGACATCACTTAAACGTAAACGTATTCAACCGAGAAACGCTTCTGGACGCGCAGGCTCATCCCGAAAAATATCCCCAGCTTACGATACGCGTTTCGGGTTATGCGGTAAACTTCAACAAGCTCACGCGCGAACAGCAAAACGACGTCATATCGAGAACGATACACCAGAATTTTTAAAATATAATCGGAGCTAAATTATGAAAAAGAAGTTTTTAATTTTTACTGCGGCAACGGTTGCGGCGCTGTTGTGTCTTATAGGTATTGCGGGTTGTAAACCCAAGGCTAAGACTTTTGAAAAAGCGGGTATGCAGATAACGCTTACGAGCAGTTTTAATGAAAAAGAATATATCGGGCAAACGGTTTGTTATCAAAGCGCTAAGGTAATAGTGTTTGCGGTAAAGGAAGAATTTACTTCCTTCGATAGCGACCTCACTCTTAAGGCATATACAACCAGAGTGTTATATGCAAACAATATGCAGTTTAAAGCTAGTTTCGAGCGTGAAGGGCAGGAGTATCTGTATTTCACTTACGAAAAGGCTGTAAGCGGTCAAAACTATTATTACATGGCAACAACTCATAAGGGCCCTGACGCGTTCTGGCTTATACAGTTTGCTTGCTTTACCTCTGATAAGGACAAATATACTGAATCGTTCTTTAAGTGGGCTGACAGCGTAACTTTCCTTACGGCCGACGGTGCAAACGAAAC
>JAIDRX010000166.1 GCA_029061495.1 Clostridia bacterium
CACGTCCTTCTTCGGCGCCATGTACCAAGGCATCCTCCGTATGCTCTTTGTAGCTTGATCTGTCCTCTATAGCATATCTAGCTATATTTCTACTCGTCCTTTACAAAAATTCTACACTTTAACTCGACTAATTTCTTCATTCCTACAGTTCAAAAGCTTCGCAAAATTGCTTCCCTTTCTTCTTCGTATTAACCTAGAATTAATCTTAATTGCCTTTTTTGTACTTTTATTCTTCTCTTTCCTATGCAGTTGTCAGACTTCAAATCTCGACTAAAGTCGATTAGTTTTTCATAAAGAAAAACAACGCTGTCAAATTGACAGCTTTTATATATTATCAAAGTATATTCAATATGTCAAGCATTTTTTAAGAAATATTTTAACAATTTTATCAAACATTTGCCGAAAAATGCTTGCGGTACGACAAGCATTTTTTTTAATTTATTTTAACATTTTTTTACCAAATAAAAACCCCGCCGACGGGCGGGATAATTAATATATTA
Source organism: Clostridia bacterium (assembly GCA_029061495.1). Lineage (GTDB taxonomy): Bacteria > Bacillota > Clostridia > Christensenellales > Borkfalkiaceae > Coproplasma. The sequence goes on from JAIDRX010000166.1 coordinate 501, forward strand.
TATAATATGTAATTAAACGGTCTTTTGTGCGACTTCCTTCAAAAACTCAACAGACCTTTTAAGTTCGGTCAAATCCGAAAAGCTTCCCGTCTCGATAAGCACGGCTCCGTCGAAGCCCTCGCCCGCAAGCGTTTTAAAAATTTCCTCAAAGTTATACAGACCGCACCCGGGAAGACAGGTCTTGCCGTTTTCGTCTACGTCGGATAAATGAACGTGCGAAATGGCGCCCGACATATCTTTGACGTACATCTGCCAAGGATAGTTAGAATTCCTCGCATGCTTTATATCGAACGTCCCCTCTAACTGCGGACAGCGCGCCTTTAACTCTTTAAAGACGTAAGGGCTGTTATAAGTTGCGTCCGGTACGTTTTCAAGGCAAAGGGTAACGCCGTACCTTGCGCAGAAGTCGGATATTTCGCGCAGGCGTTCGGCAGTGGTGTCGTAATCCCGGTTACCGAGCCGTTGCAAAAAGCCGTGAAAGGTATACTTTTTAGCCCCGAAAAGCTGAGCCGAGCGCATAACCTGGTCAAGCCAGTAAAAGCCGTCGCCGCGCGTTCTGCGTTGGTCGAAAAAGAGCTGAGGCTCAAAATTATGCGGTGCGACGTGAACGGAGTTGATTTCTAACCCCTCCGCATTTGCCGCAAACTTTTTTGCAAACTCGGGGCGGTACTCGTAAAAGGTGCGTAAATACACCTCGCACGTTTCCGCGCCGACCTCTTTCAAAACGGAAAGCGCGTCCTCTGTTTCATAATTCCATAAGCTTGCAGTAGAAATACCTATTTTCATATTTTTATTATATCACGCCCGCCGTTTTATTGCAATAGTGAAAATACTTTAAAAATACTTGAATAAATTTTTTATAAGTGCTATAATGTAATTGCCAAACAATCTTAATATTGAGCAGTATTTTTTTATGCAAAAAAATACACAATCTAATAGGCATAGTTGTACCTGTTTTCTGTGTGTTTATTTGTATAAGCTTAATACTGCAAATATCAGAAAAGATTGTTTGGCGACATTAAGGGTACCTGTGCGGGCGGCTCTTGATGCCGCCCTTAATTTTAGAAATAATAAAGGAGAAAAAAATGAAAAGAAAATTACTTATAGGTTTACTTTCGGCAATCAGCATATCGGCATGCGCAGTCGCTTTTTCGGCGTGCGGAGGATTCGGAAAACATCACGAACACAAATACGAGGTTTACGAAGTTATAGCACCCACCTGCTCGCGCGAGGGCTACACCGTTTATAAATGCTCTTGCGGAAGAGATAAACACGACGACTTCGTACAAACTCTTCCCCACAATTATGAAGATTACGTTTGCTCGGTTTGCGGTTCCGTTTCGGAAAGCGCGCCCGGAGTAAGCGATTTGGTATTCGAGCTTGATTTCGGCGGATACGAGTACACCGTAAAAGGCTTTAAAGCAAACGCGACCGTTACCGATTTAAAAATTCCTTCATATTACAACGGAAAGGAAGTAACGGGTATTGAGAGAGAAGCGTTTAAAGACTGTACGGCAATCGAAAAAATTACCGTAGGCTACGGCGTAAACAGAATTGCGGAAAGCGCATTCAGCGGCTGTACAAACGTTACGAGTTTAAATTTGCCCGAGGACATAGGGATCAGAGAGCTCGCGTTTAAAAATTGCACTTCTATCACAAGTTTAACCATGCCGAAAGGGTCTAATTTTGATAACGGTTCGTTCAGCGGCTGCACTTCGTTACAGAGCGTAATATTGCCCGAAGATTTTGGTTGGTTATACAAAACATATTACCACGCCTTTTCGGGCTGCACTTCGCTTACGGCGTTTTCAATAAGCAGCGATAACGAACGTTACTCAACCGTTGACGGCGTATTATTCAACAAAGATAAGACTGAACTTATTGATTTCCCTAAAGGAAAGTCGGGCGAATACACCGTACCAGCAAGCGTAACCTCGATAGGCGACAGTGCGTTCAGCGGTTGCGGTAAGCTCACAAAAATAATTTTGCCCGACAACTTAACTAAAATAGGTGAAAGTGTTTTTAATAACTGCTTTCAGTTAGGTGAAATAAAAATTCCCGAAAGCGTTACGGAAATAGGCGACAGCGCATTTTGGTTGTGTTCCGGGCTTGAAAGCGTAACGATACCCGCGGGCGTAAGCGTTATAAACGAAGACACGTTCCGTTATTGCAGAAATTTAAAAAACATAACCTTGCCGGCAAGCATTACGACCATAAACAAAGACGCTTTTTATGACTGCGATAAACTTGAAACGATAGACTTTAAAGGTACGGCTGCGCAGTGGAACGCTATTGATAAAAAAGACTCGTGGGATTCTTATACCGGCGAATACGTTATTAAATGTACTGACTACATAATAAACAAACCTACCGAATAATTTATTTTAATTTGCCGCCCGCGCTAAATAAGCGCGGGCGGATTTACTGTATTTGCACTGCATAAAAATAAATGATATAATTGCTTAAAGGGTAAAAGACTTATATTTGCTTGGCTGCGTTCCGGCATTACTCCTGCGTACTATGCGCATTTTTTGTCAGGTACCGGTGGTGTTTATGATGCATATACATCCCGCCTTTTAGCGGTGCGGCCTGCGCCTCACACTTTTACACTGCCAAACAGGTTTACAAACCTTATAATTTGCGGTAAACTAAAGCAAAGGGTAAAAGATCTTTTATTTACTTGGCTGCGTTCCGGCGCTGATGGTACTGCCAATGTTACGGCGTATTTTTCAGGTAGCGGTTCCTTTTTCTGGGCTTACTCTACGCAACTATTAGCGGTGCGGCCTGCGCTTCTCTCACCCGCAAAACATTATTGGCGGTGGTTTCCCGTATTCGGTTTGTTAAAGACAACCGAACTGTTGATTTGAGTTGAAGGGGTCTTTTGTCCGGCTCTCACATAATTTAAGTGAGACAAAAAAAGTCCAACCATGGTGTAACGCAAGTAATTGAGCTTGGTTTACTTCCATTTCCTTCGGGGGTTGGACATACTTTTAAAAACAACATCCCCGCGCAAAAACGCGCGGGGATAATTTAATTTTGCGATATGTATTTTGAAAGCGAATATGTAATTTCTCTGTCGGCAATGGCTGATACCGGCGATAAGGGAAAGCCCGCCGCATGGCTTTGCTTTTCACCGCCGCCGAAGCTTTCCGCCTGAGCGTGCGGAGCGGCAAACGGAGCGTTGCCCATAGAAGCAAATCCGCGCACCGCCGAAAGAACGGATGAAATTTCTTCCGCGCTTTTCAAAGCCTGCTTCATATCGTCGCCGCCTATAGTTTCGAGCACGGGTTTTACGTCCTCTAAAATATTCTGCGCGTTCGACTTTCCGCCGTACAAAAGCAGCGCGAGTATTATTAAAAGTTGCATATTTTAATCTCCTTGCATATATTGTCAATAATATTATATGCGGAGATGTTATGAAAGATTTTAAAAGCTATACCCCCGAACCTGACGACAAGCCCCAAAACACCGCAAGCGGAAAGCCCGCCGACGTAAACTCTACCGTAGAGCTTGCAAAGGTTTTATCCCGCGCGATGAACGGCAAAAGCGAAGGTCAGCTTTTACATACGATAATAGCGGAGGCCGAACGCGGCAAGCGTGAAGGCACTCTGTCAAACGCCGACCTTGACAACTTTTACAACGCGCTGTACCCCCTGCTGGACGGCTTTAAGCGCAAAAAGCTGAAAGAGGTAATAATTAAACTTAAAAACATTTAATAAAAGCGCGGCGGACTTAAAATCCGCCGCGCTTTTATATTTATTGAAATAACTCGGTTGACAGATACCTGTCGCCCGTATCGGGAAGTATCACCACAATATTCTTGCCCGCGTTCTCCTCTCTATTTGCAAGCTCGGTTGCCGCGTGCAAAGCCGCGCCCGACGATATGCCGACAAGCACGCCTTCGGTTACTCCTATCTCCCTGCCAGTTACAAACGCGTCGTCGTTTTCAACGGTTATAACCTCGTCGTAAACTTCTGTGTCGAGAGTATCGGGGACGAAGCCCGCGCCTATGCCCTGAATTTTGTGCGCGCCCGAAACTCCTTTTGAAAGTACGGGGGACGAGGCGGGTTCAACCGCAACTACCTTGATTTTGGGATTTTTACTCTTTAAATATTTACCGGTACCGGAAAGGGTTCCGCCCGTACCTACGCCAGCGACGAAAATATCGACGTTGCCCTGCATATCTTCCCAGATTTCGGGCCCCGTGGATGCAAAGTGCGCGGCGGGGTTTGCGGGGTTTGTAAACTGCCCTATAATAATCGCGCCCTCTGTTTGCACTGCAAGCTCTTCGGCTTTTGCGATTGCGCCCTTCATACCCGAAGCGCCCCCAGTCAAAACTATTTCCGCGCCGTACGCCTTAATTAAATTTCTGCGCTCAGCGCTCATAGTTTCGGGCATGGTCAAAATTACTTTGTAGCCCTTCGCCGCGGCGATAGCCGCAAGCCCTATGCCGGTGTTGCCCGAGGTCGGCTCAATTATGGTTGCGCCTTTTTTAAGCTTACCGCTCTTTTCAGCATCCTCTATCATTGCTTTTGCAATTCTGTCCTTGACGGAACCCGCGGGGTTGAAGTACTCAAGCTTTGCAAAAATTTTAGCTTTTAAGCCGTGCTTTTTTTCATAGTTGGTAAGTTCTAAAAGGGGCGTTCCCCCTACCAGCTCGGTTACGGAACGGTATAGCATAAATGCCTCCTTGCGGTCAATTTTAAACCGCCTTGTACAATTTGTCAAGCGCCGAGAATTTTAACCGCCTCGATAAACCTTACACACTCGCTTTGGGTATTGAACGCCGAAACCGACGCGCGGATAAGTCCGTCCGAGCCGAGCGCCTTGTGCATAAGCGGAGCGCAGTGAAGTCCTCCTCGCACACAGACAGAAAACTCTTCCGAAAGTCTGTACGCCGCAACCTCGGACTGCATTGACTTTAAATTGAATGCGACAATGCCGTAAGGGTTGGGCTTCGAGTAAAGCTCAGCCCCCTCTACCTTTTCAAGTTCGCCATGCAAAAATTCGCACAGGGCAGAAACTTCCGCTTTGTGCTTTAACATATTCTCTTTAAGGTACAGCACCCCCTCGCCGAGAGAGACTATCGCGGGGTAGGAAAGCGTTCCGCTTTCAAGCCTGTCGGGGTAGAAGTCGGGCATGTTCAGGTTATGGCTTTCACTGCCCGTACCGCCGTAAAGCACGGGGGCGGGGTTGAACCTTTCGGAAAAGATAAGCGCGCCGCTGCCCTGTATGCCGAGCATGCCCTTGTGCCCCGCAACGGCGAGCGCGTCTATACCGCACTCCTTCATATTTATTTCAGTATGTCCGCAAGCCTGGGCGCCGTCGCAGATTAACAGCGTACCCTCGGGCAAGCCGCGGCGAAGCTCCTTTATATCGGGAGCCGCGCCCGTAACGTTGGATGCGAGCGTTATTATTACCGCGCGCGTTCTTGCGGTAACGTATCTTATAAGCGCGTCCGTATCGATAGAACCGTCCGCGGCAAGCGGAGCATAGTCGACGGTAACGCCTTTTTTAGTAAGACTTTCCAAAGGACGCAAAACGGAGTTGTGTTCCGCTACGGTAGTTACAACCTTATCCCCCGCCTTCAAACCGCCGAGTATGGCAATGTTCAGAGCCTCGGTACAGTTTTTTGTAAAGATTACCCTGTCGTAGCTGTACCCGCCGAAAAAATCGCAAAGTAGCTTTCTGCACTCGTACACCCTTTCGAGACAGGCGAGCGAAAGTTTATGCCCGCTCCTGCCGGGGTTGGCGCAGAACTTCATAGCTGAAAACGCGGCTGAAATAACGCTGTCGGGCTTGAACCCCCCCGTCGCGGCGTTGTCAAAATATATCATAAATTACCTCAAAATCATAAAATATAGTATCGGGCCGCGCGCCATTTTCGGCGGCTCTATATATTTATACTATGGAAGGATATAATTATGACAGAGGTACTTGCGGTATTCCGTTCGCGCTCGCAGGCGATAGACTGCAACGCAAGGCTGAGGGCGGCGGGCGTTTCGGGAAGTCTTATCAACACCCCGCGCGAGGCCAATATAGGCTGCGGGCTTTCGGTTAAAATTCCGCAAAGCTCGCTTGCCCGCGCGAAACAAATAATTGCAAACGGAAGGTACTCCGCATTTTACGGTTATATGAGAATGCAGACCGCTTACGGCAGAACGTATATCGGCAGAATAAACTGAAATATTTGCATTCCTTAAAAATTTGTGTTAAAATCCGTTTATGGAACAAACTGAAAAAATTTTAAACGGGCTTGCCTCGCTTTATCCCGACGCACAGCCCGCCCTGCATTTCAACTCACCATACGAGCTGTTGGTTGCCGTAATACTTTCGGCGCAATGCACGGACGAGCGGGTGAATAAGGTTACAAAAATACTTTTTGAA
>JAIDRX010000167.1 GCA_029061495.1 Clostridia bacterium
AGATAGGGTGGTAATATGGTAGTAAGTTTTAAGGACAGTTTAAAGCTTTTCGGAATTTCTATCGTCGCATTTTGCGCGGTGTTTGTGTGTACGTTCTTTCTCAATTTTTACTTTGACGCGCTATCGATAGAAAGTGAAGTAACGGAAGAAATTCGTACACTGTATGACGCGCAGCTTGCAACGTCGAAATTCACTTGTGCAATTTCAGGCGGTATATTGGCTGTAATTGCGGTTATTATGCTTATATTTTATATAAAACTGTATATTGACAGTCATACGAAGCAGATAGGCATACTTAAAGCAATGGGGTACTCTAACGGCAGAATTGCTTCAATGTTTTGGGTTTTCGGGTTAAGCGTTTTTATAGGGGTTGCTCTCGGCTTCGGTGCGGGGTTTGCCGCAATGCCTATGATTTATAAAGCTTTAACCATAGACGGACTGCCAAAAGTTGCAATAACCTTTCACGCAGGTTTGCTGTTTGCTTTGATCGTTGCGCCGACGCTACTGTTTACGGCGATATCTTGCGGATATGCGTATGTAGCTTTGCGCAGGCCCGTATCCGAAATGCTTAAGGGTAAATCGGCAAGAGAAGTAAAGGTGCGCAAGGTCAAGCCGAAAAAAGATAAAGAACGTTCTTTCCTTGTGGAAATGGGCTTTAAAACATTGGGAGAGAAAAAATCACTCGCGTTTTTCGTTGCGTTTGCATGCTTTTGCTTTTCGGCAATGGTACAGATGGGTTGCTCTATGGAAGATTTGACAAAGGGCAACACAATGGGGGTAATGATACTTGTTATAGGCTTGGTGCTCGCTGTTGTTTCAATGTTAATGGCGCTAACCTCGTTGATTAACGGAAATATTAAAAATATCGCTATTATGAAGGCGTTCGGATATTCCGTAAAGGAATGCGCGCTTTCAGTATTGACCGGCTACATACCGTTTGCATTTTTAGGCTTTGCCGTGGGAACAGTGTACCAGTTCGGGCTATTAAGCCTTATGGTAAATCTTGTATACAAAAATGTTGAAGGTATGCCTGATTACGGTTTTAATGTTCCTGTATTGTTTATCACGCTTGCGCTTTTTATCGTGTTTTATTTGGCGGTTATGTTGTACTACGCGTTTAGAATGAAAAAAATCTCCGTCAAAGAAGTTATGACGGAAAATTAAGAAATAAAATAAAACCGCCGCCCGAGACTCAAAAGGTTTCGGGCGGCGGTTTGTGCTTCCATAGTTAAAATTTTAATATGAGCTAATGAGTGTAAAGATAAATTTGAAAATTTACTTATTTTTCAGTAAGTTTATAATAGCGTCTTTTTTGATAGGTGTTACGGTGTTAAGTAAATCTATTATCTCTTTATCTTTTGAGTAAGCATAAATATCATAATAAAAAAACTCACTCTCGGTAGAGCCACAGGCTGCAATAATTTCAAGCAGTGCAGAAACGGAGGGCTCAAAACTATCGTTTTTAGACTCTAAACGAGAAATGTATGCGGTATTTTTACCGATTTTAAGACTTAAATCACGTGCAGATAATCCTGCTTTTGTACGCAACAAGCTTATGCGTTCAACAACTTCATCTTTATTCATAGTGCACCTCCACATTAAAATTATAAGATATACTTAATGGCGGTGGTGTTTTACTATACTTGTAAAAATTACATACAGTGAAATTAAATTGCATTTATAAGTGCATTTTGTTGCATTTAGGTTCAATTTATGCTATTATATGTGTAAATGGAGTGTAAAATGAAAGTTATTTTAAGCAAAAAGGGATTTGATAGTAGCAACAGCACGAATCCTATATTAATTACAAATAATGAGTTATTGTTTTTGCCAATACCAAGCAGTAATAAAACAGATAAAAGATATAGTGAAATCTTTATTGATAATGAAGTATCGCTTCTTGATTATTGTAGAGAAATGGGCATTAACTATGTTATTATAGGTGGCAATAAAGTTCTAATCGATGGGGAGACTAACTGCCATTTAGATCCGCAATTATTAGATTATTTTGGGTATGCTGACTTTAAAGGAAGTTTTGGTCAAGAGTCATCTCCTCAAGGGCATTTAAAGAATAATAATGTTCAGGTTGGCGATTTGTTTTTGTTCTATGGCTGGCATAAGGACTTAAAAGACAATATTCACAAGGATGGTAAGCATACAATTTTTGGGTATTTACAAATCGGCGAAATTATAAAAGTCAATGAGTTGACGCCTGAATACAGGCAAGAGATAATCAAGAAATATCCTTGGTTAAAACATCACCCTCACTGGTATAGCAAAGAAACGAATAATACCATTTATATAGCAAAAGAACACTTTGCCTTTGACACAAGCTTAAAAGGTTATGGTATGTTTAAATATGGACCCGAATTAGATTTATCTGCTAACGATATGGGCAAGCGGACTTGTTGGAGAATACCTGCGCTAAAAGGATTAAAAGCGTCGTATAAAGGTGTTAATGGCAAAGAAGAATTTGACGAATTAGGACAATATATAATATTTCCTCGGTGTCAAGAACTTGTAATTGATAGTCCGCAAGCAGAACAATGGGCCATAAATTTAATTAAACAATATGTTAAAAGATAAAAGTAATAACCATTAATAATAATATTAATTTAAATAAATTAAAAGGAGTAAACAAATGAAGTATGTAACTGTTTCGGTTGATTTTGTCGACCCAGAAAAATCGTTAAAGGAGTCATTAGCAAAGAACGGTGCAAGGAATATCAACATACGTCGGACTTATGATGGTTCGCTTGAAGTAAGATATGAAATTAAATGTGCTAACCCTCAAAATGATATTGTGCAACTTATTGAAAAGTCAGGTGGTGCCAATGTGCGCGCTACTCCAAGTTATAACGGCGCAAGATTTGAATTTAAAATCGATGACCGTCTTGACGAAAGGGAGTTCAAAAGGCAAATTATTGACTTTTTAAAGAAAGTAGGATATAGAGCAAATTAAAACAAAATCTAAAAAATCTCCGTTAAATTCAATAAAACGGAGATTTTTTGTATATTCAATACAAACTCGAAAAATAAATACAGTCTGTCGCCCTATGGCAACAGACTGTATTTGGTACTCCCGGCGGGAATCGAACCCACAACGGCCCCTTAGGAG
>JAIDRX010000168.1 GCA_029061495.1 Clostridia bacterium
TAACGGCGCACCGTATTTTTTTACTGCGGCAACGTTGTTGACTACTCTGTCCGCACCTACTTCCTTTGCGTTATCATCCTTTAAATTGAGCCCGGGTTTAAGTCCGGGGGCAAGCATAAGCGGCTTAATTTTTAGATAAGTCTGGCACATTCTTTCAAGCGTGTAGTCAAGCTGAGGAACGACGGAAGAAATTATGCCGCCCTTCACGTCGCCGACGCGCACGTCATTATTGTTGAGTATGCTCACTAACTGACCGCCGTACTCGTCCGAAGTCTTTTTATGTTCGGTAGCAACACGAAAGCTTAAAACAAGCTTATCCTTATCGAATATAGCGTATTTAATATTCGTATTGCCAACGTCAAGACAGATTATCATATTTCACTTCACTCTTTTCAGATTGATTTTCTTCTTTTTGAGGTTGTTTTTTATATTTTCTTAAAATCTGTTTTTCGACAACAGTTTCTACTGTATACAATGCAGGCGCACATATTAAATTAATTGCAAGCTCAATAAAGAAATTAACGGTAACAAGCCCTACAATTATTATATACATAATATTGCGACCCGCAAAGTCAGGCATATAAGATGAAACAAAAGTATTTAAACTTCCGCTCATACAAAGCGCGCCGAGAATAAATATACCTGTATTGATTATTGGAACAACCGCAGCCGCTACAAATACAGCAACGTATTTATTTTTTTTCTTAATAACATTATAAAGTATTCCCGCAACAAAGCCTGCTGCCATTCCTTTAAGCAATACTGTAACCGTTGTAAAAAACGGGCTGTCATTCAAAACGTAAGCGGTAAAGAAGTTTGCACCCGTAACGCCAGTCATTAAAACGACAAATCCAAACACAAAGCCCAAAATCAAGCCGGCAATAGGTCCTAACAATATTGCCCCAAGCGTAAGCGGTACAAGCACAAAGCTTAAATTAAGTCCGCCGGCACCTACAGGTATCGTACTTCCCCATAGTTGAAGCACAACAACCAAAGCCACTAAAACTGCAAGAAACGCAATATTTCTTGCCGAAAAGAATTTTCCTCTTTTCCACTCCATAAAAACCTCCGTCGGATCCCGAATCGGGTATCCGCAAAAAAATATTTTATACTTTTATACGGTCAGGTTATGGATACCTGCCGAAAGTACCTTGTTAACTTATATAAGTATAACATTTAAGTAAAATATATGCAAGCGATTGCACTGATTGTAACATTTTTGCGGGCTATTTAATATTATTTAATATACGTAATTATACGGAAACTGCACGGGCACAACTAAATTTACATACCGCCCTGCAGCTCAAATCACAGGAGGAAATTTATGAACATTTTTTCGCAGTGCGGCGGCAATAGCTGCCTTTGGATTCTCATCCTTTTACTTCTTGCAGCAAGTTGCAGCTGTAACGGTTTAGAGGGCGTCCTCAGCGGAAGCTGTACTCCCGTACTTATAGCTTTAATATATAGTATGTGGAAAAACGGAACGCTGTCCAACCTGTTATGCGGCAACGGTAGCTGCGGTTGCGGTTGTAACTAATTAAAACAATTAAAAGGGGTTGCCCTAAGGCAACCCCTTTTATATTTTATTTGTTGGAAATATATTTGTAGACTGCGGCAACAGTTTTAGCGTCGCATATTTCGCCCGACTCTATCATTTTCAAAACGTCGTCAAGCGGAATAAAAATGCAATTTAAAAATTCGCCTGCATCAAGTTTCTGACCTACGAACTCAAACTTATCCGCAAAAAAGATATGAATAACCTCGTCGGTGTAACCGGGGCTTGGATATAAATCGAGCGCGTGAACAAGCTTTGCCCTGTAGCCCGTTTCTTCCTCAAGCTCTCTTGCCGCGCCAACTGCTGCGTCCTCACCGTCATTAAGCTTGCCAGCGGGGATTTCGTAAATCTCTTTGCCGTACAGATACCTGAACTGTTTTACAAGCAATACTTTGCCGTCATTAACAAGGAGAACTGCCGCGCCGCCGCTATGTCTTACGCACTCGCGCACGGAAATATTTCTGTCGGGAAGGCTTACCTCGTCAACCGTCAGCGTGAGAATTTTTCCGTCGTAAACCGTTTTGGAATTTATACGCTTTTCGGTCAGACTCATAAAGTTTTTTCGTATTCGGCAAGCGCCTCTATCAAAGGTGCAATTCCGTCGCTTACGGACTTATGATATAAGACAAAATAGTTATAACCGCAGATAAGCGCGTCTATCAAAGGCTCGTTGCCCTCTTTTACGGCGTTGTTAAGCTCGTTAAGCATTTTGCAACCGCCCTCTTTTTCCTCCTTGGGGATAGGGCTTTGCAATATGTACTGCTTTTCGCTTGAAATATTTAAAGAAATTTCGGATATAAGCTTTGCGCGCAATGAATCTGCACGGGGCGCAGGCTCGTAAGTCTCTTCCTCGTCCTCGAACTGTTCTCTGAACACCTGTCTTATCATATCCTCGAGGCTGTTTATAATAGATCCGCAAAATGCGCGGTAACTTGAAATATAGCTGCCGTCTTTCGGATAATAACGCTGTAAGAAGCTGTTGAAGTTTAAAGTATCGCGGTCAAACTCGACCAACAGGCAGAAAATGAAAGCAAGTCTTTCGCCCACTCTCTGCGGAAGGATTACGCAGCTTTTACCGTACAAGCCGTCGTCTACCGTAACGAGACATTTATTCTTGGCTTCAAGATAGTCAAAATTTTTCGTAACCGTATCGAATAGGCTATACAACTCGGAATTGTTTACAATACATTTTAAAATATCTTTTATTTTTGTGGTAGCCATTATAAATTTGCAATTTTTAAGCTCTTCACACTTTTCAAGAAAAGTTAAAACCTGTGCCTTTGTATCGTTCATAACTCACCTTTTTTATTATTTCATATTAATTATAACACAGATAATTACAAAATAAAATTATTTTGCGGGGAAATATCTTGATTTTAGACGAAATATTATGTATAATATTTAAGACTTTTGCATTTTTTAGTATTTTATGTTGAACACAGGCGAAACTTCTATTAACAAATTAATAATTTTGTTCGTCTTCGACAAAATGGAAAGCGCCCTTTCGGAGCGGACCATCGTAGACATGTGCTCGTCCTCGAATTCGTGGATGGGCTATATGGACTGCGTAAACGTTATCCACAAGCTTATTGACGATAATTTTATATGCGTTGTAAGTGAGGACGAGGACACGCTTTATACCATTACTCCCGACGGAAGAGAAACGCTTGCTAACTTCTACATAAATATTCCGAAAAGCGTCAGGGAAGAAATTTCGATTTTCGTTAAGAAAAACAGCGCTCGTTACAGAAACCGTCAGGAGTGCCGCTCGGACTACTTCCAGAATATGGACGGCACCTACACCGTTGCGTTAAAAATTTTGGCTTCGGTTCAGCCGCTTTTAGAGTTGAAATTCGTTGTTCCAGACAAAAAGACGGCAAAAGCAATTTATAAAAAATGGGAAGAAAAAGCTGCCGACCTTTACTCGGTAATTTACGAAAATCTTTGCGATTAGGAGAAAATCATGTTCGTTTACTATACTTCAGGAACTTGTTCAAGAC
>JAIDRX010000169.1 GCA_029061495.1 Clostridia bacterium
AACGCCGCGAAGCTTGAAAGCCGATTGTAAATTGACGAGGTTGTTATAGTCCATCGTCAAATCCTGAAGCCAAAGAGTCGCTCTCTTTCCTACGGTTGTAAGCTGAGCGGGCTGCAAGTGAGTAAAGCCGAGCGTAGGCACACTTTTATATTTAAGAGCAAACGCGCGGAGCTTATCCATAACGTTTACAAGCTTGCCCTTTATAATTTCAAGCGCGTCGTAAATTATAATAAGCTCGGAATTGCAGTCAACGAAGCAACTCGTCGCGCCTAAATGTATAATAGGCATTGCCGATTTAGCCTGCGAACCGAACGCATGAACATGCGCCATTACGTCGTGCCTTACTTCGCGCTCGTACTTTTCGGCAAGCTCGAAGTTAATATCCTCGGCGTACTTTTTCATTTCGTCTATCTGCGATTTTGAAATATTGAGACCGAGCTCCATTTCCGACTCGGCAAGCGCTATCCAAAGCTTTCTCCACAGCTTAAACCTCTTTTCGTCGGAAAAGTTTTCAGCCATAGCCTTACTTGCATATCTGGTTATTAAAGGATTTTGATAAATGCAGTTATCCATAGTTACTCCTATCAATATTTAACGGGCGCAGGATACTCTGTGCCGAAAGTTTCAACCGTAACTTTTTCCATAATCTGCGGAGTTGTCGGCTTATCGTTCCAGTCGGTTTTAACCGAAGCTATTTCGTCAACAACTTCTATGCCTTCGATAACTTTGCCGAAAGCCGCATACTGTCCGTCCAAATGCGACGCATTTTCATGCATTATAAAAAATTGCGAACCAGCTGAATTGGGAGCCATTGCGCGCGCCATTGAAAGGACTCCGCGCAAATGCTTTATATCGTTTTGTTTGAAACCGTTCAAAGCAAACTCGCCCTTAATCGTGTAACCGGGTCCGCCGGTACCTACGCCTGCAGGATCTCCGCCCTGAATCATAAAGCCTTTTATAACGCGGTGAAAGATAAGCCCGTCATAAAAGCCGCTGTTAACAAGCGCAATAAAGTTATTAACAGTATTAGGCGCCTTTTCGGGGTAAAGCTCCGCTTTAATGACTTTACCGCTATTCATTTTAATAGTAACTACAGGGTTTTGCATAAAAACACTCCTTATAAATTATTTGTTCCAGAAATCAATGCCTTTGTTAATTTCGGCGCCAATTTCACCTTCCAAATCGAAATCTGAAGATAAATATCCGTCCTCATCCAAGAAGTAAACTTTTTCGGTATAAAATTTAACTATTGTTTCCCAGAACGCTTCAACATTGTCATGCATAACTACAACACCCTCTTCGGGAACGAGCGAGACGATTTGCTCTTTCTTGCCGCTTTTTGCTACGGCCATAAAATTACCCGAAAAATCCTGCAAAAATGCAATTACACTTTCATATTCGTTATCGGAATTGTAAAGCTCCTGAATTTCTTCATAAGTTTCAAGAATTTCCGTCGGGGTCATCAATCTGTAGCCCGGAACAAAATCAAACAGCTCCTGAGCTTCTTTTTCCGGATCAGTACCGCCGCATACGTTGTAAATTTCACTGAAAAGTGACGGAACGGTTTTAAATTTCGTTTTAAAATCCTTTTCCCAGCCGTTTTCGGGTTTGTTCAGGCTGTCGGTATAACCGTTTCTCATTTCTTCAGAAAGTTTTAAAAAGCTCTCGAATCCGTATTTGTTTTTCATTTTAAAACCTACTTTATATTTTTAATCACTATCCGAATATTTTTCTATTTTCACACCTGCTTCTTTAAACAGTTTCAAAGAAAAATCGTCGGGGTAACCTTCTTTATAAACAACACGGGATATGCCCGAATTAATTATAATTTTTGCACAAATAACGCACGGCTGGTGTGTGCAGTAAAGCGTACACCCCTCAACACTGCACCCAACTCTCGCCGCCTGAATAATTGCGTTCTGCTCAGCGTGAACAGCGTAACACATTTCGTGCATGGTGCCGCTTGCAATGTTAAGCTTCTTTCTCAGGCACTCTTTTTTATCAACGCAGCTTTTAATTCCCTGCGGCGCACCGTTGTAACCCGTTGCGATAATTCGTTTATTTTTTACTATTACCGCACCGACGTGGCGGTTTTCCTGAAAGCAGCTTGACCACGAACCGATTTGCTCGGTCATTTCCATAAACCGTTTATCCCACTTATCCATAAATGTATTCCTATTAATTGTATAAAAATATTGTAACATAAACATTTATAATTTGCAAATTTTTACATTCGCGTGTTTGACATTATTTTCATAAGTTTATAAAATATCTGTAACAAAAAAGATTAAATTTTCGGAGGAATTTAAAATGACAATCAAACCGTTATTTGATAAAGTTGTCGTTGAAGGGCTTAAAGCCGAGGAAAAGACCAAAAGCGGACTGTATCTTACTTCCGCCGCTCAGGAAAAACCCGCAACGTGCGTGGTCGTAGCCGTCGGTCCCGGCGGAGTTGTCGACGGCAAAGAAGTTAAAATGCAGGTAAAAGTCGGCGATAAAGTTCTGCTTGCAAAATACAGCGGCACCGAAGTTAAAGTTGACGATAAAGAATATACGATAATCCGCCAAAGCGATATTTTGGCGATTGTCGAGTAATATAAGGAGTTAAAATATGGCTAAACAGATTAAATACGGCGACGAAGCAAGAAAATTACTTGAAAACGGCGTAAACGTAGTTGCGGACACCGTTAAAATTACACTCGGACCTAAGGGCAGAAATGTTGTTTTGGACAAGAAGTTCGGCGCTCCCCTCATTACTAATGACGGCGTAACTATTGCAAAAGAAATTGAGCTTGAAGACCCGTTTGAAAATATGGGCGCACAGCTTGTTAAAGAAGTTTCCACTAAAACCAACGACGTTGCAGGCGACGGCACCACTACCGCCGTTGTTCTTGCTCAGGCAATCGTAAAAGAAGGACTTAAAAACCTTGCCGCAGGCGCAAACCCCGTAATTTTAAAGAAAGGGATTGCTTCCGCGGTTGATACGGCTGTAACCAAAATTAAATCTATTTCAAAACCCGTTGAAAACAAACTCGGAATTCAGCAGGTAGCTTCAATTTCAGCAGGCGATGAAAAGATTGGCGAGCTTATTGCAAACGCTATGGAAATTGTCGGCAAAGACGGCGTTATAACCGTTGAGGAAGGCAAAACTATGGCAACCGAACTCACCACCGTTGAGGGTATGCAGTTTGATAGAGGTTACGCCTCCGCATATATGGTAACCAACACAGATAAGATGGAGGCCGTTTTGGATAATCCCTACATCCTTATTACCGATAAAAAGATATCGTCCTTGCAGGAAATTTTACCGGTTATCGAGCCTATCGCTCAGCAGGGTGCAAGACTTTTGATAATTGCCGAGGACGTTGAAGGCGACGCGCTTGCCGCTCTTATCGTAAACAAACTTAAAGGCGTTTTAAACTGCGTTGCGGTTAAAGCACCAGGCTTCGGCGACAGAAGAAAGGCTATGCTTGAAGATATCGCTATTCTTACGGGCGGCACGGTTATCTCCTCCGATTTAGGTTACGAATTTAAAGACGTTACTACCGATATGCTCGGCAAAGCTTCTCAGGTTAAAGTCGATAAGGACAACACCACTATTATTAACGGCGCAGGCGAAGCTAAAGCAATTAAGGCGCGCGTATCGTCCATTAAAGCACAGATTGCAGAAACGACTTCAGACTACGACAAAGAAAAGTTGCAGGAAAGACTTGCAAAACTTGCAGGCGGCGTTGCCGTTATTAACGTCGGCGCGGCTACAGAAGTTGAAATGAAGGAAAAGAAGCTCCGTATAGAAGATGCCCTCGCGGCAACCCGTGCAGCGGTTGAAGAAGGGATCGTTCCCGGAGGCGGCGTTGCACTCCTCTCCACCATTCCCGAGCTTACCAAGCTTGTTGAAAGCCTTGGGGGCGACGAAAGAACAGGCGCGGCTATCGTTATGAAAGCTATTGAAGAACCCGTCCGCCAGATCGCAAAGAACGCAGGACTTGACGGCTCGGTAGTAGTTAACACAATTTTAACTGCTAAAAAGGCAAACTACGGCTTCGACGCGCTTAAAAACGAGTATACCGATATGGTTAAGAGCGGAATTATCGACCCGACAAAGGTTTCTCGCTCGGTATTACAACACGCGGCTTCGGTTGCGGCAACGTTGCTCACCACCGAAAGCATTGTAACCGATCTCCCCACTCCTCCCGCACCTCCTATGGGTGGCAACCCGGATATGGGCGGAATGTATTAATTAAATAAGACAGTAAAACAGCCGCCAAGCATAATCGCTCGGCGGCTTTATTTGTCTTTATTATTTAGTTTTGCGCAAACTTCACATAACCCATATTCATTTAGCGACAACACACTATAATGCTTTTTAATTTGTACAGCAGCAAAAGACAATTCCCCAACAATATGATCAGGCATTTCAGGCTTATAACCTTTTCTATGACAGCAAGCGCACTCGTTTATCCACTTCTTACATACCGGGAAACTATCTATATAACTACTACCTGCATTTCTTCTGTTGATTTTACTCATCAATTTTCCTTTATTTTAGCATACATTTTCATATCTTCCACAACGCCGTTTTTTACTGCGTTTGCGCGAAGCGTTCCTTCACAAACAAAACCCACTTTTTCAAGTACTCTGCACGAAGCTAAGTTCCTTGCAAAAGGTTCGGCGTAAATGCGGATAATATCAGTATTTTCAAAGACGAAATCGCAAACCTGCTTTACTGCAGAGGATGTAATACCGTTATTCCAAAACTTTTCGCCGATATAGTAGCCCAATTCAGCAGTTCTAAAATGAATATTTTGCTGTCTGAAAACACCTATACTTCCGACAACCTCACCGCCGCACTCTATAGCGAAAGCAAAAACGGAATTTTTATCCGCGCCTATCATTGAATTAATATAATAGAGCGCGTCCTTTTCAGTGTACGGAAACGGCAAGCCGTCGCGCAGGTTACCTAAAATTTTTTTATTATTTAGTAGAGTAGCCAAACTTTTTGCATCGTCGGTCCGCCACTCTCTGATTTTACAGTCCATAAAGAATTACCTTATTTTATCCAATATCCTAAGCAGGGCATACTTACCGTGTTCGTAAGTCAAACCGCCTTGAAAGTAAGAAATATAAGGCGGTTTAACGGGACCATCAGCGGAAAGCTCGATGCTTGCTCCCGACACGAAAGTTCCCGCCGCCATAATAATTTGTTCGTCATAGCCGGGCATATCCCATGGCTCGCAAGTAACAAAGCTGTCTATAGGTGAAGCATACTGAACTTCTCGGATAAAGTCTACCATTTTATCGGCGCTATCAAACTCAATTGCACGCGTAATATCATACGGCGTTTTATCAAGCGAGGGATAATTTTTATAACCAAGTTCGCCCATTGCCTGACCTATTAATAAACTCGTCTTTAAAGCTTGCGCAACAGTATGCGGAGCTAAAAATAGCCCTTGATAAAAATTACGGTAACCTCCCTCGTACGAGCCGACTTCAAGCCCTATTGACGGCGCGGTAAGTCTTTTACCGATTAAATCGATATATTTTTCTTTTCCGCAGATATAACCGCCCGTAGGCGCAAGTCCGCCGCCCGCATTCTTAATGAGCGAGCCAACGATAATATCCGCGCCAACTTCGGTAGGTTCTTGCTTTTCTACGAACTCTCCGTAGCAGTTGTCAACAAAAATACAGCCCTCAAAACCGAGACCGCGGACGAATTTGCAAACCTCGCTAATCTCCGCGCATGAAAGTGCGTCGCGAAGCTCGTACCCGCGTGAACGCTGTATATATACT
>JAIDRX010000017.1 GCA_029061495.1 Clostridia bacterium
CACGGTTTAAAATCCTTAGTTAAGCGCGCCCGCGAAAACCGCGGGCGCGCAAACTTGTTTTTTAATTATTTCTTAGCCGCGGGTTTTTTAGTAGCCGTCTTAGCGGTAGCTTTTGCCGCAGGTTTTTTTGCGGCAGGCTTCTTCGCAGCCGCCTTTTTAGCCGTAGCTTTTGCCGCCGTTGCCTTTGCGGGCTTTACGTCTGCGGGCGCGTTAGCCTTTTTAAGCTTAATAGCAGCCTGTGCAGCGGCAAGGCGCGCGATGGGTACGCGGTAAGGCGAGCATGAAACGTAGTCAAGTCCGATATTGTTGCAGAACTCGATAGACGAAGGATCGCCGCCGTGTTCGCCGCAGATACCTACGTGAAGGTCGCTTCTCGAACCCTTGCCGAGTTTAACGGCAGTTTCCATAAGCTTACCTACGCCTATCGTATCGAGACGTGCGAAGGGATCGCTTTCGTAAATCTTGTTGCCGTAGTACGAAGGAAGGAATTTGCCTGCGTCGTCGCGCGAGAATCCGAAAGTCATCTGCGTTAAATCGTTGGTACCGAAGCAGAAGAACTCAGCCTCTTTTGCGATATCGTCGGCGGTGAGTGCGGCACGGGGAATTTCTATCATTGTACCCACTTCGTATTTAAGATTTACGCCTGCTTCGGCGATAACCTTGTCAGCCGTTTCAACGACTACCTTTTTAACGTAAGCAAGCTCTTTAACTTCGCCTACCAAAGGAATCATAATTTCGGGTTTAACGTTCCAGTCGGGGTGCTTTTTCCAAACGTTGATAGCAGCCTTTATAACCGCCCTCGTCTGCATAACTGCGATTTCGGGATAGGTTACGGTAAGACGGCAGCCGCGGTGTCCCATCATGGGGTTGAACTCGTGAAGGCTTGCGATAATCTGCTCAATAGCGGGAACCTTCTTATGCTGGGTCTTTGCAAGCGCCTTAATGTCGTGCTTGTCGGTGGGAACGAACTCGTGAAGGGGAGGATCAAGGAAACGGATAGTTACGGGCTGTCCTTCCAAAGCTTCCATCAAGCCTTCGAAGTCCTTCTGCTGCATGGGCTCGATTTTAGCGAGCGCCTTTTCTCTCTCCTCTACGGTGTCGGAGCAAATCATTTCTCTGAATGCGCCGATTCTTGCGGGGTCGAAGAACATATGCTCGGTACGGCAAAGGCCGATACCCTGAGCGCCGAACGCCGCCGCCTGCTTAGCGTCTGCGGGGGTGTCCGCGTTCGTTCTTACTCCCAAAGTCTTATATTTGTCGGCAAGAGCCATTATTCTGCCGAAGTAGCCGCTGTTGGGGTCTGCGGGTACGGTGGGGATAAGGCAGTCGTAAATATTGCCGGTAGAGCCGTCAAGCGAAATTACGTCGCCTTCCTTAAATACTTTTCCTGCGAGGGTGAAGCGCTTTTTCTCCTCCTCCATCTTTATCTCGCCGCAGCCTGATACGCAACAAGTTCCCATGCCGCGCGCAACAACCGCCGCGTGTGAGGTCTGTCCGCCGCGTACGGTCAAAATGCCCTGCGCGTACTTCATACCTTCGATATCCTCGGGAGAGGTTTCAAGACGGACTAAAACTACCTTCTTGCCCTTCTTGCCTTCTACTACTGCGTCTTCTGCGGTGAACACGATAGAACCTGCCGCCGCGCCAGGGGAAGCCGCAATACCCTTACCAACTACGTTTGCCTTGTTTGCGGCATCTAACGCCTTATTGTCAAACTGGGGGTGTAAAAGCATGTCGAGTGATTTTGCGTCGATCTGCATCAGCGCCTCTTCCTCTGTAATCATGCCTTCGTCTATTAAATCGCATGCAATTTTAATTGCCGCTGCTGCCGTACGCTTGCCGTTACGGGTCTGCAACATATAGAGCTTTTCGTTTTCAACGGTGAACTCCATATCCTGCATATCGCGGTAATGGTTTTCGAGAATTTTGCAAACTTCCTGGAACTGCTCGTAAACCTTGGGGAAGATTTCAGCCATCTTTGCGATGGGCATAGGAGTACGAACGCCTGCAACGACGTCCTCGCCCTGTGCGTTGGTGAGGAATTCGCCCATAAGTCCCTTTTCGCCGGTTGCGGGGTTACGCGTGAACGCAACGCCCGTGCCGCAGTTGTCGCCCATATTGCCGAACGCCATCATCTGTACGTTTACCGCGGTACCCCAGCTGTAAGGGATATCGTGGTCCATACGGTAGATGTTTGCGCGGGGGTTGTCCCACGAACGGAATACGGCTTTAACAGCCTCGAAAAGCTGTTCCTTGGGATCGTCGGGGAAGTCCGTGCCGAGCTGTTTTTTGTATTCTGCCTTGAACTGATAAGCAAGGCTCTTTAAATCGTCGGCGTTGAGGTCTACGTCCTGGGTAACTCCCTTCTTAGCCTTCATTTCGTCGATTAATTTTTCAAAGTATTTTTTGCCGACTTCCATAACGACGTCGGAGAACATCTGGATAAAACGTCTGTAGCAGTCCCAAGCCCAGCGGGGATTTCCGCTCTTTTCTGCTATGGTATTAACTACGTCCTCGTTGAGTCCGAGGTTTAAGATGGTGTCCATCATGCCGGGCATCGACGCTCTTGCGCCAGAACGCACGGAAACGAGCAAGGGGTTTTCCTTGTCGCCGAATTTTTTGCCGCAGATTTTTTCCATCTTGTCGATATACGTCATAATTTCTTTCTGTATACCGTCGTTGATTTTGCGGCCGTCCTCGTAATACTGTGTGCAAGCTTCAGTCGAAATGGTGAAGCCCTGAGGTACAGGGAGACCGATGTTGGTCATCTCGGCAAGGTTTGCGCCTTTGCCGCCCAAAAGTTCGCGCATGCCTGCATTACCCTCGGTGAAGAGGTAGCAATACTTTTTAGCCATTATAAAT
>JAIDRX010000170.1 GCA_029061495.1 Clostridia bacterium
TGCGCACGCTTGATACCGTTTTCGATTTAAGCCTTGCAACTGTAAGAAATATCAAGCAAAACCTGTTCTGGGCGTTTTTCTACAACGTCGTAATGATACCCGTTGCGGCGGGCGCGTTTTCACCGTTGGGCTTTGTGTTCGAGCCGTGGATAGCCGCGCTTTGTATGAGCTTAAGTTCTCTTTTCGTCGTTGGTAACGCGTTAAGACTTTTAAGATATAAAAACAAAAAATTTATAAAGGAAGATAAGTTTATGAAAAAGATTGTTCACATTGAAGGTATGTGCTGCGACCATTGCGCAAAACGCGTAGAAAACGCGCTTTCGGCAGTTAACGGAGTAGTTTCCGCGGACGTTAAACTCAAAAAGAATATTGCGGTTGTCCGCAGCCGTGAGGAGATTGCCGACAGCGATATTGCCTCAGTCGTAACCCAGGCGGGATATACTGTTACGTCCATAGAAGTTAAATGACAAAATTACACAATTTATGACTTTATGCGTCAGGATAACGTTTTGACATATCAGCATACGGGGCGGTATAATTTATGCAAGGAGGCAACGTATGGAAGATACAATGTTATTGGACAGGCGCACAAAAGATTTGGTCAGAGAATACGTCCCCGAAGGCGACGTGCTTGACAGTATTGTTTGCTTTTTTTCTATTTTCGCGGACCCGACTAGGGTAAGAATGTTATCCGCATTAGCAATTTCGGAAATGTGCGTAACCGATTTATCGCGCGTGCTTGAAATAAACCAGACCACGGTTTCGCACCAGCTGCGCCTTCTGAAAAATTTAGGAATAGTCAAAAGCGACAGACAGGGCAAAATAATTTTTTACAGCCTTGTCAACGATACTGTAAACGACGTTATGCTTAAAGGGGTAGAGTTCCTCGGGTGTTAAAAAACGCGCGGCAAAGCCGTGCGTTTTTCTTTTGAAAAATTTTAGCTAAAACTGTTGAATTTTAACAATTTGTATGATATAATTAGACTGCTAAAATTTATAAATAACGGAGAATACAAAATGAAACTCAAGAACGCTCTTCTGGCGGTTGTGTTGGTTTTGGTGCTTATGACGGCTTCGGCTTGCAATATGTACAATGAACCTGCAAATTCCGTCAAACTCAATTTAAACGGCGGCTCGGTTGAAAGTACTCTTACAACTTATACACCCGGACAAGAAACGACCCTGCCCGAACCGACAAGAGAACATTACACTTTCGAGGGCTGGTACGCGTCAGCCAATTTCGAAGGCGAAGCTGTTGAAAAAATTCCCGCAACGGCAGAAGGAAAGATTACTTATTGGGCTAAATGGACGCCAGAAGTTTACACCGTAACGCTTAACGCAAACGGCGGTACCGTAGCTAATTCTATTACGGAATACACCTACGGCGTCGGCGCAACGTTGCCTTCGGCTACAAGACCCGGATATGATTTTGACGGTTGGCGCGACAGCGGTAATGCAACCGTAACCGCAATATCGGAAACGGATTTCGGCAATAAAGCTTATACCGCGTTCTGGTCTGGTAAATCGTATAACGTTAAGTTGAATTTAAAGGGCGGCGAGCTTGCAAATAACCTTACTAAATATACTTACGGTGTTGAAACACCGTTGCCCGAGCCTACAAGAACAGGTTACAATTTCTTGGGCTGGTTTGAAAGCGAGAATTTTGACGGTAATGCAATAACTAAAATCAATGCCAACGACGAGGCGGCTGATAGAGAGTTCTGGGCAAAGTGGGAAGCCAAAGCGGCAATCAGCGCAACATTCGGCGGATATGACGAGGGAGCATACGTTTTAATCGATCCTCAAAGTAAATACAACGTAAGCGACGTAACGGTTTCATACAAGCTTTTGGACGATATGGCAAGCTATAAGGCAATAGACAGCCAGCTTATCCGCACGACGACTAAAAGTAACAAAACTTATATCCGCGCAGATCTAGTCGGACTTAAGGCGGGCGCATATTCCGTAAAAGTTACCGCTAAGGGTAACGAAGTTGTCAAAGACGTTACGGTAACTGCTCAGGACCGTTCGGGTTATGCGCACTTTGATTCAAGTACAAGTGATAAAGTTTATGCTGCCGGCGTAGGCGGATATAAAAATGACGGAACGCCTAAGAGTAACGCTTATATTATTTACGTAAGCGAAGCTACGAAAAACAGCGTTGTAGCGCCTTGGGACAGCAATAAGGTCGGTATAGTTAGTATTTTAACGAGTTTAAGCAGTGCAAATAAACCCGTCATAATCAGAGTTTTAGACACTATTAAAGCGGCTACGTGGAACGAGATAAATTATACTAAAAATTCCGACGGAAGCTTATTGACTTCACAGTATATTATCAACCAAACAAAAGCTAAGACTGGTAAAGAGCTTAGCACGCAGACGTATACGCAAGAACAATTGGAGAGTATGAATGTCAATACCTACAACACGAGCGTTGCAACTAAACTTGATAATTTAACCGGTTCAATGAAGTACGACGGCAGTAAAGACGAGTTTGATTCGTGCTGGAACGACTGTGTTATTACGAGTGCAAGTAATGTAACTGTAGAGGGTATCGGTATAAACGCGGGCTTATTCCAGTGGGGTATGACGTGGAAAAAATCAACTTCTATTGAAATTAAAAACCTAAAATTTGACGCCTATACCGAGGACGCTTGCAGCTTTGAAGGCAGTAAAAACGAATCGGCGACAAGCGCTGACGACTTTGATACAAAGCGTATATGGCTACATAACAATACGTTCAATGTTGGTGTAAACTATTGGGACGTTTGTAAAGAGCAGGATAAGCATGACGGCGACGGCTCGACCGACTTCAAATTCTGTTCATATATAACTCTTTCGTATAACCACTACGTTGAAACCCATAAAACCGGACTTATAGGCGGAGACAATAAGCACCTTACGGCAAACGTAACCTTTCACCACAATTATTACGAAAGCTGTAAGAGCAGACTTCCGCTTGCAAGACAGGCGAATATGCATATGTACAACAATTATTATCATAATGCGGGTACCAGTATTTCGCTTCGTGCAAACGCCTATGCGTTTATCGAATATTGCTACTTTGACGGCAGCAATAACACAATGATCGATATTCAGGGTAATAAGGGTGCGACGGGTCAGTACGGCGTTGCAAAACTTTTCAACTGCGTAATGAATGGCAACGGTTACACTTATAACGATTTAGTTAATTCAGAAAAGACTAACGATGTCAAAAAGCTTATGATAGTTACCGTTACCGACAGATCAAAGCAGGTTGCAAGCTCTAATAGATTCTGTCCTAATTTCGATACGAAAAGCGATAAGTTCTATTACGACTCGGCGAATAAAAAGTCTAACGTAACTAATCTCATAACAAAAACAAGCGATATACCTACTTTAATACCGCAGTTAGCCGGCGTGTTAACAGCAGGTAAATAACCAAAGCAAAATTAATCAAACTAAATTAAAAGGTCTTGCCTTTCGGTAAGACCTTTTAATTGAAAAATAACCAATAATATGCTAAAATAATGTTATGGACGTAATAAAAGAAAAATTAAAACTTTTACCCGAAAATCCTGGCGTATATATTATGCTAGATAAGTACGGTAATATAATTTACGTCGGCAAAGCCCGCGTTCTTAAAAACAGAGTGCGGCAGTATTTTCATAATTCTCCCAAGCCCGAAAAAGTTATGAAAATGGTTGAAAATATTGCAGACTTCAACTATATCATAACTGATACGGAGATAGACGCGCTTGCGCTTGAAAACAACCTAATAAAGAAGTACAAGCCCAAGTACAATATCCTTTTAAAGGACGACAAAACTTATCCCTATATTAAAGCCAATTTAAAAGAGGAATTCCCCAACTTTTCAATAACGCGTAAAATCAAAAAGGACGGCAATAAATATTTCGGTCCGTTTATGGGCGGTATAAGCTGTAAGGATATTCTCGATACGTTGCAGCTCACATTTTGCGTTCGGCTTTGTCATACGCAAGTGGGCGCAAAAGCTAAGCGTGAGTGCTTAAATTACCACATAGGCAGGTGTACTGCTCCGTGCGCGCATTTGGTTGATAAAGAGGAGTACGCCGCACAGGTCAAAAAGGCGCTTGCCTTCCTTGACGGCGACTATAAGGAAGCCGAAAAGCTTTTAAACGAAAAAATGCTTTCTGCGGCTGAGGGCGAAAATTTCGAACTCGCTCTCGATTATAAAAATAAGCTTGCGATGCTCTCTAAGCTTGAGGCAAAACGTATAACCTCGCTGAGCAGATTTATCGACGCGGATATAATTGCCTACGCAACAAATAATCTTTACTCCGCCGCAAACGTTTTGGTTACGCGAAAGGGCATAATGCAGGGCGGAAACAGTTATGCTTTAGACGAGGCGCACATAAGCGACGGTGAAGCTTTGACTGCGTTTATCGTTCAGTACTACGCTAACCACGAGCCGCCCGCGGAAATCATCTGCGAAGAGTTTTGCGAAAAAGAGCTTATTCAAAATTACTTTAAAGAGAAGTTTGATAAAACCGTTGAGGTAACCCTTGCAAAGCAGGGAGTTAAGGCGCAGCTTTTAAAAATGGCGCAAAAGAACGCGGCGGACTTTTTGGAAAAGTCGGTCGATAAAATCAAGCACCGCGACGATATGACGGTAAACGCATGCCGCCGCCTGCAGGAGATATTACAGCTTGAAAAATATCCTCGCCGCATGGAGTGCTACGATATTTCAAACATAAGCGGAGTGGACAAAGTCGGCTCTATGGTCGTGTTTATCGACGGTGAGGCCGACAGAACGAGCTACAGAAGATTTAAAATAAAGACGGTAGAGGGCGCAAACGACTTTGCATCATTGCAAGAAGTTTTATGCCGACGCCTTTCCAAGCTCGGCACGGACGAGGAGGAGCGGTTCCCCAAGCCCGACTTAATTATAATCGACGGCGGCAAAGGACAGCTTTCCGCAGTTAAAGAAATTTTTGATAACTTAGGCATAAGCGGTATCGAGCTTATTTCACTTGCAAAGCGCGAGGAAGAGGTGTTCACGCTAACCTCGGATGAAAGCGTAAAAATTCCGCACAGAGATTACGCTTTGAAAACCCTGCAGCGAATCCGCGACGAGGCGCACAGGTTTGCTATAACGTATTTCAGAAATCTGCACTCAAAAAATAACCTTTCAAGCGTACTTTCCGAAATCGACGGCGTAGGCAAAGCAAAGAGAATTGCGCTGATGGAAAAGTTCGGCACGCTTGATAAAATAATGAATGCAAGTGCGGACGAGCTGGCAAAAACCGAAGGAATAGGCCCGGCGCTTGCCGAAAAAATAAGAAAGTATTTTGACGAAAACTTATGAGAAATATAAACTTCAAGCTTATAGTTTCAGACTTTGACGGAACGCTTTTGACAAGCTCGGACGAAATTCCGCAAAGCGTTAAAACGGCTATATCCGACTATGTTGACTGTGGCGGAATTTTCGCGGTATGCACGGGTAGAATGTTGTGCTCGATTTTGCCGCGCGTTCGCGAGCTTGGTTTAAAAGGAATAGTGGTTGCGCATCAGGGCACGGTAATAGCGGAAATTGAGAGCGGAAAAATTTTAAAGTACGGCGGACTTGAAAGTGTCGACGTCGCTCAGATTTGTAAAAGTATAGAAGGATACGGACACTATATAAACGTTTACAGCGGCGACGATATATATACTAATATTCCTAAACAAGACGAGCATTTGAAGCTGTATGAAAAGATTATAGGCGTAGAGGCGCAAGGTATAACCGATATGCCGCTTTCCGAATACGTTTTAAAAAATAATTTGTTTTGTCAAAAAGTCGCAAGCCTAGTTTCGCCAAGCAACAGGGATACGCTGTATAATAACTTAGTAAAAGACTTAGGTGAAAAGTTTGACGTAACATGCAGCGCAAGCGTTTTGGTTGAAGTTTCACCGCGCTCCGATAATAAGGGCGAAGCGTTGAAGTTTATTGCAAATTACTTCGGTATAGATATTTCGTCAACTGTTGCGATAGGCGACAATCTAAACGATTTATCTATGATAAACGCGGCAGGGGTGGGCGTTGCCGTCGGCAATGCGACGCAGGAACTAAAAGATGCGGCGGACTTTGTTACGGTTACCAACGACGAGGGTGCAGTGGCAAAAATTATTGAAAAGTTCGGGTATAAATAGTACTATGACAGAGATACTTGCCCCTGCGGGCGACAAAAACAGCGCGTACGCCGCTATAAATGCGGGTGCGGACGCTATATATCTTGGTCTTGACAAGTTTTCGGCGAGGAGCTCGGCGGAAAATTTCAACGAAGAAAATTTTAAAGAAATCTGCCGCTATGCCCGTGCATTCGGCGTAAAGGTGTACGTTGCTTTAAATACCGTAGTGAAGGATAGCGAGCTTGAAGGCTTTTTTGCCGCCGCACAGTCGGCCTGGAACTTGGGTGCCGACGCGCTTATAATTCAGGATTTGTTTTTGGGCAAACACCTAAAAAAGCTTGCTCCGCAGATAAGGATACATTTATCAACTCAGGCTGGAACCTGCAATATATTAGGCGCCGAACTTGCAAAAGAGTACGGCTTCGAAAGGGTAATTTTAGCGAGGGAAACCAAGCTTGCGGACGTAGCCGAAATTTCAAAAATCATCGAAACTGAGGTGTTTATTCAAGGCGCGCTTTGTACGTGCTTTTCGGGCCAGTGTTATACCTCGTCTTTCGTCGGCGGAAATAGCGGCAACCGCGGCAGATGTAAACAGCCTTGCAGAAAGCTTTATTCAATAGACAGGGACGGTTTTGAAGAACAGGCGTACAGGCTTTCGCTTTCGGATTTAAGCGTTGGGACGGATATACAAAAGTTTATTGACGCGGGTGTTACTTCATTTAAAATTGAGGGCAGGATGCGCCGCCCAGAGTACGTTTCCGCCGCTGTGAAGTACTATGCAAACATTGTAAAAGGCGCAGATTACAGCCCAAATTTAAGTGATTTAAAGCGAACCTACAACCGCGGCAACTATACCAAGGGGCTTGCGTTCGGGCAGGATAAAAGCTTTATATCCTCGTCGGTGCAGGGACATTTGGGCGAGTTTGTCGGACTTGTAAAAGTCGAAAACGCAAAATATATTTGCTACACTAAAAATACTTTTAACCGCGGCGACGGTTTCAAAATTATCCGCGAGGGTAAAGAGGTTGGCGGCGGAACTTTTGGCAGTGAAATTAAGGGAGGCTTTTTAATAAGCTCGCGCGACCGCTTAAAAAACGGCGACAAGGTTTTTATTACTACCGACGTTGCTCTCAACGAAAGACTGCTTGCGGGGAAGCGGACAATTCCCTTAAAAATCAAAGCGGAGTTTTTTGCGGGCAAAAGCGCGCAGGCTGAAATTAACGGAGTAAAATTTATCGGAGATAGTCCGCTTGAATGCGCTCAGACTCGCCCCTTATCCGTAGCCGAAATTGCACGCTGTTTCCAAAAGGTTGACGGTTACCCATTTAGCGTAGATTGCGATATTAAAACC
>JAIDRX010000171.1 GCA_029061495.1 Clostridia bacterium
TTCAACGTCGTACTCGCCCTTGGTGCTTTTTACAAGCCTGTCGCCGCCGTCCCCGGTATAATCTTCATCGTCGAAAAACATATATGTTACCTTTTATATTTTACTTCTTGCCCGTCGAATAAAATAGGTTCAGGGTTCTGAATTATCCATTTAACCGACAATTCACATAAACGGTCAAGTTCTTCATTTTCAGAATAAGCGTCAATAGCTTTGATTAGTTTGTCAGCCTCATTCAAATCTTCGTCATTAAGCGAATTGTTCCTGCGCAAATATACTGAAAGCGCGTCAAGCATTTTTCTGAAATCGCCGCACCAGTTCGCACCGCCGTTGTCTAAAATTTCATGTGAAATTTTTCCCGTAATGCGAATAACTTCACCTTGCAGCAGTTTGGCTTTGCCACTACCCGGAACAAGCATTTGCCATAATTCTTTGTATTGCGCCCTCCAACCGCTGCTTTTTACTTCTATCAAAGTTTTTCCGTCATTGACAACTCTTTTGGGTACTGCGGGCACACCGAAAAGCTTATATAGCTTACCGAGCCCCCTATCGGCTTCTTCTATGCCGTCAGGATCATATCTGTCGCGTAT
This sequence comes from Clostridia bacterium, assembly GCA_029061495.1. GTDB lineage: Bacteria > Bacillota > Clostridia > Christensenellales > Borkfalkiaceae > Coproplasma. The sequence continues at coordinate 588 of JAIDRX010000171.1, forward strand.
AAATTCAAAATTTTCGCCTATACGCTTAACGCATTTTTTTGATAAATCGCTGATTATTGCGCCTGCGTCAATAAGAAATTCGGCCGCGTCGGCAACGAAATTTATATGATAATTTTCGCAACGCATAAGCATATAGTCCAACGGCGTAGCACCGTTATACCCGCCCTTGGCGTTAATATCTGCTCCGTTTTGCAACAGAATTTTTATATTATCAAGCTTGGGACACGGGTCTGCCGCATAATGCAAAGGCGTTAAGCGGTTGTTACTCTCTGCCATAACGTCCGAACCGTGGTCAATAAAAAATTGTAATTTTCCGTTAAAACGTCCTGCCGCGTCGTGCAACGGAGTTATTCCGTATTCTATTTTTTGATTTACATTTGCGCCGTTTTCCAAAAGCCAAAGAAGCATTTCTTCCGTAGCTTCGTTGAAAAACAAAGCAGTACGCTTATACAAATCATTGTAGTAAGCATTTATCTCGCACACGTCAAAAACCTTTTTAAAGGCTTCAAAATCGCCAGACTCGACTATTGCTTTAAAATCTTTCGGGAGCGTTTTTCTCTTTTTTGCCATAAATATTTTTTACATTCCCTGCAAGGCGGTTCTTATAATATCTTCAATTGAAGTTGCGCCTTTTTCGCGGGCACGCGTAATTGCCTTTTCGCTTTCGGCGCGGGTAAAGCCGAGGGTCATTAACGCGACAACTGCGTCCTCGTCTCCGCTTGAAACAGGCGGCAAAGAAACTCCGCCAGAAGCCGCGGTCTGCCCTTCGGATAAAGTAACCTTTTCCCTAAGCTCCAGGATAATGCGCTCGGCAGTCTTTTTGCCAAGTCCCTTTACGGCGGAAAGCCTTTTGACGTCCTGCGTTGCTATCGCCGCGGCAAGCTCGCCCGTGGAAAGCCCCGACAAAACGGCTATACCCATTTTTGGCCCTACGCCCGAAACGGATATAAGCTTTAAAAACATATTCTTTTCTTCCGTAGAAGAAAAGCCGTACAGCGCCGTTCCGTTTTCGCTCACCTGTAAATAGGTGTACAGCTCGCCCTCTTTTTTACCTGCGAGAGAGGAGAAAGCCGACCCCGAGCAAAGCACCTCGAAGCCGATACCGCCCGAAGTTTCTATCAACGCGCACTCGGGCGTTAAAGACAAAATTTTACCCTTTAAATATCCTATCAATGAAATACCTCTATTTTAGAAAAGATTTCTCGGCTACGCTCGAAATGACAACTTTACCTTATATTAAACAATTTGCCGAAGCGCGAGGTGTGCGCATGGCACAGCGCTACCGCCAAAGCGTCCGCAGCGTCGTCGGGGCGGGGGATTTTATCGAGATGCAAAAGTGAAGTTACAACATGCATCATCTGCACTTTATCCGCTTTGCCGTAGCCGGTAAGCGACTGCTTTATCTGGTTGGGGGTGTACTCGTAAAGATTTCCGCAATACTTTATACACGTTAAAAGCATAACTCCCCTTGCGTGGGCAACAGGGATACCCGTAGTTATGTTTTTTGAAAAGAACAGCTCTTCCACCGCAATTTCTTCGGGCTTGTACTTTGTGAGAATTTTGTTTATCCCCTCTTCGAGCATTGCAAGGCGGACGGGTAAACTTTCGTCCTTTGGCGTTAAAACTACGCCATAGTCAACGGGGACGGTGTTGTCGTTTTTAAGTTTTTCAATTACGCCGTAGCCCATTGTGGCAAGACCGGGGTCAAGTCCGAGAATAATCATTCGAGTACCTTGCTTAAATAACTTGATTTAAACTCAGTTTTATTTTATAATTATATTGTAATAAATTTTTAAAACTAAGTCAATTTATTGAGGGTGTA
>JAIDRX010000172.1 GCA_029061495.1 Clostridia bacterium
CTTTCTTTGCGGTAGCTTTGGTCGTCTTGGAAGCAGTCGCCTTTGCAGGCTCTTCCTTCTTTGCCGTAGTCTTTTTAGCTACGGGCTTTTCTTCCTCTTTCTTTGCGGTAGCTTTGGTCGTCTTGGAAGCAGTCGCCTTTGCAGGCTCTTCCTTCTTTGCCGTAGTCTTTTTAACCGCGGGTTTCTTTGCGGCAGGTTTAGCGCCGACAGCCTCTTCCTCTACCTTGACCGATACTTCGTAAACGCCCGCATCCTCTGCGGAGTCGTTATCCGCCTGCTCCTCGGGAGCTGTGTACGTTACGGGCTGAGCGTAACCGTGCTCGGGCTCGTAAAATCCGGAAATAACCTCGTGCTTTTCAGGCTCGTTCGCGGGAGCGTAAGCCGCCTCCGTTGCCGCCGTTTCCTTTGATTGCTTGTCTGCCGACTGCGCCTTCTTTTTGCGTTTGCTTCCAGATACCGCCACTGCGATAATTACAATTGCAAGCACTACTATCACCGCGGCAATCGCTATCCACGCCCAGTTAGGCAACAGTAACTCGGTTTTCTGCAACCATTCCATAATCCACACCTCTTGAAATTTTGTTATGCTTAGCTAAATTGTATAACAAAAAATTTTTAAAATCAAGCAAATTTAGCAAAATTAATGTAATATTATAAAATTGTCATTTTTACCGCATTTTTCCTGCCCCGTTACGGCATATTTACGCTTGAGTTAAGAATTTATTTTCTTCCGTACGCCACAATGCGGAAAAAATTTTGCCCGATTTTTTGCCCGATAAAACACGTAAAAAATTCTTAGCAAACGCGTAAGCGGAAATTTTTTAACACGCTAAAGCGGACGAAGCAAAAGCTCCGTCCGCTTAGTTTTTTACGCTTTACTTTTTGAAAAAGGTGTCCTTGATTATCCTCGGTATTTTGAAGGGGAATATAAATCCCGACATTAAAATAGAAACGATTATTGCGCCGAGCGCAAAGAACAGCCAGATGAAAACCGTAGCTATCGGCGCGATAATAAACTTGTAAACTATCAGAAAGAATATGCCGTCTAAATCGAGAGTGAATATAACGCCGGGAATATTTACCGACTTTGTAAGTCCGCCCAAAAGCACGTCCCACACGACTGACTCGTGTCCCATAAGCGCGATAAACGACATAACGATGTAACCCGCGGCAAGCGCTATCGGCCACCAAGTAAAGATATACAAAACCGTAAATACCGCAACTCCCGCAAGCACCGCGCAAATAAGACCGATAAGGTACCCCGCCGAAATACTGCACTTACGCCTGCGCTTTACCTCGGTTTCTACGGGCGATTCAACCTCCGCCGTTTGCTCTGCACTTTCTACCGTTTCGGCGGCGGGGGCTTCGGGCTCTACCGCTTCCGCCTCGGCAGGCGCAACGACTTCCGCTGCGGCGGTTTCGGTCTGTACCTCCTCACCCATGGAAAGCCGCGTAAAGTCGTCAACCGATATTTTAAATATTTTGCACATTGCGATAATCGTATCGAAGTCGGGCTGGGACAAATCGTTTTCCCATTTGCTTACCGCCTGATAGGTTACGTTGAGCTGCGCGCCCAGTTCATTCTGCGTCAAGCCGTTTTCTTTACGCAGGCGCGCTATGGTTTTGCCGTAACTATCCATAAAATTCTCCTTAAATACTTTTTGCTTAAAGTAGCTTTAAAGCCGTCTACAAATAAAATTATAACATAAAGGTTTGACTTTGTGAATATTTTGAACTCAACCGTTAGTTGAACGGCCCGACTTTTGGTTGAATTTGCAAAATAAAATACCGTCCTTTTAACGGACGGTATTTAAAAATTCATATCGGCAAGCTCTTTGCAAATTTCAAGGTAAAAGGCATAAACCCTCTCCCGCTTTTTTTTAGGAACCATAAAGCCGGCTATCTGGCTGTGCGAAAGCGGACCGTCGAAGCTCCCCCTGTAATTTGCAAACTTTGCCGACTCTACGGGAACGAGCCCGTCCGTGTCCCCCTTTTCAAGCCTGCGTGAAAACGCGAGCGGAATACTCATAACAAAGTCGTCCTTTGCCCTCTGCATTGTAGCGGAAAAACTTTGGCAGTAAACACCGGGCACTTCCTCCTCCCCGCCGTCGCTCCGTTGCAGCTCTTTACAGACTCCGTACGCGTCGGGGTGCTTATCTCCGAAAATGCGGTACCAGAAGTTTATCCAAAATGCGGTAAATTTTAAAATGGGCTTAGGCAGCTTCATTATTCTGCTCGCCACGGGCGAACCCCTGTGCGGAGTGCAAAGCGTGGTCAGCGAGGCAACCTTATCCTCCATGCCAAGCTCTTTTATCAAATATTTACAGTCAAGCCCGCCCTTGGAATGTGCGATTAAGTTTACCTTTTGCGCGCCCTCTTTTATGAGTATTTCCTCTATCTGCGCCTTTAACTGCGCGGCGTTGTTTTCAATAGTACCGAAGCCGTCCTGCCTGCTTGAATATACGCAATAGCCCTGCGCCTTTAACTTCTTTCCTATTTTTCCGAAAGCTTTAAAAATTCTGCTGTCTTTGAAAACTATTCCGTGCACAAGCAAAATCGGGTAAACGGTAGCCAATGTTTTTTCTCCCTTTGCTCTTATTATATAACTTCCCGTCCGCAAAGTAAACAGTTTAAGCTTTTATAAAATCAGCCGCCCGCGCAACTAAAGCGCGGGCGGCGTTGCCTGTATTGCAAAAGAGGCATAAGATAAACCTAACAGGCTTATTCAAAATTGATTTCCGTTACTCCGTCGTCAATCATATAACATAATTCTTCGTGGGCGGAAGCGTTTTCGGCAATTTCTTTAACGCTCAATTTCAAATAATTTACAACACCGTTTGAAAGCAAATTGCCGTGTTTGTCATAAAGTCCCACTTCTGCGGTGCAGAATCTCGGCATATCCTTTATGATAACACCCTTGCCGATAATCGTTTCGTTATAAGGCACGGGTTTTCTGAATTTGGTTTCGATAGACGTAGTAACCCCGAAGCTTTCTTCCGTAAGCTCTTTCGCCCACAGCGCGCGCAAACCCATTTCGTCAAGCATACTCGTAATGAGTCCTCCGTGTACTCTGCCGGGGTAGCTTTGATGCTGTTCACGGTATGAAAATACAGTCATCACACTTCCGTCCTCCATACTGTAAAAGGGGGCGCGCACGCCGTACTCGTTATCAAGTCCGCACATAATACACATTTTACTGTTACGCTGTTTTTTAACGACTTTCATATAAACCTTTCCGATGTAAAAATTCCTTTATCTTTTGTCCGTCCGCATAACCCTTTTCGTAAAGTTTTTGCAGCGACGGTTTGTCCTTATGTAACGTATCTACTCCGCAGGTATCGTCGGGAGAAACGATAATCATTTTGCCTTGCTTTGCGTATTCCTGTGCCAAAGCCACGCCCTCGTTGTAATGCTCGGCACGCAAACGAAGCTGCTCGGCGGCCTTGGGATACTTCTTTTGTATCCGCTTTGCGATTTGAGGGTCCCTGCCCTGTTCGCGCGGTTTGTTTTCGGGCTTGGTCAAAATAAGAACGACCAAATCACAACCCAACTCAAACGCTTTTTTAACGGGTACGGGATCGCCGAGCGCACCGTCATAATAAGGTTTGCCGTTAATTAAGTACGGCTTATTGAAAAACGGAATAGAAGACGACGCCTTCATCGGGTCGTAGCTGTCCTGTGCCAGATAGCTTTTATCGAAATACTCCGCCTCGCCCGTCTGCGCGTCGGTTGCAATAACTATCAGTTCGGCAGGGTTGTCGCGCAAAGCGGCGTAATCCAAAGGATATTCTCCGTCAGCGTTGCTCAGCGTACCGTAGACGTATTCCATATTGAAAAAATTTCTTTTTAAAATGAAATTCCGCAAACTTGCATACTGCTTTCTGAAAGCGTACTCCGTATAGAACTTGTGGTTGCGTCCGCGCTGTCTTGCAAGAAAGGACGCAAGATTTGCGCTTCCCGCCGAAATAGCCAACGCCAAATCAAACTCTATGTTGTTGTCCTGGCAGTAGTCCAAAACACCCGTTGCATAAATCCCGCGGAATCCTCCGCCGACGTCTATTACTCCGATTTTCATATCGACAACCTCTGTATATAAAATTTGTTTTATTTGCCGTAGTTACCGAATAATGAACAGTACGCTTTTTTGCAAAAGCCGTACTGTTCACGCGGTGGTGCACCCGACTGGAGTCGAACCAGCGGCACATAGCGTCGGAGGCTATTGCTCTATCCAACTGAGCTACGGATGCATATTTAATTTATTCCCGAACGGCACATAGCGTAAGCACGTCCGTGCTTCGGTACGACGGAGAGATTACTCTATCCGGTTGCGCTACGGATACGTATATTTATTTGCTTACAAACGCGTTGCGGGCTTCGTCGTAACCGTAACCCGCTTTTGCAAGGCGGGAGCAAAGCTCGGTTTCGTCAACGTCTTCTTCCCCGCAAAGTGATTGCAAAGAGGGGTATTCGTCGCGAAGCTTGGTGTTGACAAGCGATAATAAAATATAATCGTCCGCGGGCAAATTCATAACGGTATTATAGCACAATTTAAAATAATTGCAAATAGTAATCGGCTATGCTATAATAATTTTATGAAAACTGTTGTCGTGGGAATGAGCGGCGGAGTTGACTCTTCCGTCGCCGCACACCTGTTAAAGCGTGAAGGCTACAACGTAATAGGACTGTTTATGATGAACTGGGAGGAGGCGGACGAACGCGGCGCATGCAGTGCGGACGAGGACTTTGCCGACGTCAGGCGCGTGTGTTCGGCGCTGGATATTCCCTACTACAGCGTAAACTTTGCAAAGCAGTATCAGGACAGAGTATTCTCGCACTTCCTTAAGGAATACGCCGCGGGCAGGACCCCTAACCCCGACGTTTTATGCAACCGCGAAATTAAGTTCGGCCCCTTCCGCGAGTACGCGCTGAGCATGGGCGCGGACTATATCGCGACGGGGCACTACTGCGGAATAGAACATTCTGCGGACGGCAAGCACCGCCTTGTGAAGGCGGCGGACGCGGGCAAGGACCAGACCTATTTTTTAAATCAGGTGCGCGAGGAACAGCTTGCAAACGTTCTGTTCCCCTTAGCGGATTTGCCTAAACCCGAGGTAAGAAAAATTGCCGAGGAAACAGGACTTGCCACGGCGGGAAAGAAAGACTCCACAGGGATATGCTTTATCGGCGAGCGGAACTTCCGCAATTTTTTAAAGTCCTATCTCCCCGCGCAGTCGGGTAAAATAATAACGCTTGACGGCGAAACCGTCGGCGAGCATATCGGACTTATGCATTACACCATAGGTCAGCGCAAGGGGCTTGACCTCGGCGGAAGGCACGGCGAGGAAGGCAGATGGTTCGTCGTTAAAAAAGATTTGAAAAACAATATCCTTTACGTCTCGCACGGGGACGAAAGCCCGCTATACTCTAAGGCTTGTAAGGTTACCGGGCTGAATTGGATAGGCAATATGCCCCCGACAAATTTTGAGTGCGGCGCAAAATTCAGATACCGCCAGCCCGAACAGAAGGTACAGGTTAAGCTTGACAGAGACACCGCTACGGTTGAATTTGCGGCCCCCCAGCGCGCGGTTACCGAAGGGCAGTACGCCGTATTCTACGATGAAAAGTATTGCCTCGGCGGCGGCGTAATTGAGGAAGTTTATTATTGATAAAACATAAAGCGGCGGCGAGTTAAAAACTCGCCGCCGCTGATTTTTAATAGGTGGCCCAACCGCAAATCGCAAACGAACCTGAACCGCACTTAATTGTACGCGTCAGGACGTGGTTGAGCCTGATTCGCCTTGCCGACAAAAAGACAAGGACAGGACAAAAACCCCTTCAACTCATATCAATCTGTTCTGTGGTCAATGTACACACAGAATTCTGGAAATCCCTCGCCGTAATAATTTTGCGAAGTGAGCAAAGCGCAGGCCGCACCGTTAATAGGCGCGTAGAGTAAGTATAGACACCACCACCTGACAACGAGAGATACTCAGCAGTACACGCAACACTATAATTGCCGGAACGCAGCCAAGCAAATTAAGGTTCTTGCCCTTTAAAATATTATAGCATTTGCTTTTTTATAAATCAAATAATACAGCGCCCGCGCTTTAGTTTCGCGGGCGCAAGATTTCTCGACTGGCGCTCGAAATGACAAGTAAAATCACAAATCAAGTGAAAATTTGTACAGCTCGGACTTGGGTACGCCCCTGTCCTTTGCCGCCTGTTTTAAAGCCTCTTTTTTGTCCATTCCCTGCGCCATATAGTGAAGTATATGCTCGCGCTCGGGCAAGTCGTTCAAGGCGTTTGCGCGTTCCTTTGCGCCCTCTACAAGCACGACGTATTCGCCGCGCTTTTCACCCGCCAGACCTTGCGATAAAGTAAAGCTGACCGCCTCCTCGTGAATCTTGGTTATCTCGCGAACGGCGCAGGCGTTTCTGTCGCCGAAAACGGAATACATAGCCGATATATCCCTGTCGATATCCTGCGGCGCGACGTGGAAGCAGAGGGTCATATCCAAATCCTTGTACTTTTCAAGGAGCTGTTTTTTCTCCCCCGCCTTGTCGGGCAGAAAGCCGATAAACGCAAATCTGTCCGCAGGCATTGCCGAGAGGATAAGCGCAGACAAAAACGCATTCGCCCCGGGGATAACCGTGTACGCAATGCCTTCCTCTTTTAACGCCGTGCAGAGAACGTTGCCGGGGTCGGATATAACGGGCATGCCCGCGTCCGAAATTACGGCGATTTCTTTACCCTCGCGCGCGGCGGAAATTATCTTTTCCGCGGCGGCGCGCTCGTTAAATTTATGGCAGGGAAAGAGGGGCTTTTTTATATCGTATGCGTTTAAAAGCTTTAATGAGTGGCGGGTATCCTCGCAGTAAATTGCGTCCGCACTTTTTAAAACCTCCAATGCGCGCAGGGTTATATCCTTTAAATTGCCTATCGGCGTTGCCACTATATTTATCATTTTATGCCTCTTTAAACTGATAGTCGTACAGCTTTTTGTAAATTCCGTTTTTAGCGAGAAGCTCCTCGTGCGAGCCGCGCTCGCATATTCCGTCGTGAGTAATTACTATGATTTCGTCCGCGTTTTTAACGGTTGAAAGTCTGTGCGCAACGACTAGGGTAGTTCTGCCCTCGCTAAGCTTTGCAAGCGCTTCCTGTATCTGCATTTCGGTCGCGTTGTCCAAAGCCGAAGTCGCCTCGTCCAAAATAAGTATGGGCGGATTTTTAAGGAAGGCGCGCGCGATGGAGACCCTCTGTTTCTGTCCGCCCGAAAGCTTGACTCCGCGCTCGCCCACGCAAGTGTCATACCCTTCGGGAAGGGTGCGGATATACTCGTCAATGTTCGCCTTTTTCGCCGCCGCGATAATCTCTTCCTCGGTTGCGTTAAAGTCGCCGTAGGCAATGTTCTCGCGGATAGTTCCGTTAAACAGAAAGACGTCCTGCTGAACAATGCCGATATTCTTTCTGAGCCACGCCCTGTCAAGCTCGCGGATATCGTATCCGTCCACGGTTATTGCGCCGCTGTCTATTTCGTAAAAGCGGGGGATAAGGTGGCATATAGTCGTCTTGCCGCCGCCCGACGGACCGACGAGCGCGATAGTTCTGCCCGCGGAAATTTTCATTGAAAAGTCGCTGATAACCTTACTCTCTCCGCCCTTATAGCCGAAGGTTACGTCCTTAAACTCTATATCGCCCTTAATATTTTCGGGGGTGAGGGCGTTCGGGTTTTCCTCCTCGGCGGGGACGTCCATAATTTCACAAAACCGCTTGAAGCCCGTCATGCCCTCCTGAATCTGTTCGAATATATTTATCAGCGTCCTTATGGGGGTGATAAGCGCGGTTATGTAAAGTACGAACGCGGCAAACTCGCCGGGGTCGATAAAGTCGTAATAGAGGAAAAGTCCGCCCGCCAAAATTACGGCGAAGTACAAAAAGTCCATAAAGAAGTTCATTGACGACTGAAACTCGCCCATGACTTTGTACTGTCCGCTCCTTGCCTTGACGAACTCTTTGTTGCCTTCCTCGAACTTCTGGCTTTCGTGCTCCTGCGCGCTGTACGCACGCGACACGCGCATACCCGAAACGGCGCTTTCTATATCGGCGTTAATCTCGCCCTGAACTATACGAACGCGGGCGAAAGCGCGCTTCATTCTCCTGCGTAAAATAGCGGATATAACAACGCCCAAAGGTACTACCGCAAAGACGATAAGCGCAAGATATACGTTGATGAATGCAAGCATTATAAACGCGCCTATAACCGTTACGAGGGATAGAAAGACGTCCTCGGGACCGTGGTGAGCCAGCTCTGAAATTTCAAATAAGTCGTTCGTCATTCGGCTCATAATAACGCCCGTCTTGTTGTCGTCGAAGTATGAGAAGGGGAGCTTTTGCAAATGCTTGAAAAGCTCGCTGCGCAAGTCTGCCTGAATGCGAACCCCCACAAGATGCCCCCAGTACTGCAAGATATAATTGAGTACTGCCTTGATTACGTAAAAGCCGAGCAAAAGCGCGCCCGCCACAAGCAGATAATTTAAAAGCTTGTTGGGGACGTAAACGTTTATAATCTCTTTGGTAATATACGGGTAAACGAGATTGAACGCGGATATTATAAACGCACAGCACATATCTATTATGAAAAGTTTTTTGTGCGGTTTGTAATAACTTGCGAACCTTCTCAGCGTTCCCTTTTTACCTGCTTTTCGCATACATACTCCGTTATTGATTTAAGTTTGAGTTTCCGTTTCGCGCGTTGATAATGGCGGGTAAAACGTCAACGCCTTCCTTCCCGCCCTTGACCGCCTCGACCATAACGAGGTAGGGCTTTGCCCCCTCGCCGCCGCTGACGAACTGCATTCGTTTAGGCTCGAGCCCGCGGGACTTTAACTCGTAAATAAGCTCCGCGCTTCGGTCGGCGCGGTTTAAAATTGCAAGCCTTCCGCCGAACTTTAATTTTTTAAAAGCCGCGTCCGCGATTTCTTTTAAGGTGATGGTTATCTCTTTTCGGCAAATCGCCTTTTCGTAAACCTCGTTATCGAAGCCCGACTTTTCGTACGGGGGGTTGCAAAGAATCAGCGAAAACTTATCGTCGTACTCCCTTGAAATATCCTGTAATTTGCAGTTAACGACTTCGCAGTTAAAGCCGTTCATTTCAGCCGTCCGCCGCGACATATCCGCAAGCGAGGGCTGCATTTCAAAAAGGGTTAAGCTTTTTATTTGCGGTTTTAAACAGAGGAAGTGGAAGCCCACGACTCCGCTGCCCGAGCAGAAGTCCGCCACAATATCGTTGACTTTAGCCCTTGCAAAGCGCGACAAAAGAATACTGTCCGAAGTAAAACGGTACAGATTAATATTTTGTATTATCTTTTTATCGCCGAAAAACTCTTCGGTTACTTCACCGTCTTTTAACATACAAAACCCTCTCGGCGTTGGAGATACGAGCGGTACAAGACGTGCGCGGCTTTGTCGCAGGGAGTTTACTTAAAGTAAATGACCAAAACAAAACGCAAGCACAACGCAGTAGCGCGAAGTATATACAATGCCGATATAAAGTAAAAAGCGGAGAGGTACTCTCTCCGCTTTCTCATTGCACGATTTTACTCTGCGGGGTGAATAGCTCCGGTGGGGCAAACGTCCTCGCAAGCTCCGCAGTCGATGCATACGTCGGGATTAACAACGTACTTGTCAGCGCCTTCGGAAATAGCTTCAACGGGGCAAGTGCCTGCGCACGCGCCGCAGCTTACGCATTCGTCCGATATATTGTGTGCCATAAACTTCCTCCAAAAAATTTTAATACGTTTGTAAGATGTATTATATCACACAAATTTTCCGCTGTAAAGTAGGCAACGGAAAATTTTTTGAACTTAGTCGATAATTTCTTTTATCTCGTCGCCCAAATCGTCGTCCTTTTCTTCCTTTTCGGGCTTCGGTCCGCGCTTGAATCTGATCTGGTCGACGGGGTAGTCGTGATAGGTGAATAAATCTTTCGACTTGTCCTCTATCTTTACGCGCACCTGCATTTTAATCATATTGACGTTTACGACCGTACCCTTTCCGTCGGGCGTGCCTACCTCCGAGCCGAGCTTGGGCATCTGCCTGCCCGCCTCCGCGTAGTAGTCGTTTTCGTAAGACAGACAGCACATCAGCCTTCCGCAAAGGCCCGAGATTTTACCGGGGTTTAACGAAAGCCCCTGGGTTTTAGCCATCTTGATGGAAACCTTGCTGATATCGGGCATACAGCTCGAGCAGCAGCATTCTCTGCCGCAGGGGGCAAGTCCGCCTATCATCTTTATCTCGTCGCGGATACCTATCTGGCGGAGCTCTATCCTCATCCTGAAGGTTGACGAAAGCTCTTTGACAAGCTCTCTGAAGTCAACCCTCGCGGGGGCGGAGTAGTAGAACACAACTTTACTTCCGTCGAATGCAAACTCGCAGTCGATAAGCTTCATATCCAAATTGTGCTTTTCTATTTTTTCCTGCACGGTCTTCATTGCCTCGGGCTTTCTTTCCTCGTTGCGCTTGACCGTCTCTTTATCCTTGGGGGTTGCAATTCTCACAACCTTTTTCAAGGGGGAAATTATTTTTTCCTCCTCTATTTCCGCAAAGGGAATAGTAACCGTCGCGTATTCGAGTCCGCGCGAGGTGTCGACTATTACGCCCATACCTTTTTCATATCTGTCTTTACCGGGGGCGAAGTAGTAGACCTTTCCGCCCTCCTTAAAAGTTACGCCTGTAATTTTAACCATCTGTCGTTCTCCTCGATATTCCTCAGCATCATATCGTATAAAAGACCCTGAAAATATGCGTTGAATTTAACGTCCGCGCACGCCTTGTTTACGCTTTCAATTGCGTAGATTAAGGCGGCTTTTTGCCAAAGCTTTGCAATTTCAACCTGAATATCCCCGCGCGAAACTTCGCAAAGCGCGTTATAAAAGTTAAGTTGAATTTCCGTCAATAATTCGTTTTTGTACTGGGTGTCGCCGTACTTTGCCGCGACCGCGCCGATATCTTCGACCTTAACCGTCGTGCAGATTTCGTTAGCCGCCGCGCGTACCTCTTTAAACCAGCCGCCGCCGACCATGTTCTCCGCCGCGCCGAGAATACCTCCGCAGCTTTTAGCCGCGTCCGCATTTAAAGGATTACTTGCCTTCCTCTCAAGCGCCGCGAAAATTTCACTCTCCGTAAAGGGGGCAATAGTCAGCGTTTTAACGCGCGAGCGGACCGTGTCCAAAACGGGGGAGAGAGAGGTTGCGCCAAGTAAAAAGTAAACGCCTGCGGGCGGCTCTTCCAAAGTTTTTAAAAGCTTGTTCTGTAATAGCGCCGAAGCCTGCTCGAACCCGCAGATTATAAAAAGCTTTCTGTCCCGCTCCAACGGGCGCAAAGCGCTGTCGTCAAGTATTGCGCTTACCGCCTCCGCATTTAGTTTTTTGCCTTCCTCGGGGAATATCCGGCAGTCGGGCAAAGCCTCTTTCAAAAGTCTTTTGCCGTCAACCGAATTTTCGTCAAGTCCGAAAAAGCGGAGCGCGAATATTTTAAGGGCGGCGCGCAGGTTTTGCGTATCCGCAAAGTGCAGCATATACGCGTGCGAAAGCTTGCCGCTGTCCTTATCTCCGCAAAAAACTTTATATGCGGTTGTGTTGCAAATAAGCTGTTTCAATTCAGATTATACCCTTGCTCTCCAAAAGAGCAATTATCTTAGCGTTTGTCTCTGTCTTCGTTCCGCTGCAGTCCACCGGGGATATGCGCGGATATTTTTCCGCCAAAGCAAGGTAGCCTTTATAGACCTTCATATGGAAGTCCAGCCCCTGCTGTTCCATTCTGTCGTTCTCGTCCGCGCCGTGCTTTCGTGAAAAAGCTTTGTCGGGCGGAAGATTTAAAAACACCGTCAGGTCGGGTGAGTAGTCGTGTATGGCGTGGTAGTTTATCATTTCTATAAACTTTTCCCCCAAGCCACGCGCCGTTCCCTGATAAGCGAGGGAAGAGTCTACGTATCTGTCGCATATGACTAACTCCCCGCTGTTTAACGCAGGGATAACCCTGTCCTTTAAATGCTGTTCGCGCGCCGCCGCATACAAAAGTGCCTCGCACTCGTCGCTCATATCGGCGTTCTTCCCGTCGAGAATAATGCGCCTTATCTGCTCGGCAATTTCACTGCCGCCCGGTTCGCGTGTTAAGATATAGTCGATACCCTTTTTATCGAGATACTCCGAAAGTAGTCTTAGCTGCGTGCTTTTGCCGCACCCCTCGCAACCTTCGAAGGTTATAAACTTGCCGCGCGTCATTTCTTTACCACGCATATTTTTCCGTCTTTGATTCCGAATGTAGTCTTTGCGCTCGTGAGCGTTTTTACTGCCGCCGCGGAAATAATTTCACCGGTAACAACCACGGGGATACAGGGGGGAGTAATCCCCGCGTTCTTGGCGCACATTCTGCCCACCGCGTCCTCCAGGTCAATCCATTCGCAGGCTTTGCGCAGTGCGTACTGGAAGCTGTAAGATCTATCGCACATGGGCACGGAAGGCTTTTCGGTATAAGTGCCCTTAACCTTCTTGTTATTGATTATTGACAAAAGCTTTTTCTTTAAAGCCGTCAAATCCGCCGCATACGTTACGGGCGAGAGGTAGAAAAGTAAAAACCTTCCGTCCGAAAGCTCGGCGTAAACTCCCTTCTTTTCAAGCCTTGCCGCCGCAACGTCGGGGGATATGCCGAGGGGTTTGAAGTCGATTAAAAGTTTGGTCCAGTCGTCATTGCGGACAACGGGGATAATTCCGTCGACCTCGCGCCTGAAAGCCGTTACCGCCGACTTTGCATTCTGAATAAATCTCGGGTTGTTTACAAGGAACTTCACACCGTACTCAACCGAAGCCATAATGGGGTAGCTGGGGGAAGTCGTTCTGAAAAGGCTTATGCCCTCTTCCGCGAGGGGAACAAGCTCCTCGCCGTTGACGGAAAGGATAGCGCCCTGCGTAAGCGTGGGCAGGGTTTTGTGCGCTCCGTCCACCCACATATCCGCGTAGAGTCCCGCATATCCCTTTCTGTCGCCGAAAGCAAGGTGCGCGCCGTGCGCCTCGTCCACGAGCAGAAGTCTGCCGTGCTCGCGCGTTATCTCCGCGTATTTATCGAGGGGGGCAATGTTGCCGTAGTAGTCGGGCGAGGTTATAAGCACGCCCGCGATATTGTTGTCGTTAGAAATAAGTTTTTCTATTATATCGCAGGGAGGAGGGGTGAGTATTCCGTCCTTTTCCTCGCCCTGCACTATCAAAGGCTCGAGCCCGAAAAGTCTGCATGCGCCCCATACGCTCTGGTGCGAGTTGCGCTGTACGATTATTTTGTTTCCGCGTTTGGACGCGGCGAACAGCATGGCGTAAACGCCGCTGGACGAACCGTCCGTCGTAATAAAGCTTGCGGTAGAGCCGACAATTTCGGCAATGTCCTTCTGCGCCGCGGCAATAATGCCCGTCGGGCAGGAAAGGTTGTCCGAATAGGAAAGCTCGGTAACGTCAAGCTGCGCGTCGGGGAACATAGCCCTGAACTCTCCGCGCGCCTTATGACCGGGCATATGATAAAGTTTTTGCGCCTTAGCATATTTTTTCAGCCGCGAATAGATAAGATAGTCGTACATAAAATACCTCTGTCTGTTCGTTACGTAAAACCGCCGCAGTAGATACGGCGTTTTATTTCTTAGGTTTCATTGTGGGGAATAACAATACATCACGAATCGTAGGGCTGTCTGTGAGCAACATTATAAGTCTGTCGACGCCGAAGCCAAGTCCGCCCGTGGGGGGAAGTCCGTATTCGAGCGCGGTTACGAATTCTTCGTCAACCTGCGCGTTGCAATTCTTTTCCTGTGCGCGCTTTTCCTCAACCTGCTTAATAAACCTCTGCTTCTGGTCTATGGGGTCGTTTAACTCGGAAAAGGCGTTGCCGTACTCGTGTCCGCAAATGAAATACTCAAACCTCTGCGTGAACGCGGTATCGTTTTCCTTGCGCTTTGCAAGGGGAGAGTTTTCTACGGGATAGTCGTAAATGAAAGTGGGCTGTATAAGCTTGTCCTCGCAGAACTCGTCAAAGAGAGCAATGAGAACGTGTCCCTTCGTTGCCGCCTCGCCTTCCTTAACTTCCGCGCCAAGCTTCTTTGCGCACTCGCGCGCGTCCGCGTCCGACTTCCACTCGTCGTAGTCCGCGCCGCAGTACTTCTTGACCGCCTCTTTCATGGTGAGGCGCGCCCATTTACCGCCCAGGTGAATTTCCGTTCCCTGATAGGTAATGTCCGTCGTTCCGCAGACCTTTTTTGCAATTGTCGAGTACATATCCTCGACCAAATCCATTAAATCGAAGTAATCGAGATAAGCCGCGTAACACTCGACCGTGGTAAACTCGGGGTTGTGGTAAGCGTCCATTCCCTCGTTACGGAAAATTCTGCCGACCTCGTAAACTCTGTCGAAGCCGCCGACTATAAGTCTCTTTAAGTACAGCTCGGTTTCAATGCGCAGATACATATCGATATCCAGCGCATTGTGCCTCGTCTTGAAGGGGCGCGCCGCCGCGCCTATTTCTATCGTGTTTAAAACGGGGGTGTCAACCTCGCAGAAGTTTTTACCGTCTAAGTACTTGCGTATCTCGCCTAAAATTTTCGAGCGCTTAACGAAGGTATCCTTGACCTCGGGGTTTACTATGAGGTCAAGCTCTCTCTGTCTGTATCTTATATCCGCGTTATTAAGTCCGTGCTGTTTTTCGGGCAGGGGGTGAAGACACTTGGTAAGCATCTCTATATGGTTGCAGTGGACCGAAACCTCGCCCGTCTGCGTTTTGAAAACGTAGCCCTTTACGCCGACTATATCACCGATATCGTAGTCCTTTTTAAACGAAGCGTAATCGTCCTCGCCGACGTCATCGCGGCGGACGTAAATCTGAATGCGTCCTTCGTGGTCCTGAATGTGGCAAAACGAAGCTTTGCCCATAATTCGGCGCGACATAAGTCTGCCCGCAATGCAAACTTCCTTTCCCTCGAGTTTTTCGAAGTCCGCCTTAATTCCGTTCGAATGTGCGGTTACGTCATACTTGACTTTTACGAAAGGGTTGTTGCCTTCCTCAGTAAGCTTCTGCAGTTTTTCGCGGCGTATGCGCGACTGCTCGGCAAGTTCTTCCTCTGTGAGGGGTGTAGTATTTTCGTCCATAGTTATCCTTTACTTTATGCTGAGAATTTTAAGTGTGTAAGAGGAGCCGTCGGGGCAGGAAACCGTAACTTTGTCGCCCTTTTTCTTTTTAAGGAGAGCCGCGCCCACGGGGGACTCTACCGAAATTTTACCGTTCATAACGTCTACGTCGGTTACGGAAGTTATAGTGTAGGTTGCTTCTTCCTCCATGTCGGAGTCGTAAACTTTAACGACGCTGTTCAGGTGAACGTAGCTGTTGTCGGTTACTTCCTCGCGGACGTCCGCGTTTTTAATCTGATACTCAAGCTCTGCAATCTTGCCCTCGTTCGAACGCTGTTCCTCGCGGGCCGCGTCGTACTCCGCGTTCTCCGAAAGGTCGCCGTGGCTGCGCGCCTCGGCAATGCGCTCGATAATTTCGGGGCGTTTTACCTTGACGAGATAGTCAAGCTCTTTTTTAAGATCGTCGTAGTTCTTTTGCGTCATTACAAACTGTTGGTCTGCCATTTGTTACCTCTTTATATTTTGAAATTTACTTAAAAATAGCTTTGTGATAAACAAACGTGATTCCGAACATAGCGGAACCACGCTTACAGCTTCTTTATTATATATTCAAATAACTTTTTTGTCAACACTTAAACCTTGTTGCACGGCAAATATTTCCCCGCGAACGCTTTATTTTAAACCCTTGAACGGCTTGAAAGCTATGAGGCTGTAAACGGTGTAAAGTGCGGCAACTCCGCCTATCGCAAGCTGGCTGCGGTATATTACGTCGTTCTTTAAGCACAGAAAAAGCAAAAGGTTGAAATGCGTAAACGCGTAAACGCCGCCGCATATTCCTAAAAAAATCAAAATCGAAACGCATAAATAACAGGTTATCTTCATACCCGAAGTATGCGCCAATTTTATAAAACTATGTTGTCTAAAACGAGTTTGTCAAAGTCAACGGGTTCCGCAAAGTCGCGCGGAATAAATCTGACGGTGTTAAACTTAGCATAGTTGAAAATGTGCGTTTTCAAAAGCACGGGGGTGGCGATATCCAGCTCCTCGCAGATGTCCGCAAGGTATTCGAAAAATTGCGAATACGTGAACTTGTCGTCGCGCTCGTAAGTTACCTGATTTAAAATTTTACCGTCTTTAATGACCTTGCCCCAAATCCTGAACATATTACCATTATACACGCAAAAAAGATAAAAGTAAACTTAATTTATACCGCGCCCGTTTGTTGCGCCGAAAGTAAAACAATTGTATAATATTTCAAAGGGCAAAAGTCTTAATTTACTTGGCTGCGTGCCAGCGGTGATTTTGCTAATAATACAGGTTACTTTTCGGGTAGTGGCTCCGCTACTTGGGCATATCCCGCGCGACTTTTAGCGGTGCGGCCTGCGCTTCAAAACTTTGCCTCGCCATATGTTGCAACCAAAATTAAATTGCGGTATACTGTACCAAAGGGCAAAAGCTTTAAGTTGCTTGGCTGCGTTCCGGCGACTTTAATAGTTCGATTGTATCGCAATACTTTACCGGCTGTGGCGGTGGGTACGATTATTACCCGTCTAAACTTTTAGCGGTGCGGCCTGCGCTTCAAAAACTTCTTTGCCGAATGTTTGCAAACAAAATTATTTTGCGGTAAACTACAGCAAAGGGCAAAAGCTTTAATTTAGCTTGGCTGCGTTCCGGCTGGTATTCCCCTGCTTACTGCGGTAATTACTTATCCGGAAATGGCGCCGATGTTGGTTATTGCTCTGCGTTCAACTTCGCGGTGCGGCCTGCGCTTCAAAACTTCCTTGCCAAATGTTGCAAACAAAACTATTTTGCGGTAAACTACTGCAAAGGGCAAAAGCTTTAATTTAGCTTGGCTGCGTTCCGGCGACTTTAATAGTTCGATTGTATCGCAATACTTTACCGGCTGTGGCGGTGGGGCTGATACATACCCTACTAAACTCTTTGCGGTGCGGCCTGCGCTTCAAAACTTCCTTGCCAAACGTTTGCAAACCAAACTATTTTGCGGTACACTTTACCAAAGGGCAAAAGTCTTAATTTGCTTGGCTGCGTACCGGCACTGTTGATACTGCTGCTGCCTTCACTGCGCGTTTTATCTCGGGCTTAGGTAGTCTTCACGGCACTTACTCCTCGCGGCAGTTAGCGGTGCGGCCTGCGCTTTACTCACCCCTGCAAAATAATATGGCGAGGGATTTCCAGAATTCTGTGCGTACAATGACCACAGAACAGTTGATTTGAGTTGAAGGGGCTTTTGTCCTGACCTCCGCATATTCGGGGGGCGAAAAATTGCTCAACCACGGTGTAACGTAAGCAATTAAGCTTGGTTTACTTCCGTTTCCGAAAGGGGTTGAGCGTCCTTTAAAACTGGCCGCATATCAGCGGACGTAAGTTTGCCCCGCGCCTTTGGGCGCGGGGCATTAACTTTTCAGTAAAAAATTGCGTAAGTATATTTATTGACTTTACGCTTAAAAAACTATAAAATAAAAAGAAAACCGCGAGGAGGTTTTTAATGGAAAAGATTGAAAAGGACATACTTGCGCTTATCACGGAAGACTCGCGCCTGACAGCGAAAAAAATCGCCTCTATGCTGGGCAGCGATGAAAAGGTAATTTCCCAGAAAATCGCAAAGCTCGAAGAGGCTGGCGTTATAGTTAAATATACCGCGATAGTCAACGCGGACTCATTAGAGGACGAGTCGGTCGAGGCTTTGATAGAAGTTAAGGTTACCCCCCAGCGCGGACACGGCTTCGATATGATCGCAAACGAAATTGCCTCCCACGACGAGGTTCAGAACCTCTACCTTATGAGCGGCGCATACGACCTTGCGGTTATCGTAAAGGGCAAATCTTTGCGCAGTGTTTCGCGCTTTGTATCGGAAAAGATTTCCACCTTCGACACGGTTATTTCGACCGCGACCCATTTTATTCTGAAAAAGTACAAGGTAGAGGGCGCAACAATGTTTAAGCTCGGCGCACCCGACAGACTCAGCGTGCAGGCATAAAGTGAGAAAGTTTATAAACAGTAGAGCCGCGTCTTTACAGCCCAGCGGCATCAGAAAATTTTTCGACATAGTTCAGAAAATGGAAGGGGCTATCTCGCTCGGCGTGGGAGAGCCCGACTTTATCACGCCCTGGAACGTGCGCGACGCGGCGATACGTTCTTTACAGCGCGGCTATACCCAGTATACGGGAAACAGGGGCTTGCCCGAGCTTCGCGAGCTGATATCCCGCTACTTAAAAGAAAGGTTCTCTGTTTCCTATCCGCCCGAAAGGACGATAATTACCGTCGGCGCAAGCGAGGCTATCGACCTTGCAATGCGCGCTGTCTGCGAGGCGGGCGACGAAGTTTTAGTGCCCGAGCCCTCCTACGTTTCATACGCTCCGACAATAACGCTTGCGGGCGGAACACCAGTCCCCGTAAAGTGCACGGCGGATAACGACTTTATTTTAACGCCCGAACTTCTGGAGGCGGCTATCACCCCCAAGACGAAAGCGATAATCGTTGCGTACCCCAACAACCCCACGGGTGCGGTAATGACGAGGGAACAGCTCGAAGCTATCGTCCCCGTAATTGAAAAGCACGACCTTTTGGTTATATCCGACGAGATATATGCCGAGCTTACATATATAGGACAGCACGCTTCTATCGCTTCCATTGGCAATATGGCTGAGCGAACGGTACTTATCAACGGTTTTTCAAAGGCGTTTGCAATGACGGGCTGGAGAGTGGGCTTTGTGTGCGCCCCCGCCGAAATCGACAATGCTATGTTTAAAATTCACCAATACACAATTTTGTGCGCGCCGCAGATGAGCCAGCGCGCCGCGGTTTGCGCGCTTAAGGACGGATTTGCCGACGGCTTTTCAACGGTAGAGGAAATGCGCTCCGAGTACAACCGCCGCGGCAAAATGTTGGTAAACGCTTTCAACTCTCTCGGGTTAAAGTGCTTTCAGCCCAAGGGCGCGTTTTACGTTTTCCCCTCGGTTGAAGTTACCGGTCTGAACGGCGAGGATTTTGCAAACCGCTTACTCGAACAGTACAAGGTTGC
Organism: Clostridia bacterium; assembly: GCA_029061495.1. GTDB lineage: Bacteria > Bacillota > Clostridia > Christensenellales > Borkfalkiaceae > Coproplasma. Next base: position 19,198 of record JAIDRX010000172.1, read on the forward strand.
GGTCGTGCCCGGGTCGGCTTTCGGCTCGGCAGGCGACAGGCACGTGCGCTGTTCGTACGCAACTTCTATGCAGCAATTAACTACGGCTATCGAAAGAATAACCGACTTCGTAGAAGGGCTTAAAAAGTAAGCAAATACATTTTGCCGCGCGGGGATATCCCGAGCGGCTTTTTTTATTGCATTATTTTTAAATTACCCCTATAATATTTCCGGGCAAAAGCTTTTAGTTGCTTGGCTGCGTACCGGCGATCCCGGTGATGCCTATGGCGGACGGTACCTGTGCGGCAATGGTAAAGGTTATGATACCTATCCGTCTCCCCTCTTCGCGGTGCGGCCTGCGCTTCACTCACGCCGATTTGTTTGCAAACTTTTTAAAATTGCGTTATCATATAACCGTGGCAAAGACTTTTAAGTTGCTTGGCTGCGTAACGGCGAGCTTTCTGTTTCTTATCTTGCTTCCTATATATCTGGTATAGGAGCTCCCTGGTATGCATATCCCTCAGTACAGTTAGCGGTGCGGCCTGCGCTTCACTCACACCGATTTTATTTGCAAACTTTTCAAAATTGCGATATCATATAGCCGCGGCAAAAACTTTAAATTGCTTGGCTGCGTTCCGGCGACGTTAGTACAGCGTGTAATGCTACTTACCTTTCAGGGTTTGGTGGTGGCGACTGTGGTTATATGTCCCGCCTTTTATCGGTGCGGCCTGCGCTTCGCTCACCCGCAATTATTTTTTCGGCGGTGGTTTCCCGATTTCTATGCGACACTCTCCATAGAACAGTTTTGATTTGAGTTGAAGGGGTTTTTGTCCGGTCCTTCCGTAAGGGAGGCAAATTAAAAGCTCAACCTCGGTTTAACGCCTGCAATTGCGCCGTATTTTAAACCGTGAGCTGGTTTCAGCGGTTGGGTCTGAATTTTAAGCGGCACATATGCGCCGCCCAAACAAAAAGCCGCGCGGAAATTTCCGCGCGGCTTATATTATTATTCCGCTTCAACCTTGACGCTTGCGCCCGTAGCCGCGTCCTGATACATCACCCAGTAGCCGCCCTTGCCGTCTGCCGACGGTATGTACGAGGACATTCCCTCCAGACTTTCGGGCGGTCGGCGGCTGTTAGTGGAAGGTACTCCGTAGCATATATACTGCGGTTTGCCGCCTCCGTATATGACGCCGAAAACGTAATACTTTTTATCGCCGTAATCTATCTTTACCCAGCGCGAATTTTCGACCGTGCTTTCAAGCCCGTCCTCTTTAGGATAGCTTTGTAAAACGTTTTCAATTTCCCCTTTCATTTTATCGAAAAAGCACGCACCGTGCGCGAGGGGAATTTCTACGCCGTCCTGTCCGCCTTTACCCTTGACAGCGCTAAAAGCCGCCTCATCTTGACGAACGCTGCGCCCGATTTCTTTTTCGTTCTTATCCTCGCATACAGCTCTACAGCTTTCATCAGTCTGTTCGTATTCATAATAATTCTCCTGTGCCAAAGCCTCGTCCTCGTAGGCAGGCTCGGCGGATTTTTGGGGTTGAATGTTCAGCCTTTCGCGCTTTTCGATTTCCTCTTTAATGCCGAGGGCGGCGGACTGAAAGTTTCCGCACACCGCGCTCGCCACTGGTGAAACTGTACCGTTGACAAAGCATATAAGCGCGGCAAACCCAAGAGAGGTGTCAACTTCCGAAGCTCCCTCGAAAGCCGTTCCCTCGATTACCTGAACGGACTTTCCGTCCGAAACTGCGCAGACGTATCTGCCCTCAGACAGGGGCGCGAAGTTTATAAGCGACACTTCGACCTTTAATTCCGAGCCGTACTTTTCGGCTTTTACCAAACCCGAAAGCAACCCGCCGTCCGCGGAAAAGCCGCTTTTAAGTCCGCGTATCACCGCAATATTTTTGGTGTAACCACCCATAAAATTCCCCTTTGCCGCTACGCGCGCGGCGTTTGTTTATTCTTATTATACTATGCAGCGGACGCGAAAAAAACCGCAAAATTTGTAAAATCACAAATATTTTTGCACTATATTTTCATACGCATATTTGCACTGAAAATTACTTTATTTTATTTGCATTTAGATAATACTTTTTGTATAATATAAAAGGAAAAAATTGTAGAATTTTTAAGGAGATTATAAATGGCACTGACTAAAAACAAAAAGGTTCTTGATTTTGTAGAAGAAAGCGCTGCCCTCGGCCAGCCCGATAAAATCGTCTGGATAGACGGAAGCGCCGCGCAGATTAAGGCGCTTAAAGAGGAAGCCGTAAAGAGCGGCGAGCTTATAAAACTCAATGAAAATTTATTGCCCGACTGCTACCTTCACCGCACCAAGGTCAACGACGTTGCGCGCGTAGAGGACAGAACTTTTATATGCACTAAAAATAAAGAGGACGCGGGTCCCGTCAACTACTGGATGGACCCCAAGCAGGCTTACGAGCTTGCAAGCGAAATTGCGCGCGGCTCTATGAAGGGCAGGACGATGTACGTTATCCCTTACTCGATGGGCGTCGTAGGAAGCGACTTCGCTAAAATCGGTATCGAAGTTACCGACAGCATATACGTCGTATTGAATATGAACATAATGACGAGAGTAGGCAAGCAGTGCCTTGATTCGCTCGGCAAAAACGGAGACTTCATTAAAGGCTTCCACGCTAAGTGCGATGTCGACGCAGAAAAGAGATACATTATGCACTTCCCCGAGGACAACACCATTATTTCTGTTAACTCGGCTTACGGCGGAAACGTTCTTCTCGGCAAAAAGTGCTTTGCACTCCGTATCGCATCCTACCTCGGCAAAAACGAGGGCTGGATGGCTGAACACATGCTTATCCTTGGCGTAACTTATCCCGACGGAACTAAAAAGTACGTTGCGGCGGCTTTCCCCTCCGCGTGCGGCAAGACAAATCTTGCAATGCTTATTCCCCCCGAGCACTACATTAAAAAGGGTTATAAGATAGAGTGCGTGGGCGACGATATTGCCTGGATAAGAGTCGGCGACGACGGAAGGCTTTGGGCTGTCAACCCCGAAAACGGATTCTTCGGCGTTGCTCCCGGCACCAACGAACACAGCAACTACAACGCGCTTCAGTCAACCAAGCGCGGCACGATATTCACGAACGTTGCATTAAACACGGACGATATGACCGTGTGGTGGGAAGGACTTTCGAAAGAGCTTCCCGAGCACTGCATCGACTGGACGGGTAAGCCCTGGAACCCTGAAAAGTTCGACAAGAAAGATAAATCAACCTGCGCGGCTCATCCCAACTCGCGCTTTACCGCTCCCGCGGTTAACTGCCCCTGCGTTTCTCCCGAATTCAATTCCAAGAAAGGCGTTCCCCTTTCGGCAATTATCTTCGGCGGAAGAAGAGCAAGCACGACTCCCCTCGTATATCAGTCCAGAGACTGGAACCACGGCGTTTTCGTAGGCTCGGCAATGTCGTCCGAAACTACGGCGGCGGCGACGGGTGCGACGGGCGTTCTTAGACACGACCCCATGGCTATGAAACCCTTCGCGGGATACCATATGGGCGACTACTTCCAGCACTGGATAGATATGGGCAAAAAGGTTAAAAACCCTCCCAAGATATTCAACGTAAACTGGTTCCGTCAGGACGAAAACGGAAACTTTATGTGGCCCGGCTTCGGAGACAATATGCGCGTGTTAGAGTGGATTTTGAAGCGTTGCGACGAGAATCCCGTGGACGCGGACGAGACTGCCATAGGCTACGTTCCCAAGGCTGAGGATATCGACATTTCCGAACTCGACTACGACATTTCCGAAGGCAAAAAGTTTGACCTTAACGCGCTTAAAGAAATACTTACCGTCGACAAAGAAAAGTGGTATAAGGAAGCCGAGGAAATCGAAAACTACTACAATACCGCAATTCGCTCAAGGATACCTGCCGAGCTTTGGGAAAGCCTTGACACTTTAAAGAAGAACTGCTACGTTGAAAAACCTGCCGCAAAAAAGACAACCGCGGCTAAGACAACGGCTAAAAAGCCCGCGGCTAAAACTACCAAGGTTGCAACCGCTAAGCCTGCAGCTAAGAAACCTGCTACCAAGAAGTCTAAATAATTTAATATAATAGAT
>JAIDRX010000173.1 GCA_029061495.1 Clostridia bacterium
CAATTATATTTACGTCAATACAGATGATAAATACGTAAGTGTAAACGTAACGGCGTACAGGTTTATAAGATTATTGAATTTAAACTCAATAAAAAATAACCCCGCCGAAATGCAGGTAAACGGAAAGAATAAAAAAGTTAACCCGAAATTTCTGAGAGTTAATCTATACAAAATTTTTGATCAACTTTGTATATTTAAAATTATTCAGCTTTCCGACTTTGGAATGAAAAACCCGAACAATGCATACGCCGCGCTTGCGCAAAACGGAGTAACTACGGCGGTTTATAAATTTTTACAAATGAACGGCAATTATACAAAACTCAGAAACTACACAGTTTTAAATGCGGAACATAGTTACGTGAGGTACTATGCAAAAGCCGTTACAATAATAAATTTGACCGTTTTAACTAAAATGTTTTTAATTTATTTAATGGAGAAAGCGTACAATGAACTCAAAACTTAAAAGAAAAAAAGAAACAGAATTCAACGAATCACCAGTATCGTTTGAGAAGATTGCCGATGCGGATACGGTAATCGGCACTTCTATAATTACTGTAAGTGGTTCGCAGGTTATTCCTCTGTCAACCGTAACTATAGTAAACTTAAGCGGCGGCGGAGAATACGGCGACGTTAAAACCTTTAAAGAAGCCGACGGCTTTAAACTTGCGGGCGGTAACGGTACGGTTGTAACGGTTAAGCCCAAGGGATTTCTTGTGGATGACGGTAAAGGTTGCAGGCTTTTAAAAATGGAAGAGGGGGCAATAGATACTCTCATCGATAAAACTGGAGAGCTTGTCAACAGAATTTCAGACAATGCGTAAATCATTATTATACGTTGTTACCGCAGCATTTTTTGCATTAAGTGTATTTATAATCGGCGGTATGGGAAAATTAAATGCGGAAGCAAGCGCTCAGTCTGAAATTGCTATGGAGCTTTCGACCGGAAAAGTTCTAATCGAAGGAAATGCCGATGCCCGTCTGCCTATGGCAAGTACGACAAAAATTCTTACCGCACTTATTATTATAGAAGACTGCAACCTTGACGAGGAAATAACTGTACCAGAAGTGGCGGTTGGTGCGGAAGGCTCAAGCATATATCTCAAAAAAGACGAAAGAATTGACATAAGAGATCTACTGTACGGGTTGATGTTGCGCTCGGGCAACGATAGCGCCGCAGCTTTAGCTATTCACCACAGCGGCAGTATAGAAAAATTCGCCGAGGCAATGAATGACAGAGCAAGAAAAATAGGTACAGAAAATTCAAACTTCAAAAATCCCAGCGGACTTCCCGATAACGAACATTATACCACGGCAAGAGATTTGTGCAAGATAGCTTGCTATGCAATGAACAATCCAACGTTTAAGCAAATTGTTTCAACAATAAATTATAAAGGTAAATACAGAAGCTTTGTAAATAAAAACAAAATGCTGAGAATGTGCGAGGGGGCTAACGGAGTAAAGACCGGTTATACTTTAAAGGCGGGCAGATGTCTTGTGTCCTCCGCAGAGCGCAACGGTATGGATATAGTTTGCGTAGTTTTGAATTGCAGGGATATGTATGAAAGAAGCTGCGCCATATTCGATAGCTGTTTTGACAACTATAAATTATTGAAATTAGACGAAAACAAGGTATTTATGTGTAACATAATACCGTGCAAATTAGAAAAATCTGAGCAAATAGTTGTTAAAACTAAAAAAGAAATACGATACGAAGTAAAACCTGTTGCAATGCCAACCAAAATACGCAAAGGCGACGAGGTCGCCGAGCTTGAAATTTACGGCGAAAATGACTTGCTTTTTTCAAGAAAATTATATAGTATATAGT
>JAIDRX010000174.1 GCA_029061495.1 Clostridia bacterium
TATTTCGAGGAGGAGTGAACGACGAGGTTCGCGCCCCACTCTTTCGGGCGGCACAAAATAGGCGTTGCAAGCGTGTTGTCAACGGCAAAAAGTACGTTGTGTTTTTTTGCTATCTTTGCTATCTTTTCAAAATCGAGTACGATAATAGCAGGGTTTGCAATCGTCTCTGTAAAAATCATTTTTGTTTTATTATCTATTAGCTTTTCTATTTCCGAAGCGGGTGCGTCGGGGTCGAAAAACCTGCACTCTATTCCAAGCTTGGGGAGAGTTGTTGAAAAGAGGTTATACGTTCCGCCGTAGACCGCCTGCGACGATAAAATGTTGTCGCCAGCGCCGGCAACGGTAAAGACCGCAAGCGTAGTAGCGCTCATTCCCGAAGCGCACCCTATCGCGCAAACGCCGCCCTCAAGAGCCGCAACCTTACCCTCGAAAGCCGCAACCGTGGGGTTTGCAAGCCGGGTGTAAAAGTAGCCGTCGCTTTTAAGGTCGAATAAATCCGCCATGTCCTGCGTCTTTTCGTAAACGTAGGTGGTGGACTGAACGACGGGCGGTATTCTCGCCTCGCCTGTTTTGGGCGAATAGCCTGCCTGTACGCAAAGCGTGTCTAACTTGTAATCTTTCATATATTTGCCTCTCGTAAATTATTTGTATTCTTTAAGCTGTCTGTCCAAAGCGCGTTTTTGATCGCGCTCGGCAATGCTCCTTTTTTTGTCGTAGTTCTGTTTGCCCTTGCAAAGCGCAATTTCAGCCTTTACCAAGCTCCCCGAAAAGTAGAGGGAGATAGGCACTAAGGTGTAACCTTTTTCGTTAATCTTTCCGACTATTTTATCTATCTCCGCGCGGTGCATCAAAAGCCGTCTATCGCGCTTGCTGTCCTTTGACGAAAAAGCGCCCGCCTTGTCGTAAACGGCAATATGTGCGTTTTTAAGCGTAACCTCGCCGTTTCGTATAAGGCAAAAGCTGTCCTTAAGGTTGCAGTTTCCCGCCCTTAACGACTTAACCTCCGCGCCTTCAAGCACTATTCCCGCCTCGTATTTTTCGAGTATAAAATACTCGAATCCGGCGTTTTTGTTGTAAGCAATAGTCTTCATTACTTTCTTTATTATATCACAAAAAAGGTGTTAGTAAATAATTTTTTTAATCGTTTAACGAAAACATTACGCGCATTTTGCCGAAATCGCACCCGTCAACGCGTATTTTAATTTTTTCGCCGAGGCGGAAGCTGTGTTTTTTGCCTTTAAGTAAAAACTTTTCGGCAAAGTATTCGTACTTTTCGTCGGGCAGAACTTCCAAGGGAATAAGTCCCTCGATAGTGTTTTCAAGCTCGCAGAATACGCCGAAGTTTGTAACTCCCGATATAACCGCGTCAAAGCATTCGCCTATTCTGTCGGACATATAGACGAGCTTGTACAAATCGTCTACGGCTCGCTCGGCTTCGTCGGCTATGCGCTCTCTATCGGAGCAGTCCGCCGCCGCACCCTCGCAAACACTTCCGTAAAGCTTTACCGCCTTTTCCTTATTTCCGCGCAAAACCTCTTTAAGCGAGCGGTGAACGAAAAGGTCGGGGTATCTGCGGATAGGGGAGGTAAAGTGGCAGTAGCACTGTGAAGCCAAACCGAAGTGCCCCAAGTTGCTTGCGCTGTACCTCGCCTTTTGCATACTTCTTAGCATTACTTTATTTATAACCGAGTAAAACGGCTTTCCTTCCGCGGCTTTTAAAATATGCTGAAAGTCCTTCGGCGCAACGCTTTCCGCATTGCACCTTGCGGTAATACCCAAATCTTTTACGAAAGATAAGAGGAGCGAAGCCTTTTCGGGCGAAGGCACCTCGTGAACGCGGTACATGCACGGCGCTTTGCACTTCAACAAAAACTCGGCAACCGCTTCGTTTGCGGAAATCATAAACTGCTCTATAATCCGCTCGGAAATCGTGCGGTTGTAGTCGGGTATAACTATTTCGTCCCCGTCGATATAAATTTTCGCCTCGCGCACGTCCAAAGTAACGCTGCCCGCCGCATCTCTGTTGCCTTCCATAATAAGGCACAGCTTTTCCATTTGCTTTACGGTGTCAACCAAATCGGGGTACGCGGCGCAGGCTTCTTTATCGCCGCCACAAATTGCGGTAACGGCAGGATAGGTCATTTTGTGCCTGCTGCGTATAACGCTTTCGCAAATTTCGCTGTTAAGCCTTTTTCCGTTTTTGTCAAACGTCATAAGGCAGGAGAGGGCGTATCTGTCCTCGCCCTCGTTAAGTGAACACGCGCCGTTTGACAAATCTTTGGGCAGCATAGGCAGAACCCTGTCGGGGAAGTAAACGCTTGTCCCGCGCGCGTAAGCCTCGTTGTCGAGAGGTGTGCGGGGCTTAACGTAATGGCTTACGTCCGCGATATGCACGCCAAGCAAATAATTTCCGCCTACGACCTCTAACGAAACTCCGTCGTCGATGTCGCGCGTGTCCGCTCCGTCAATAGTGAAAATAAGCTTGTCGCGCAAATCCTTGCGGTTGCCCAAAACAATATTTTCCTCGGAAACGCGTTTTGCCTCGGCAAGCACGTCCTCGGGGAAGTTTTCATAAAGTCCGTATGCGCGGATAATAGAAAGCTCTTCGACCTCGAAGTCGCCGCTCTCGCCCAAAATCTCGATAACCTTTCCCTTGGGGTAACTCTTTTTGGGGTATGCGGTAATTTCGCAAAGCACCTTGTCGCCGTCCTTCGCGTTCATACAAAGGGCGAGGGGAATAGCCACCTCGGGCATTTTATTGTCATCGGGGTACAGCCTGCAAAATGTCTTTGCGCGCTCTATCGTTCCGACAATTTTTTTTCGCCCGCGCTCGAGTACGCTTAAAACGCTCGCCTCGTCCGCCGTACCTTTAACGGGGGAGGCAAGCACCCTGTCGCCGTCCAACGCGCCGTTAACCGCGCGCTTGGGTACGAAAAAGTCCTTTTTATACTTTTCCTTATCGTCGGGGGTAATAAAGGCAAAACCCTTTTCGTTTGCCCTGAGCGTTCCCGTAAACGTTATTTTATTTTTACCGTCCGTTTTGGCGGGCTTTTTCCCGCGCCTTTGCGCGTAATATTTTTTGTAACTCATATGTATTTTAATAAAAATAAAAGCGGCTTAATTTAAGCCGCCCGTGTTTATAATTTCCGTTAACCGGCAATTAAGCCGACAACGTATACGACAATCGCCAAAACGCCGATTACGATAAGACATATCCAAGTCCATTTTTTAAGCTGACTTTCAATGGACCTGCCTCTGTTTTTACCGAAAAACGTTTCGCTCGAAGCCGTGATACCCTGAATACCGTCCGAATTGCTCTTCTGGAATAGTACTAGTAAGATAGTAACCAACGCGGCAAGGAATATTAATATAAGGCATGCTACGGTCAGAACCATGTATAAGGTAAATAACGTTTCAGACATGCCGGCTGCGCCTTCAGGCACTAACAACAATGCGCCCATAAAAAACCTCTTAAATAAATTTACCTAAAAAGTATAACACAGTAAAAAAATATTTACAATCAATTTTTATCCCGAATTTGATTTTTTTAAGCCTTTTTCACCGAATTTATTAATTACGAATATCCCCGCACACACCAAAACCAACGCTATAAGCGTAAAGTACGATAAAAGCTGTTTGCTTTCTCCTAAAATTATGGCGGAGAACACCGCGCCGAAAAGGGGGTTGGTGCTTTTGAATACCGCAACTTTTGAAACGGGGTTGTACTTCAATAAAAAGCCCTGCAAGGTAAACGCGCACGCCGAGAGGAAGGCAAGGTACAAAAGCATAAAGTAACTGCCGACGCCCGTCGGATGAATTTTTCCACCGCACGAAAGACCCACGATAATTAAAACTATTCCGCCGAAAAAGAACTGGTATCCGCACAGCGCGGTCGTGTCCTCGTACTTTGAAAATATTTTAACAAGCCCCGCCGCAACCGCCGCCGACAAGCCCGAAAGTATCACGCACCCCTCGCCGAGGAACTTAAAAGAAAATGAAAAGTCTCCGCCGATATTGATAAGTATAACTCCGCCGAATCCCAGCACACAGCCTAAAAGCTTAATTAAATTAAACCTCTCGGTACGGAAAATAAAGCACGCGATAATTATTGTAAAAAACACGCCAAGTCCGTTCAGAACCGAGGCTTTAACCCCCGCGGTGTTTGCAAGCCCTATATAAAAAAAGGTGTACTGGGCTATCGTCTGAAATACTGCTATAAGCCCGACGCGCCACAAATTGCGCGGCTTTGGTAAAAGAAATTTCCGCTTAATAATACTACCGAACGCTATTACAAGCACGCCCGCAAGCGAAAAGCGAGTTCCCGCAAATAAAATGAGTGAGGGAACGTTTTGCGTGTTTATATCGAAGAGCTTATAGCCTATTTTTACGCAGGGAAACGCACTGCCCCATAAAATGCAGCAGAGTATCGCGCCTATGCACACGACGTAAGTTTTCGTAAAAAATTTTTCAGGCTCTTTTATTAACACAATATTATTATATTGCAAATAAAAAAATTAGGCAATTATATAGTTATGCTTAATCTTTTAGTCCAACTAAAAAATCAACTTTTTTACGATAAAATTTTGAAAGTAAAATAATATACTTTACGGCGGGATTATTTTTTCCGTTTTCCCATTTTGCTATGCTGGATTGTGTAACACCGATAACAGTTGCAAGTTGTGATTGAGTAAGTCCGTTTTGTGTGCGCAATTCTTTTAAACGAATACTGATAATGTTCATAATTTTATTGTACCTTATATGTTTTTATTTTTCTTGAAAATAGAGTAAAGTTCTATTTTTATAAATGTTATCACATATAAAATATAATTACTTAAAAAATGCACACTGCGCAAATATAAATATAAAAAAGTGGCGGACGATACGTCCGCCGCTTTCTCTTTTTGTACTAATTTTATTTTATTAATGATTTACCTGTCATTTCCTTGGGTACTGGCAAGCCCATAACCGTTAAAAGGGTGGGGGCTAAATCCGCAAGTACGCCGTCAGTGCGCAAGTGCGCATTTTTGTACTTTTCCGATACAAGCACTACGGGCACGGGGTTTGTGGTGTGCGCGGTGAAGGGAGAGCCGTCTTCCGATAAAAGCTTATCCGCGTTTCCGTGGTCTGCCGTAAGCAATGCCGAGCCGCCCATTTCAAGTATTTTGTCAAGCACCTTTTTAACGCACTCGTCAACCGTTCCTACGGCTTTAACCGCCGCGGGGATAACGCCCGTATGTCCTACCATGTCGCAGTTTGCAAAGTTTAAAATTACAACGTCAAACTCGCCGCTGTCAAGCTCCTCCAAAACTTTGTCGGTAACAAGGTAAGCGCTCATTTCGGGCTGTAAGTCGTAGGTTGCAACCTTGGGGGAGGGTATAAGGTCGCGCACTTCGTTTTCGTTGGGCTGTTCAACGCCGCCGTTGAAAAAGAATGTTACGTGCGCGTACTTTTCGGTTTCGGCAATTCTAAGCTGTTTTTTGCCGAGCTTTGCAAGGTACTCGCCCAAAGTGTTATCCATTGAGGTTTTGGGGAATGCAATTTCAACGCCTTTGAACGTTGCGTCGTAAACCGTAAAGCAAACGTAAACGGGGTTAAGAAAGCCCGTCTTTCTTTCAAAGGCTTCGCCCTTGGGAACGACAAACTCTTTCTGCGAAACGGCGCGCGTTATCTGCCTTGCCCTGTCGGGACGGAAGTTAAAGCAAATTACGCTGTCGCCCTTTTCTATTATGCCTACGGGTTTTCCGTTTTCGCAAACGACGGTGGGCTTTATAAACTCGTCCGTAACGCTCGCCGCGTAGCTTTCCTCAATAGCCTTTGCAGGGTCGGTGCAAACAATGCCTTCGCCCAGGGTAAGCATATCGTAAGCCTTTTCTATTCTGTCCCAGTTGTTGTCGCGGTCCATTGCGTAGTATCTGCCGCAGACCGAAGCAACTTTGCCGCAATTCAGCTTTTTCATTTCCGCCTGAAGCGCGCGCACGAAGTCCGCTCCGGAAGTGGGGGAAACGTCTCTGCCGTCCATAAAGCAGTGGACGAATACTTCTTTAACACCGCGCTGTTTAGCCATTTTCAAAAGAGCGTAAACGTGGGTGATATGGCTGTGAACTCCGCCGTCCGACATAAGCCCGTACAGGTGAAGCCTTTTGCCCTTCGCGTTGTCCATTGCCTTAACCAAAGCGGGGTTTTCAAAAAAATCTCCGTCGGAAATAGCTTTGGTAATTTTGGTCAGGTCCTGATAGACTATTCTGCCCGCGCCCATGTTGAGGTGCCCTACTTCGCTGTTGCCCATCTGACCGTCGGGGAGACCTACGCTCATACCGCTTGCGCCGAGGGTAGCGGAGGGGTATTTATTTATCAGCGCGTTTACGTTTTTGCTTCCGTTAACGGCAATTGCGTTGCCTTCGCCTGCGGGAGCAAGCCCGTAACCGTCCATTATAATTATTGCATAAGGTATTTTTTTAGCCATAAAATTCGTCCTCAAAAGTTTTTTTATATTATATATTACCTTATAAATTTTGGCAAGCTAAATTATTCGGTTAAACCCAGTAAATAGTCAACGCTTTCATTAAAATATTTTGAAAGGACTATAAGCGCGGAAGCGGTGGGCTCCGATTTTTCAAGTTCCCAACGCGCAAGTGCGGACTGACTTAGCCCTGTAGCGTTTGCAAGCTGCATCTGGCTTAAATTTTTTTCTATCCTTAACTCTTTTAATCTATCGCAAAACTTCATATCTGTATTTTACGCAAAACAAGTTAAAAATGACTTGACAACCCGAAAATGACTTGATATAATACAACTTGTTAAGTCAATTTTGACTTGAAATAAATTTTACTAAGGAGAAAAAATGAAAGAGTACAAAACGATGCGTGTCGACCCGAGTGAAGAGGTGGACACAATCGAGGCGCTTGCCGTATTCGGTTGGAAGTTAGAGGATTCGAAAGAAATTTATAACGAAAGCACCGAAATTGTAGGTGTAAACGTAGATACGAAGGTGAAAACCTACGGCGACGGAATAGTCGGCGGCTTTTTGGCGGGCTGGAACGGCGACGAAGGAAAGGTTCAGCAAAACGTAACTTACCAGACGCAAAAAAACGTAACGCATTACGTTTCTCTGCGCTTCGCACGCGAAACTTCGTCAAAAAACTATGCAAGGCTGAGAGAACTAGAAGAGGAGTATTATGCTGGTGCTGGCTGTAAAAGCTATGTACCCGTACCTAAAAAGCCCATTGCGTTGACGGTGATAGCTTCTATCGCGCTTGCAATAATCGTTATTTCGCTGTGTACGCTTTTTGTAGGCGCAAAAGCCGAAATCTGGGAAATAATCGTGTGCGTAATAGTGCCCGTAGTGTTTATACCGCTTTTGGTTGTTTTCTGGATGCGATACTCTAAAAAAAGTAAATATGCGGCTGAGGAGAACAGTAAAATTTCAGAATATAATGCAGAACGCCAACAAGCTTTTGAAAAGCGTGCAAATGAAATAGTGGAAGAGTGTATCCGCTTAAACGAGGAAAACGAAGCATTGAAATAAAAAAACGACCGACTAATTAAAGTCGGTCGTTTTTTTACGTATTTTATTTGTTGTAGTTTACAATAGTTGCAAAATCGGGCTTTAACGAAGCTCCGCCGATAAGTCCGCCGTCAATGTCGGGCTGAGCCATAAGACCCTTGCAGTTTTTAGCGTTCATGCTTCCGCCGTAAAGAATTCTTACTCTGTTTGCGTCCTTTACGCTGAACATTTTGCCAAGTTTCTTTCTTATAAACTTAATTGTTTCCTGCGCCTGCTCGTCGGTTGCGGTCTGACCCGTGCCGATAGCCCAGACGGGTTCGTAAGCGATTACAAGCTGTTTAACGTCCTGAACGCCGTGCAAGCCGAGCTCAAGCTGTCTTGTAAGTACCTTTTCGGTATCGCCTGCCGAACGCTCGGAAAGCGTTTCGCCTATGCAGACGATGGGGGTAAGCTCGTTTTTAAGCGCTGCCAAAGTGCGCTGGTTTACAGTGTCGTTGTTTTCACCGAAGTACTGCCTTCTTTCGCTGTGGCCGATAATTACGTATTTAACGCCGTAGTCTTTCAGCATCTCTGCGGAAATTTCGCCGGTGTATGCGCCGTGGTCGGCAAAATGTACGTTTTCCGCGCCGATTTTAATTTTTGAGCCCTTTGCGGCTTTAACCATAGCGGGAATTAAAATTGCGGGTACGCAAAGGCAGATATCGCACTTTGCTTCTTTAACCAAGGGTTTAAGGTCGGTAATAAGTTTAGTACCGGTCGCAACCGTCATATTCATTTTCCAGTTGCCTGCAATGAGAGGTTTTCTTGACATAAAAAACTCCTTTATTTTTATTCGCAGAAAATTATATCACAAATAATTTTTAAAAGCAATTAACGCACCGCATAATTAAATTATTTTTTATCAATTATATCGCTGTCAATAAGCTCCGTAATAGGGGTGTTGAGTACTTTTGAAATTGCGTACAGTTCTATATCCGTTACTGTGCGCGAATAGTCCTCGATTCTCGAAACAGACCCTCTGCAAACGTATACGCCGTACAGCTCTAATTTGTCGGAAAGTTTTTGTTGGCTCATTTTTAATTCGACTCGCCGTTTCGCAACGTTAAGACCTATTAAATTCTGTTTTTCTCCGTCAATAATTCTTGCCATTATTTTTCCCTTTTTTAGTGATTATTGTCTTGACATAGGACAAATATAATGGTAAACTTAAACAAAAGTTGTCCTATGATAGGACAAAAACAAAGGAGAAAATTTATGAAAAAATTTTTGGCTGCCTTAGCGGTTGCGGTAGTGCTTTGGGGCTGCATAGCGGGTATATCGGCCTGCTCTTACGAAAAATATCATAAAATTTCTTCGGTACAGGAGATGTACGGCATTGAAGGCGGAAAAAATTATGAGCTCACATGCGACATAGACTTTGCAGGGCAGCTTTGGTCGCCGTTACCCGTAAGAAATTTCAAAGGTAACGGTCATAAAATTTGCAATGCAAATGTAAACGGACTTTACGGCGATTACGATAACAAAGCGGGCTTTTTTGCCGAGGCATACGGTATAAGCAACGTCGTCTTTGAAAACATAAGCGTTACGGCAACCTTTCCGACATCTGCAGAGGGCATTATTTGTGGCGGAATAGTGTGCGGCTACGGCGAACATTACGGCTCTAATAGTTTGAATTTAGAAAATATAATTGTAAAAAACTGTTCCATCGTTATTTCTTCGCTTGCAAAATACAATATGTACATTGGCGGTATCTGTGGATACTCTTCACTTGAAACAACCGATTGCAAAGTTGAGAATTGCACGATTACCGTAGTCGCGGCGAAAAGTTCTAACAGTTGGCTTCACGTCGGAGGCTTGATTGGTAATTCATACAATAAAAATATTTCGGACTGTAAATTTATAAATTCAACTTTAAATTGTACCGGTCTGAGTTACGTAAACGTCGGCGGTATAGTGGGAGAAATGAGAAATGGGGGAGGCAATATATTAAACTGTACTGCTGCCGATAACGAAATTTCGCTTGATACGACAGATGGCGCTTATTCATGCAGATTGGGCAGTATAGCGGGTAATGTTGATTCCGATAGGTCTGAAATCGAAAATATAGGAGCAAAGGGTAACACATTAACCGTTCAAGCCAGACAGTCCTATACCGTTGGCGGAGTTATAGGACGCTGTTTGGGGACCGTGAAAAACAGCCTTGGCGACGGTAATAGTATAACTGCAAGTTTAGCTGTAAACGATGATAAATCTGCGGCTTACGTCGGTGGATTTGCCGGAAGTAATTACGGATCGGTTTCAAGGTGCGTTGTACAAAATTGCACCGTGAAAGGTACACAGTTCGGTACTTCCTATCAAACAAGTATCGGCGCAAATAAATTTACTTCGGGTTTCGCTGGATATTCGACCGGTTCGCTTGCTTACTGCGGAATAAATAATAATTCGGTTTCAGGCGGATTGGATTATTCGTTCACTCCACGTCAAGATTGTATTTTTAACTGTCTGTTAGATGCAAATGAAAGCGAATGGGAAAAAGTAATTAATAATTTAAATCTCGATTTGAATTTGTGGTCGTACGAAAACGGGCTTAAACTTAATATATTGGAGAGCTGATATGAAAAAATTTTCTACTTTAATTTTAGCTTTAATTGTGGCGATATGCTTTGCGGCGTTTAGTTTTTCGGGTTGCTTATTCAACAGCTGCGGAAAAAGTGAGAAAAAAAATTACGTAGAAGTTTCAAATTTTAGTGAGTTAAAAGCGGCGAAAGACGATATACTGTTAACGCAGGATATTGATTGTGATTTTGCTTCTATTTCTAAAATAATCTGCAAGTCAATTAATGGACAGGGACACACTATTAAAAATGCGGTTTTAAACGACGGAGCATTTTTTGAAGCTTCCGAAATTTCAAATCTGAATTTTCAAAATGTTACCTCTCGCGCCGTTTCGTCAGACAGTATTTCAATAGTCGCAAACGCAAGATTAAACAGTAATAGCTTTGCGAATCTTAATAGTATTTCAATTGAAAACGTTACGGTAGAAAACTGCACGATTAATATGCCGCAGAGCAATTCTTCAATATATGCCGGCATATTTGTTAACAGAGATCCTACATGGTACAGTGGCTCATGCATAAAACTTTCATTTAAAAACTGTTATGCGAAAAACGTTACAATGCAGTTGGGCGCAGGCAGTATAAGTTCGATAGACAATGAAAAAAAATGGAGTAAAGTTTATTTTGGCGGACTTGTCAGTTATGGACGTGATGTTGATATAGAACACTGTGGGATAGACGATTGCGATTTTTCTGCTATCGGGAAAGTGGATCAAACAGTGTACGGTGGCGGACTTATCGGTTATTTGGACGAGTTGCGCGATAATAAAGATTCTATTAAAGACAGTTATGTAAAAAATACGTATATTACGGCTTGTGCACCGAATGCAACTGTTTGGGCGGGTATAGCTGTAACCAATACTGCCGACGTATATATAGGCGGACTTGCCGGATATTTTGCCGGAGCTTCGGTAAATTCAAGTTATTCTTCGGACAATTACATATTTGGCGGATATTGTGAAGTCGGCGATAAGTCTCACATTGTTGGCGGTTTGTTTGCTGTTGCTAAGAATTGCGCCGTTTCTTCCTGCTTTACTTTTAGTAATAAGATATTGACTGACGACAACGGTTGTATATCTATTTCCGTAGGTAAAAACGGTGAGCATTATTTAAGCGATACTACTTATTCTTCAATTGCGGGTTTTATTGCATCCGCTAGCTCTGTTTCAGCAACAAATTGTGCTGCTGCTAATAATTTGTATGATTCAATTCACAATACTGACGGAAGTATTCACATAGGTGTATGGGGTCTTGAAGACTACGGACTGAATATAGACGACAAACTGGATGAATTCTGGTTTGGAGGCACGACAGTTAATTGTTATGTGACAGAACCGGTCGCGGCGGGTAATTCGCGGAATTTGCCGGCTATTACCGAAGATGCATGGCTTACGCCGTCCGAAATAAAAAATAAATTAAATTTAATCGGTGAAAAATGGGTTTTCGAAAACGGAAAAGCACCTTATCTTTCATTAAATGGTTAAAGTAAATCTTTAAAAAACAACAATAAAACGCCTGCGCTGTGTAGCGCAGGCGTTTTATGTTTGATTTGAGATTAGTTCGTGTCTTGTGTATCAATTAAGATACGCTGATTAAGCGGAACGCTTATTTCTTTTCGTTAAGGCAAGCGATACCGGGGAGAACCTTTCCTTCGAAAAGTTCAAGGCTTGCGCCGCCGCCGGTTGAAATGTGGGTCATCTTATCCGCATAGCCGAGCTGCTGAACAGCCGCCGCAGAGTCGCCGCCGCCGATAATGGTGGTGCACTTTCCGTTTACAGCCGCTAAAGCCTCGGCAACTGCGATAGTTCCCTTTGCAAGGGTGGGGTTCTCGAAAACGCCCATAGGTCCGTTCCAGATAACCGACTTAGCCGAAGCAACTTTGTCAGCGTAAAGCTTTCTCGTCTTTTCGCCGATATCCATACCCATTTTATCCGCGGGGATTTTATTTGAAGGTACGGTTTCAACCTCGATTTTCTCGTCGATAGGCTCGGGGAAGTGGGTTGTTACGACGGTGTCGATGGGGAGGAGAAGCTCTTTACCCGACTTTGCCGCTTTATCCATCATCTCTTTGCAGTAGTCGATTTTTTCCTCGTCCAAAAGCGAAGTGCCTACCTCGTAGCCCTTAGCTTTAAGGAAGGTGTAAGCCATGCCGCCGCCGATTATAAGCGTGTCGCACTTTTCCAAAAGGTTTGAAATAACGTTTAATTTATCCGCAACCTTAGCGCCGCCCAAAATTGCAACGAAGGGGCGCTTAGGATTCTCGAGCGTGTCTGCCATAACTTCAAGCTCTTTTTCGATGAGGAAGCCGCAAACGGCGGTCTTTATAATTCCGTATTCAACGATAGCCGCGGTAGAAGCGTGCGAGCGGTGCGCCGTTCCGAATGCGTCGTTAACGTAAATTTCTGCGTCGTAAGCAAGCTCTTTGCAGAAGGTTTCGTCCTTCTTTTCCTCTTCCCAGTGGAAGCGGAGGTTCTCCAAAAGCACAGCCTCGCCGCATTTAAGATTGTCGCGCTTTGACTTTGCGTCTTTGCCGATAACGTCGGTAGCAAATATTACTTTTCCGCCTAAAAGCTCTGCAAGTCTCTTTGCAACGGGTGCAAGGGTAAGCTTTTTAGGTTCGTCGCATTTAGCCTTTTCTATTATAGCTTCCTTAGTGGTTTCGCCTGCGTCAACCTTTTTCTGATCCTTTTTGTTGAGCTTAACCTCAGCCGAGAAAATGGAGTGGGGTTTGCCCATGTGCGAGCAAAGCGTAACCTTCGCGCCATTGTCAAGCAGGTACTTGATAGTGGGAAGCGCGCCCTGAATTCTGTTTTCGTCGGTGATAACGCCGTCCTTCATAGGCACGTTGAAATCGCAGCGCACAAGCACTTTTTTACCGTGCAGATCTTTTAAGTCTTTTACGGACATCTTGTTCATTTTTTTACTTGCTCCTTAAATAAATATTCTTTTACTTATTCAGTATAAAATACACATCGTTAAAAGTCAAATACAATGTTGACTTTAATGGCAAATATTGACAATTAACATTTTTTTAAATATAATAACAATAGGTATTTAAATGAAAAAATTTGCGGTTATCATTTTAACATTAATATCGTTTGGAAGCGTGGCGCTAACTATGGGCGGATGTAATAAAATGGTGCGCCCGGAATTTACTACGGGCAGCCCGTTTTTCAATGTGTCTGATGTAATGCAAAATAATCAGATATATAGAAGTTTTAATACTGATACTTTGCCTTTAAATAATGATCCTTATAAAGAATTTATAAGTTATTATAAATCAGAGTTTAAAGAAGTTTCAAACAAGCAATTTTATTTTTTAGATCTCGGTGAACCGAGCGGAGAAATAGCAGTAGACAGAAAACGTTCGTGTGCGCTCTACGGAAATTTAAATTCGGAAAATAAGCTTGAAAACTTTTTTTTAGCTCAATATATTCAGATCTACGATAAAGACCTTGGCGGATATTACGATAAAAAACTATCCGATAAAGACGGACAGACTAATTGGAGCATCATTTTGTCATTTATATGCGCTCCGGTTGAGTGCGAAGTATATGGTGAAATCAGTTTAGAATTTGGAACATTAAATACCGGAACAAATTGGTTTTATAATACTTTCGTTAATATTTATAAAGATAATCTTTGTTTGGCTACCTGTTATTATGTTGAAGGAGTAGAGATACCTTTAAGTTGGTATGAAAATTACTTTAAAAATAATTTAATTTATGGGGGTAACCTATAAACTTAAACGGATACGGGCGGTATGATTATATAATGCATGTATCGTATTGTCCATGTAGACATAACTTATTGGTTTGAATAATTAAAGAACCGTTGTGTAAAGCAGCGGTTTTTTAATGTAAAAATTATTGTGTAAAATTTTAAATTGTGTTATAATTGTAAAAAATTATTTTAAGGAGGGCTTTTATGAAAATCTGCGTCGCGGGATTAGGGCTTATAGGCGGCTCGCTTTGTATGGCTTTAAAGCGCGCGGGTTACGGCGTGGACGGTTGGAACCGTTCCGATAAAGCCCTCGCATACGCTATTGAAAACAAAATAGTAGACGGAAAGGCGGATGACTTTAAAAATTACGATTTAGTCTTTGTTGCCTTGCCCGTGGAAGCTACGCTGAAATTTATCGACGATACGCCTTTTAAAGACGGTGCGATAGTCTGCGATATCTGCGGAGTTAAAAAGTCCGTTGCGGATGCAGTATATGCAAAAGGGCGCAACTTTTCATACGTCGGTTGCCACCCGATGGCGGGCAAGGAAGTTTCGGGTATAGAAAACGCCTGCGCCGATTTGTTCGACAGGGCGAGTATGGTTATAACGCACGATAGCCGCACAGATAAAAAGGCGCTCGATACCGTGCGCAAAATCACGAAGGATATGGGCTTTGCGCGCATAGTGGAGTGTTCGGCGGAGGTTCACGACAAAAAAATCGCCTACACCTCGCAGCTTGCGCATATCGTCGCAAACGCTTACGTCAAAGATAAAGAGATAGAGGGATGTATAGGCTTCACAGGCGGAAGCTTTCAGGATATGACGCGTATTGCCGGCGTTGACGAAAATATCTGGGCTTCGCTGTATCTTGAAAACTCGGAAAACCTTTCCGAAAAAATAGAAAATATCATAACTTCGTTGCAGACCGTAAAGTGTGCGATAGACGATAGGGACAGACAAAAACTTGCCGAAGTTTTGCGCGAAGGCAGGCTTAGCTTCGAGAGCGGAAAAACAACTTTACCGCCCGAAGGCGTAACGGTAATTAAATTGAAGTAAATTTTTGAAATATGTGCAATAATGAATATAAGTGCAAGGTTACTATAAACTCGCAGGGGGACGGCTGGCAGGACGAACAGCGGACGGACGGAGAGTTTACCAATGACGGCACGCGCGTGCAACTTAAATACAAGCTTGACGGCGATAACTGCATTTTAACCTTTGACGGAAAAACCGTTACGCAACAGCGCGCGGGAGAAAATAATTTAAGTCTTACCTTCCGCGAGGGCGAGAGTTGCGAATGTACGCTTACTTCGGGCGGAATGAACGGCTCGTTTGAAATTTTTACGGACGAAATAAAGTATACGGTTAACGAAAATAATTTTAAGTTATTTTTAAAATATTCAAGCGGCGGAGACCGCGAAAAAATAAATTTAAAACTTACGGCAGAAAAAATCGGGGGATAAAATGAAAATAGAGTATTTAGGACATTCAAGTTTTAAACTTACGGAAAGCACGGGCACTTCCGTCGTGTGCGACCCGTACGGCGCGGAAGTGGGTTACGAAATGCCCGAAGTAAGCGCGGACGCGGTTACTATTTCGCACCACCATTACGACCACGACGCGTCGGTTAAAATTAAGGGTAAGCCCGTAATATTAGACACCGAGTGCAGCTACGATTTGCCCGGCGTCGATATAAGCGCGATAAAAAGCTTCCACGACAACGTCCGCGGAAAAGCCAGGGGTGAGAATGTCATTTTCAAATTCCGTATGGACGGAATAGACGTCTGCCATCTCGGCGATTTGGGCGAGGCTTGCTCGGCAGAGCTTATCGATTTGATTTTGCCTGTAAACGTTCTTTTGATTCCCGTCGGCGGAAATTACACCATCGACGCGGAAATGGCTAAAGAATACGTTGACAGAATAATGCCCGATATAGTTATCCCCATGCATTACCGCTCTAAGGGCTGTAAAATAGATATTGAAAAAGTTGACGAGTTTTTGGACTTGTTCGATAAGGAAAACGTTACCGAAAGCGAGGAAAGCTCGCTTGAGGTAATGCGCAGCGACCTTGGCGGAGATACGCGCGTAATTGTTTTAAGGAGGCGTTAAAATGTCAGTCGGTCTTTTGGCGGAAATCGAAAGACGCCTCAACGCAAAGACCATACACGACTTGCGGCAGGTTGCGCGCGCGGTGGGAGTACCCCGCCCCGCGGACGGCAGAAAGGAGCGCATTGTCGAGTATATGCTTAAAATAGCCTCGGGCGAGGCTGATCCCGCGCTTCCCGCAGTCAGGGGCGCGCACCCCAAATCCGCAGAGTACGACAGACAGCTCGTTGCGGATATTTTAAGGTGCAGGGAGATAAGCCTTTCCGCCTCGCAGGATAGAGAGGAACAAAAGGCTGAGTTAAAAGTATCCAGCGGAGAGCAGGATATACAAATTTACGAAAGCGTAGGCGAGGGCTTGCTTGAAAGGCGGGACGGAAGATGGTTCGTCCGCGCGGACGGAGCGGCTTTTGCAGACGGCGTTTTCGTAAATCCCACAATAGTTAAGATGTTCGACTTGCGCGAAGGGGACAAAGTTAAGTGCAAGTGCGCGCGCTCGTCTCCCGACGAGGGTTACGGCGTTGTCGCGGTACTTGCGGTAAACGGGCTTCCGCCCGTGCCCAAAACTCCGCGCGCAAGGTTTGAAAATTTAACTCCTGTGTATCCCGACAGAAAATTTTCAGTCGCTCTGTCGGGCGCAGATATTTCGGGCAGAATGGTTGACCTCTTTTCGCCTGTAGGCGCGGGACAGCGCGCGTTTATAGTAACTGAAAACGGCGCGGACAAGACCTTGTTTATTAAAAAACTTGCCGAGGGTATTCAACAAAACAACGGACAGGTTAAAGTTATATCGTTTTAATCGACGCCGCGCCCGAAGTTGCGGCGGACTTTAAAAGGTCGTTTAATCAAGCGGAAGTTTTTATTTCGACAATGGACGCGGGGGCGGCGGAGCATCTGCGTACTGCTAACCTCGCGCTAGAATACGCAAAACGGCATACGGAGCTTGCCGAGGACGTCGTGCTTATTTTAGACGATATTACTTCCTTGACACGCGCGCTCAACTCATGCGGAGGTGCGGTTACGGCGGCGCTCGGTGCTTCCGCTTTGGACGGTGCAAAAAGGTTTTTAGCGGCGGCGCGTAACGCAGAGGAAGGCGGCTCGCTGACTATCGTTTCTGCTTTAAGCGCAGGCGAAGGAGACCCTGTAAACGGCGCGATATATTCGGGGCTGAAAGATACAGGCAATATGCACATAACGCTTTTACCTCAGCAGGCGTTGGATATTTTCCGCTCGTCCGCGGCAGGGCAGGAAAGGTTACTTTCGGAGAGCGAGATAAACGCGGCTTTTGCTTTGCGCCAAAATTATTCGGCGGAGCAGATATTACAGTTATTTAAAGAAACTACTTCCAACGGCGAGATTTGCGCGCGTTTGGATAAATAAATTAAGGTAAAATTATGGCGGATAAAAACGCGTTCGTAGACAAAGTTAAAATTACTATAAAATCGGGCGACGGCGGCGACGGAATGAATTCGTTCAAGTCGTATAAAGGCAAACCCGCGTGCGGCCCCGATGGCGGAGACGGCGGAAACGGCGGAA
>JAIDRX010000175.1 GCA_029061495.1 Clostridia bacterium
AGCGCGCCGCGGGTTTATTATTTCTGTAAAAAATGTCTGTTGAAAATTTCGGGGTCGGCGTTTCCGTCAAGCACGCACTTTACGGCTTGAACGCCTAAATCTACGCCCTCGTCGATTTCGTCGGTTAAGACGTTAAAATCGTACTTGCATTTATAGTCCTGCTTTTTTCCGCGGTACAAAAATTTGCTTATAGAAAAGTGCCGTTTCAAACACCTTTCTATTCCCGTAACGGTAACCAGCGGCTCGACGCGCTTTACCGTATCGTAGACCGGAAAGGTGCAGGCAAGCAGTTTTTCGCGCGGAATAATCTGCCTTCTGAGTCCGTATTTACGGCTTATAAACAGCCCCAAATCCTTTTCAAACTTGTGGTGTGCAAGCGGACTTTTTTTCGTGCTCTCGTACGCGTAGATAGCCGGGTGAAGGGTGCAGTCAAGCGCGTAGTGTGTTGCAAAGCCCGCAACGTAAGAGGGGCTTCCGCCGATAAGCTTTTCAAAGAGGCTTTCCGCGTTCATATTGTGCATACTGCGCCCCAGGTTAGATTTAGTGGGCTTTATGTTGTACGCAAAAAATACGTCGCCGCCCTGCGCACCCAAAAGGTACAATGTCTTTGAAGTAATTTTACGTTTATAGGTTGTATCAAGTTTTTCGTAAATAATTTCGGCGGTAACGCCGTGAGAAAAATAATCAGGCACGTTATAAGTTTAACCGTTTTCCGTAAAAAAGATACTGCTGAACGTACCCAGAATATTCTTTAAATTCGTTTAGGAGGAAGTCGGATATTTTCTGCCTGTCTTTAAGCTCTCCCTTGAAGTCCTCTTTATATACCTTTTCTATCCAGGTGTCTACGGGGAAGCTGTCAGTCTTACCGAAGCCGAAAAGCGCAATGCAGTCGGCAACCTTCGGGCCGATTCCCTTGTATTTTAAAAGCTCGCATTTAAGAGAGGCGGCGTTTAAATTTTCAAGGTGGGCAATTCCCTCGGCGGCAAGCCTTTTTGAAGTTTCCGCAAGATAAATATCTCTATAACCCGCGCCCGCGTTTTTAAAAAAGCTTACGTCGGCTTTTGCGATAGCGGCGGAGGAGGGGAATGAAAAATACCCGCCCCTTTCCGTTTGAATATTTTCGCCCAAGCCCTCGCATATTCTGTTTATAATTCCCTTAATGCGCGGAATGTTGTTGTTCTGCGAAATTATAAACGAGTATATCATTTCTTCGCGGTTCTGATTTAAAATTCTGAGCCCCTTGCAAAACTCCGCGCTGCGCGAAAGGAGGGGTACGTTGTACGACTTAGCTTTGTCTACAATTTGCCTGTAGTCCCTGTCTAAATCGAAATAGTGCCAGAAGTAGTCGCTGTCGTTACTTTCAACAACCGTCTTTTTACCGTCGCTTGTAACGAGGCAAGCCTTGTCCGCGGAATACACCGCGTATCCTCCGTCAACAGGGGTAAAGCGGAAAACCTGTCCGCACTCTAAGGTGTGTTCGGGATTAAAATACTTTGCGTCAAAATCGAATTTCATTTGTATAGCCCTTATATTTGACCTGCGCAAAGCAGGTGTAACGTAACCGTTATTAAGATACATCGTTGACGTAAGGTCAAAAAATAACAGCCTTGTTATCGGCTGTTATTTTATCATTAAACTAAGCAG
This sequence comes from Clostridia bacterium, assembly GCA_029061495.1. GTDB lineage: Bacteria > Bacillota > Clostridia > Christensenellales > Borkfalkiaceae > Coproplasma. The sequence goes on from JAIDRX010000175.1 coordinate 1,645, forward strand.
TTTGTCAATTACCCTAAAAATTGACCGTTAAAATTTCCGGCGGAAACGTCTACGTTTATAGTGTTTGCCTTAGGGGTAGAACTTGAACTGCTGTGCAAATTACAATTTCCTGCTTTTACACTGCTTTGTATAGTGTAATCTTCTTCGTTGCCGGTAAATTTGATATTGACGGATCCCGCGCCTATATCTACTGTCGTACTGTGTGCGGTAAGTTTTTTAACGGTTGCGGTGCCTGCGCCTATTTCGCAGTTAAAAGACTGACACTGTGCCGATTCTATTGTGGCGGTGCCTGCGCCGATGTCGACTTTAAGCGCACTGCACGTGATATTTCCGCCGTTGAAGGTACCTGCGCCCATATCTATTTCGACGCTTCCGTAAGAGCCGCTTGCAAGATAAACCGTACCTGCGCCTAAGTTGATTTTTACTCTGTTTATCGTGTCCTTAGGAAGCTTGATAACCGTGTCGGGCTCTGTCCATGAACCGGATAAGAAAAACATATCTTTATACCAGACGTATTTGGGAGCTTTGAATATAAGGGTGCCGTCCGCTTCGCTTATCGTAGTTTTATAGTGTTTGGAAACAGGGTACTCAATTGTTATTTTGTCGCCGTCGTAAAATTCGGTTTTGACTTTGCTGCCGTAAACTTCAATGTCAAGGTTTATATTTTCGTTTTGGCATTCGTAGGTAGTCATTTCAAACTTTATATTTCTTTTTAATTTCCAGCCGTTTAAGGACAGAGCAATTAACAAAATTATAACGCCGAGAGCTATAATAATTCCGCCCGCGATAAGCGCTTTAACTATTGATTTCATACGTTTGCCTCCTTACCCGAAAATAACCTTTTAAGCCAAGCGAAAAACATTTTGAAAAGTTTCCACATCAGCCCTACAAGCTTTATAAACAGCGGTATAAGTATTATTCCTACGCCTATGCCTATTATTCCTAATGCAAGCGTACCAAGTCCGCCGGCTATATCTGCGGAAGCCATACCTATTATTCCGTAAACAACTTCCACACAGCCATAGATCATAACGCCGAAGGGGGCTACGCAAAAGCCTATCGTTATCCCGACCATAGCCATAACCAGCATAAAGAGGGGAACGCTGAAAATTATGCACAACAGCACGAACACCCAGGTTAAATTTTCACGCTGTTTTACGGGCGCGGGCTGAGGTTGCGGCTGAGGCTGAGGCTCGTAAGGGGGAGGAGGCTGGCGGAAGCTTTCCTGCCGTCTTTCCTCGCGCTCGGCTTTCTCTTCGCGTCTTTGTTCTTCTTTTTGCCTCTTTTCGATCTCACGCATATCGCGCTTTGAAAGGCGCTCTATATCCTGCGGCTCATCGTAGTAGTCGTCGCCGCGCTCGGATAAAATTCTTTTAGCGGCGTCGTACGGCGCGCCGAAGTCCTCTATAATTTCGCGCTCGGTAAAGCCCGCGTCGCGCCTGTCGGCGTAGGCCTCCGCATAGTAGTCGAGAACGCGCCTGCGCTCGCTGTCCGATACGCACAACAAATTGGATTTAAGCTCGTCTTTCCATTCGTTATAGGTCATAAATTCCCTCCGTACATCTTTTTGTAAATTGCCATAATTTCCTGCAAATCGTTTCTGCCCGACAAAAGCTTTTTAAGCCCTAAAGGCGTTATTTTATAGTACCGCCTAAGCCGTCCGCTGTACTCCGCAGTTCGGGTAGTCAAAAATCCGCCCGTCTCCAACCTCTTTAAAATGGGGTAGAGCGTGCTTTCAGATATCTCTATTATGCCCTGTAAATCGCTGATTATTTTGTAACCGTAGCTTTCGCTTTTGCTTATCGCATACAGCACGCACACGTCCAAAATACCTTTTTTCAGTTGAATATCCATACAAATACTCCGCTTTGTCTAATACTATACATTGCATAGTATAAAAAGTCAAGTACTTTTTAAAGAATTTTTTATTTTTTTTTACTGATAATAATTTTATGGTTACGTTGGAAAAAAATATAAAAAGCGTAAAGGACGTTTTAACCTCTCAGGATATTATAGTTTTCGAGTTCGACTCGTCAGAGGGTAAGAGGTTTGCGGCTATTTACGCGGACGGGGTTGCAGACAAGCAGCTTTTGGGCGAGCTTGTCGTAAAGCCTTTAAGAGAGGTGCAAAAGGACGCCCCCTTGGAAGCCGTAAAAAAGCTTTTGGCTTTGCCCGAGGTTAAGGACGGCAAAAAGATAAAGGACGCTATAAAGGAAGTGTCCGACGGAAACGCCGTTCTTTTCGTGGACGGGGAAAAGGACTTTTTTATAATAGGTCTAAAAAATCCCCCGGGCAGGGCGGTTGCCGAGCCTCCCACGCAGGTTACGGTAAAGGGACCCCGTGAAGGATTTACCGAAGATATAAAAGTAAATTTGGGGCTTGTGAGAAAGAGGCTGAAAAGCGACAAGCTTCAGGTTAAGATGGTTAAGACGGGCGAGCAGTCCGATACCGCCGTGGCGATAGTCTACATTGACGGAGTATGTGCGGACGGACTTGCCGAGCGCGTTCAAAAGCAAATCGAGAATAAAGAGATAGACGTCATACCCGACTCGTCGTACGTCGCGCAGTTTATATCCAAAAAGCCGCGCTCGGTATTCAAGCGCAACGGCACTGCCGAAAAGCCCGACATTTTCTGCGCAAAGGTCAGCGAGGGAAGGGTTGGTATAATTGTGGACGGTTCGCCCATAGCGCTTACCGTTCCGTATATGCTTACCGAGGACTTGCAGTCTTCCGAGGACTATTACGCGCTTTCGTACCGCTCTACAATAATAAGGATACTGCGCGTCTTATCGCTTGTGGTCGGCATATTTTTGCCCGCAATGTATATCTCGGCGCAGCTTTTCAAAATACAGCTTATACCCTTTCAGTTATTGTTGAAGGTATCAAGCTCGGTTTCGGGCTTGCCGTTATCTCCCAGCGTTGAAATGTTTTTGACTCTTTTCGTATTGGAAGTTCTGAACGAAGCTTCTATCCGAATGCCCAAGTACGTTGCGCTTGCGCTTTCCGTAGTCGGCGCGCTCGTTTTAGGCGATACGGCGGTAAAGGCGGGAATAATTTCAACCCCCGCGATAATTATTATCGCGCTGTCGGCAATATGCCTTTACACCACGCCCGACTTCGTTGAAACCTCTACGACTCTGAGATGGATATTCTTAATCGTTGCGGGAAGTATAGGCCCCTTCGGCATAGTTCTTTTCGCCGCGTATCTTATCTGCTATCTCGTTTCCGAGCAGAGCTACGGCGTGCCTTTGCTTGCACCTTTCGCTCCGCTCATTAAAAACGACTTGTACGACAGTATGGTCAAGGCGAATATGTACGCGCTGAAAAACCGGCCCGAGGTGTTTAAAAGCAAGGAAAAAGTGAGGTTAAAGAGTAAATGAAAATAAGCGTCAGACAAATTTGTTTTATTATGCTTGCCTACACGGTCGTATCCAAGCTTTTAATGTATCCCACCAATTTAAGCCTTTTATGCGGAAGAGATTTGCTTTTCCCCGCGCTCATAAACTTTGCCGTGCAGGCGGTTATCGTCTGGGCATTGGCTTATCTTTGCTCGCGCACGGACAAAACCTTTTTTCAGCTTATCGAGGGGACTTTGGGCAATATAACGGCGAGGATCGTTTACGGGCTCTTCGCACTGTTCTTTATGGTATGTACCATAATTCCGCTGTTCGAACAAAAGCTGTACGTTCACGCAATATTTTACGATACCGTTCCGTCGCTTCTCGTATTTTTGCCCTTCTTTTTCCTCGCTATATACGCGGCGTATAAGGGCTTTGAAAATATAGGAAGATGCGCCGATATATGTCTGCCCATATTCTTAGTTACTATTGCGTTCATACTCGGAATGTCCGTTTTGGAAGTTAAGTGGGACAGCATACTGCCCATGTTAAAGACGCCCGCAAAGTCTATTTTCGGCGGTTCGGCGGCTTCTTTGTTCCGCTTTGCCGAGCCTTGCTACCTCTTAATGTTTATGGGGCACTTCAAGTACAAAAAGGGGGACGCGGCAAAAATTACCCTGTCGTATATCGGCGGCGCGGTAATAGTACTGTTTTTCCTTTTCGTGTTTTACGGCGTTTACGGAAGTATTTCCGCGTCGAGACCCTTTGCAATATCCAAAATATCGGTGTTCTTCCCCGCGATAGAAATGCTGGGAAGGATAGACTTAGTAGCCCTTTACGCATTGGAAATCGTAATGCTTTTCGCGCTCGTGCTCAACATTCAGCTTGCGGTTCACTGCGTTGAAAAGTGTACGGGATATAACAACAAGGCAATTTTATCCTTGGCGGTGAATGCGGTTCTTTTAATCATCCTCGTTACGTGCGACCACTATTTCAGCGGTATTTATAATCTGTTCAGCAAATGGATGTGGATTGCGTTTATCGTGTTTGCAAACGCGGTGCCGCTTCTCGCATGGACTATGCGCAGGAGGGAAAGACGGTGAATAAAAAATTTTCAATAAACAAACTGTCGGTCATAATTTACTGGGCTGTATTAATTGCGCTTACCGTTCTGTTTTTTACCAACGACTTCGGACTTGTGGATATACGCAAGACATCTATTATAGTTGCCGTCGGCGTTGACGTGGAGGAGGACGAAGTTCAGGTTACGGCTCAGCTTGCCGTACCCCAGCCTTCGCAGAGCGGCGACAGCGTACAGTATATAGAGATACAGGGCAGCGGAATTACCGTTGCCGACGCCCTCAACGAAATAAACGCAAAGACGGGCTATTATCCCCAGCTTCAATTCTGTAAGCTTATATTAGTGGGTGAAAGCTGTCAGAAGGAAAATCTTTTCAAGGTTTTAAGCTGTTTTTACAGAAAAAACTATTCCGAGCTTACTCCCCTGGTTGCAATGTGCAAGGGCAAGGCTTCGGAAATGCTTGCCCTTCCCGCGGCGGTCAGCCCAGAAACTTCTACGGCAATGCAGCGCGCGCTTGCGGACGAGCTGAAAAAATCGGCAAACGTTTCGTCCATCAATTTAAAGGACATAGCATACTCGCATTACTCTAAGAGCGAGGCTTGCTATATGCCCTATATTGAGGCGAACGTTCAGGGTACTTCCGAAAGCGGCGGTAACGGCGACAACGTCGGCGGCGAAAGCGGTCAGCAGGGAGGACAAGGCGGCGGACAAAGCGGAGGCGGTTCGGGCGGCGGGGAGAGGGGAGGGCAAGAAGGCGGCCGCGGAGGAGTACGAGGCGGAGGAAGAAG
>JAIDRX010000176.1 GCA_029061495.1 Clostridia bacterium
CTTATTAAACCATTCGGCGAAAAATGTATATTTAAACTCATTAACGTCTTTTCTGTCAGAGATAGCGTAACACCTGATTACTTCGTCTGTAACATCGCCTGACCAATTCACAACTCTGTAAATATTTTTCATTGCTTCCCGTCTTTCTTCCTCTGAAAAAGTGAAAGGAATTTGTTCGGGAATAACTTCTTCGGTCATCATACCCAATCTGCCGTTATCGTCAAAATAGTGTACTGCAACTAAATCATTCTTTAAAATCAGTTTAATATAATCTTTGTAGATTGTTTCAATTGAAATATCACAGTCAATATGTGAGTGGGTACCCAAAAATTCTATTGTCCATTCATCCAATTCGTCGGCGCAGTATGAAAGTGCAATAGATAGTTCTTTTAATTGATTGTTTATAACGAGAAAGGTATATTGTTTTCCGTCAAATTCCTGCGTTTCTAAAACAAATCGTTCAATAAAACCGTCAGCTTCAAGTTTCTCGTTCAATATTTTTAAAATGTCTTTATAATCAATCGGTGTCATATAATCACTTAATAAGTTTGTAAACTTCGTTAAAATCTCTACGCTGTTTTTCGCGGACGGGGTAACCGTCTGCGGCGTGTCCCAAAGCAATAATAAGGGGGAAGCGCGTATTCTGCGGTAAATTTAAAAATTCGGCAATTGCCTTTTCGTCGCGCAGTCCCACAATACAGCTCTGCACGCCGCAGTCTTCCGCGGCAAGAGCGAGGTACGCTGCAAGTATGCCTATATCGTTTTCAATGAAAGGCGCGTTAGAAATAACTCTCTCGCCCCTGTGTATTTCAATTGGTTCAAGCTCTTCTATAACGATATAAGCCGCCGCGCTGTCCGCCCATCTGTTTGCGCCGTTCTTCTGAATATTTTTTGTGAACTCTTTAGCCTTTTTGCCGTTAATACCGTAAAGCTTATAGGGCTGACCGTTGATGGCGGATGGGGCTAAACGCGCAAGGCGGCAAATATTTTCTATTTCGCCGTCGCTAACGGGCTTATCAGAAAATTCGCGTGTACTTTGTCTCTTTAAAAACAACTTTTCTATATTCATAAAATTACCTCTTTTTCATTATATTAAAAGCGGCGGCAATTTGCCGCCGCTCAAAATTTATTTACTTGTTCTTATATTGTATAAAGACATTTTAGCCTTTTCGGCAACCTTTTCTTTTGTAAAGCCGTAATGCTCGAAAAGCTCTTTCGCGGGAGCCGAAGTTCCGAAGGTTTCCATTGCAATAACTTCGCCGAAGTCGCGCGAATATTTGTACCACGCGAAGTGGGAAGCGGCTTCAACGCAAACCCTTGCTTTAACGGGCTTAGGCAAAACATAGTCTTTATATTCGTCTGTCTGCTTTTCAAATTCTTCCATGCAGGGCATCGAAACAACCCTCGCTCGCAAGCCCTCTTTTGCAAGCATTTCCTTTGCACCCGTGCAAAGCTCTATTTCAGAGCCCGTACCGATTAAAAGAACGTCTGGCGTTCCCTCGCAGTCGTCAAGAATATAACCGCCCGTAAGCGCCTTAATACCTGAGCCTTCGTGTTGGGGTAAATTCTGTCTTGAAAGAACTATAGCGGTGGGGGAACTTTGCGTGAACGCAGAAATGTAAGCCGCCGCCGTTTCCTTACCGTCGCATGGACGGAATACCTTTAAGTTTGGTATTGAGCGGAGAGCGATAAGCTGTTCAACGGGCTGGTGGGTAGGTCCGTCCTCGCCGACGCCGATAGAGTCGTGCGTCATAACGTAGATAACGGGTATATTCATAAGCGCGCTCATTCTTATGCCGCCTTTCATATAGTCTGAGAACGAGAAGAAGGTAGAGCATACTATTCTGAGACCGCCGTGAAGCTGAATACCGTTGCAGATCGCCGCCATTGCATGCTCGCGTATGCCGAAGTGGATATTGCAGCCCTCTCTGTTGTCGGGGGAGAAGTAGCCTTTGCCCTTAAGCTCGGTCTTGGTGGAGGGGGCGAGGTCTGCCGAGCCTGACATAAGGTTTGGCATAACGTCTGATATTCTGTTTAAAATTCTGCCGCCGGAAGCGCGCGTAGCCTCGGGCTTGTCGAAGTTGAAAAGCTCTTGCATATCAGAAAAGTCGGGGTCAAAACCGTCCATAAACTTTCTGTATCTTTCCGCAAGGTCGGGATACTCTCTTTGATACTTTTCAAAAAGCTTGTTCCACTCGTTTTCGGCTTCGAGCTTTGCTTCCGCAATCTGCATGCAGTGCTCTTTTACGTCCTCTGGAACGCAGAAAGGCTCTTCTGTCCAGTTGAAAAACTCTTTGGTCTTTTTTAAATTTTCCTCGCCCATAGGCGCGCCGTGTACGTCGGCGGAGTCGGCAAGGGGAGAGCCGTATCCTATTACGGAGCGGCAGATAATAATGGAGGGGCGGGTCAAATCGCTCTTGGCGCGGTTAAGTGCTGCCTTTAACGCGGTCAGATTATTTGCGTCGTCAACGCGGATAACCTGCCAGCCCTGCGCCGCAAAGCGCGTTGCGGGGTCTTCCGTGAAAGTCGTATTTATTCTGCCCTCGATTGTTATATCGTTTTTATCGTAAAGGAGAATTAATTTTCCAAGCTTCTGCGCGCCCGCAAATGAGCAAGCCTCGTACCCGATACCCTCCTCGAGGCAACCGTCGCCGCATAAAACGTAAGTGAAGTGGTTTACGACGGGGAAGCCGGGTCTGTTGAAAAGCGCCGCAAGGTGAGCTTCCGCAACCGCAAAGCCGACTGCGTTTCCAAGTCCCTGACCTAAGGGGCCGGTAGAAGTTTCAACTCCGTCCGTTCTGCCGTACTCGGGGTGGCCGGGGGTTTTCGAGTTCAGCTGTCTGAAGTTCATCAAATCCTCTTTGGTTACGTCGTAGCCGAAGAGGTGCAAAAGCGAGTACAGCAGCATAGAGCCGTGTCCCGCGGAGAGGACGAACCTGTCGCGGTTTTCCCACTTGGGGTTTTTGTAGCTGAAATTCAGAAAGTCCGCAAACAGCTCGTACCCGATAGGTGCGGCGCCTATGCAAATGCCGGGGTGTCCCGAATTTGCGCGCTGTATAGCTTCGGCAGACAAAATTCTAATAGTGTCAACGCTTTTATTGGCAACAGACATACTTTTTCTCCTTAACCGGTGATAAAATTTTTAAGATTTGTTATATCTAAAAAGGCATAGCCTTTCAATATATTAAACAGCTTTTCCGCCATTTTTTTGTTTCCGCCCAAAACTCTGCTTTCAAAGTTTATTGGCATTACGGGGTCGTGAACGCTCATTCTCACGAGAGTCCAGCCGTCGCCGCACCCCGAAGCAAAGTTTATCCTCGCGCCCTCGTAGTTGTCGGGTGCAAGAGAAATATCTTTATTGTTATCCGCAAACTTTTTTAAATCTTCGATAATGCCTTTGCCTTCGGCTTTGAAGTCGCGGCTGTCCTTATTAAAGGTTATCCGCACTTCCGCGCCTTCGGCAGGCTCTTCGAGGGAGCTAATCATATCGGTTAAATTTTGCCCCTCTTTTAAGTTTGCGATACATATTAAAAGCTTTGTTACAAGGTACGCGCCGTCGTCCAAAAAGTAATTTTCCTTAAACGCCGCGTGTCCAGAAGTTTCAACGGCGAGGGGAGAGTATACTCCGCTGTCGTTAAGCTCCTTGCTTTTATCTATAACGTTTTTATATCCGCGTTTATATCTTAAATGTTTTCCGCCCAAGCTCTCGATAAACTTAGTAAGTCCGTCGCTCGTAACCGAGTCGGTAACGATAACACCCGCTTTATCCTTTAAAAGGATAGCGGAAAGCAGAGCTATCAGCCTGTTGCGGTTAATCTCTTTTCCGTCGAAGTTCACCGCACCCGCCCTGTCGACGTCGGTATCGAAAATAATTCCCAAATCGGCTTTATTTTTTATAACCGCCTTTGAAAGGCTTTCAATTGCACCCGCGTCCTCGGGGTTTGGTATGTGGTTGGGGAATTTTCCGTCGGGCTCCAAAAACTGACTTCCAGAAACGTCCGCGCCGAGAGGCATCAGCACCTTTTCCGCAAAGAAGCCGCCCGCGCCGTTGCCCGCGTCCACGATTATTTTTTTACCGAGTAAGGGTTTATCCTTACCGCAGCTTTCGCGCACCTTTTCAACGAGCATGTGCGAGTATTCGTCCATAAACGGCTTTTCGCTGTATTCGCCTTCGCCGCTTAAAAAATCACCGCTTTCAGCAATGCGTAAAATTTCGTCAATGTCTTTTCCGTCAAGTCCGCCTTCGGGCGTAAAAAATTTAAGTCCGTTTCTGTCCGAGGGCAGGTGCGAAGCGGTTATCATAATCGACGCGTCGCAGCCGAACGAACTTTTCAACAGCATAAACATAGAGGGGGTGGATGAAAGCCCTGTGTATACAAGGTCGCTTCCGCTCGATAAAACCCCGAGCCTAACGCAATTTAGAATGCGCTTGGCGGAAACTCTGCTGTCGTTACTCACGGCAATAGTAAATTTATCTTTATTATACTTTTCACTCAGCCACTTTACAAAAGCGCGGGTAATAAGCGTTACCGCTTCGTCGGTCAGCGTTATATTGCTCCCAGTGGCAGTGCCTCTTATGTCCGTACCGCTTTTAAGTGATTTAAGCGAAAAGTTTTCCATATAACGATTATACATTATTTAACGCTTTATTAGCAAGTGTTTAACCTTGCATATCGTCAATTTTTTTAGCTTGCATTGTATGGTAAATTTTGAAAACGCGTTCAAATCGTTTTATTTTTGCGCGCGCGTATGGTATAATTTGTAAGAAATTAATTTAAGAGGGCTTATATGGGTAAGGAAAATTTTGTTGAACAGATTGCGGATATAGAAAAGGACTTTCCGCAGTGGTATACCGACGTCGTTTTAAAGACTAAACTTGTTGACTACGGACCCGTAAAGGGTACTATGGTTATCCGTCCGTACGGATACGCCATTTGGGAAAATATTCAGAAGGAGCTTGACTCGCGCTTTAAAGCTACGGGGCATGAAAACGCGTATTTCCCCCTGCTTATCCCTATGAGCTATTTCACGAAGGAAGCCGAGCACGTAGAGGGCTTTGCACCCGAGGTTGCAGTCGTAACCCACGCGGGCGGAGAAGAGCTTGCCGAGCCTTTGGCGGTCCGCCCCACGTCCGAAACGATTTTCGGAAATATGTACTCCAAGTGGATTCAGTCCTACCGCGACTTGCCCGTCCTTATAAACCAGTGGGCGAACGTAATGCGTTGGGAAAAAACTACACGCCCCTTCTTGCGCACTTCCGAGTTTTTATGGCAGGAAGGACACACCGCGCACGCAACCGAAGAGGAAGCGGTTGAAGAAACTATGAAGATGCTCGCAGTCTACAAAGAGTTTGCCGAAAACGTTTTGGCTATCCCCGTAATCTGCGGCAGAAAGACGGAGAAAGAAAAGTTTGCAGGCGCCGTTGCAACCTACGGAATGGAAGCAATGATGAAGGACGGTAAAAGCCTGCAGTCGGGCACAAGTCACTATTTAGGACAGAATTTTTCAAAGGCTTTCGATATAAAATTTTTGGATAAAGACGGAGCGCAAAAGCACGCGTACACTACGAGCTGGGGCGTTTCGACAAGGCTTATCGGCGCGCTTATAATGGCGCACGGCGACCAGCGCGGACTTGTTCTTCCGCCCAAGGTTGCGCCCGTTCAGGCTGTTATCGTTCCAATCGCGGCTAAAAAGGGCGGCGTAGTCGAAAAGTGCCAGGAGGTAAAAGCTCTGCTTGAAAAGGCGGGAGTCAGAACGGTTTTGGACGATACCGACAACAGCCCCGGCTGGAAGTTCAACGAGTGGGAAATGAAGGGCGTTCCCGTAAGAATAGAGATAGGTCCCCGCGACATAGAAGCGGGCAAAGCGCTTTTATTCCGCCGCGACACTCTTGAAAAGGTAGAGTGCGGTTTAGCGGACGTTGCAAAAGAAGTTGCAAACCTTTTGCAGACCATACAGGTTGATATGCTTGACTCGGCACGCAAGCGCCGCGACGAGCGCATAGTTTACGCAAAAGATATGGACGGAATTTTAAAAGGAGTCGAGGGCGGAAACTTCGTCAAAGCGGGCTGGTGCGGCTGCCGCGAATGCGAGGATAAAATCAAGGCTCAGACCGCGGCAACTTCGAGAGTATTTGCCGAGGGCGAAACGAGCGACAAATGCGCAGTCTGCGGCAAAAAAGCAAAACATACTGTTATTTTCGCACGCGCTTATTAATTG
>JAIDRX010000177.1 GCA_029061495.1 Clostridia bacterium
ACTGCTTGTAGGGCAGTTGCTCTCCCAACTGAGCTAAGCTCCCAAACGCTTAATTAATATATCAAATATGAATATAAAAATCAAGCAATTTACAAAGCAATTTCAAATTTTTATAAAAATTTTGCCGAGGAGCCTGTGCGCATTTATATTATATGCAGTTTTATGAATTTTGTGCGACGGCGCTTGCAAAAGTTCTATTTAATGATATAATAAAGCTATGCTAAGGGAAAAGAGAATTAATTACGCTATAGGTTTTGCATTCGGCTGTCTGCTTTTGGGCATTATGGCGGTGCCGTTTTTGGGCGAGGCAACCTGCTACGAGTTGATTGACGTTCTGTCGATTGTGAAAACTTTGGGCGAAAACGACCCCAAGGTTACCGCGGCTTGCACATTCGTAATTATTAATATTACCGTTATATGCTTAATGCTTGCGCTTGCCGTTACGGGCTTCGTACTGAAATGCACAAAATATAAATCAAGCAAGGCGGAAAACGTAATATCCTGGATATATTCTTCGTTTATTTTTGTGGTAATTGCCTCGACTTTGACGTTGCTCGTACTGTTAATTGTCTGGTCGATTTCCGCAGATGCTGATTTTAGAATAGGAATGTTAATTACGCTTGTGCTCAATTTACTGCTTCCGTATTTTTGCGCGACAAAAATGAATTTGGCTTTTTGCGTTTACTCAGTAGTAATGACTTCCTTTTTCGGAGTACCTATCTTTATCCTGCACATAATGGTTTTCTCAAAGCGTTATAAAAAGAATAATATTTAGATTACTAAAATACCGCCGCCCGCGCAACCAAAGCGCGGGCGGCAAAATTTTTTTAAAATGAACGTATAAATTAATTCACGCGCGGCAATAAACAATGCGTAAGGAGTTAATTTATGAAAAAGATTTTATCGGTTTTATTTGTTCTTGCGGCGGTTATCGCAACGGTTATTTTTTTAAGCAACAAGTGCGGCGGCACAGCAGAAGCTGACACGGACTATTTAAGGATTCACGTCCGCGCAAACAGCAACGAGCAGATAGACCAGCAAGTGAAATATCTTGTAAAAGATGAGGTTGTAAAGTACATAACGCCCTACGCCGCGCAGTGCACGGACAAGCAGAAAGCTATGGAAGTTATAGGCGGAATTTTGGACGGCATAGAGCAGGTTTGCGACCGCGTCCTGAAAGAGAACGGATTCTCCTACACCTCTAAGGCGAGCGTGCGCGCGGAGGAATTCCCCACCCGCGTTTACGGAGATTTGACTTTGGAAAGCGGAATTTACGACGCATTAATTATCGAGCTTGGCAGCGGCACGGGCGACAACTGGTGGTGCGTAATTTACCCCCCGCTTTGCTTCACTTCCGGCACGGCGGACGTTAAATATCGCTCGGCTATATACGATATAATACACAAATTTTTTAAATAAACCCCGACATATTATTTACACAAATTAAGAAAGCCGCCTCCGCACTTATTTTACGGAGCCGGCTTTTTGCTTTAAGATTAGTCATTTAATTGTGGCGCGCGCCGTCGCCAACGCG
>JAIDRX010000178.1 GCA_029061495.1 Clostridia bacterium
GTTTATGAACATAACGATATCTGCGTCCTGTTCTATCGCACCCGATTCACGCAGGTCCGAAAGCTGAGGCTCGCCGGACTGGATACGCCTTAACTGCGACAGCGCGATTACTGGAACGTTAAGTTCCTTCGCCATAATTTTAAGGTCGCGGGTAATGTTTGCAACTTCCTGCGTTCTGTTAACGTCGCCGTTATCCTTTTTGCCGCTTGACATAAGCTGTATGTAGTCTATCATTACGAGGTCAAGCCTTCCACCGTTTTTAGACTTGATTCTGCGGCATTTAGATAGTATTTCGGCAGGCGTAATTCTCGAAGAATCGTCTATATTTATCCTGCTGTTTCTCAGTTTTTCGCTTGCCTTGACAATCTTTTTCCAGTCGTTTGGTGAAAGCTTGCCTGAAAGCGCGTCCGCCATACTTACGTTTGCCGAACTGCACAAAAGTCTTTGGATAATCTGAACTTCGGGCATTTCCAACGAAAAGACCGCACAGACTGCTCCGCTGCCGAGCGCCGCGTTTTCTATAATGTTCATTGCAAGCGAGGTTTTACCCATACCGGGGCGGGCCGCTATAACTATAAGGTCAGACCTTTGCAAACCGTTCGTGAGTTTATCAAGTCTGGTAAAGCCGGTAATAACTCCCCTGAAAGCGTCCTTGTCCTTTGCAAGCAACTCAAACTTTTCAAGTACGGCATTTATACCGCTACCCTCGCGGATATCCTTCATTGCAGAAGTATCGTTCGTCCGCGAAACGTCGTATATCTGCTCCTCGGCAAACTGAATACTTTTTACCGTATCGCTTCCAGATTTAGAAAACTCAATAATATCGCGTGCGGCACGGATAAGGCTCCTGTTTACGCTGTTGCGCTTTACAATATCCAAGTAATACTTGTAGTTAGCCGCCGACGGAGTGATTTGCGCAAGCTCGGTTACGTAAGAAATTCCGCCAGCCTTTTCAAGATTTTTTTCACTATCCAACTTGTCGCACAGCGTTACTATATCTACGGGCTTACGCTCCGCAAATACAAGCTTCATTGCAGAAAGAATATATTGATGCGATTCCTGATAAAAGTCTTTTTTATCAAGCTGCTCCAAAACTTCCGCAAGTATTTCGTTGTCGATAAGCATACAGCCCAAAAGTGCCTGTTCGGCGTCTAAATTATTGGGCATTACGTTATTTTTGTCTGACATAGTACTTTATATTCCCATTAATTTTTCAAATCCAGTAAGAGTTTCGTCAAATTCACGCATAGCAACCTTGTAAGGCTCAGGCTTGGTTAAATCTACTCCAGCTAATTTCAAAAGCGACACAGGGTCGGTCGATCCGCCGCCCGATAAAAATTTGAAATAATCCTTAACCGCTTTATCACCCTCGGTAAGTATGCGCTTTGCAATGTTTATTGCGGATATAATTCCAGTAGCGTATTTATAAACGTAGAACGCCGTATAGAAGTGAGGTATTCTCGCCCACTCGCACGATATATTATAATCGTGCTCTATCGCGTTGCCGTAATACTTTTTGCCTACCTTTGCATAAAGCTCGCAAAGATTTTCTTTTGTGAGAGGCTCTTCCCTTTCAACCATAGCATGGGCTTCATACTCGAACTCGGCAAACATTGTCTGTCTGTGCAAGGTTGCGCGGATAGTATCAAGGTAATAATTCAAAAGGTATTTTTTAAGATTATTATCTTTAGCTTCTCCGAGCATAAATTTTAACAACAAAACTTCGTTAACCGTGCTTGCAACTTCCGCGACAAATATTTTATACTCACTCTTTGCAAAAGGTTGTGAAGAAGTTGAATACCAGGTATGAAGCGAATGCCCCATTTCATGCGCGATAGTAAAAACTTCACGTATGTTAGGCTGGTAGTTTAAGAGTACGAATGGATGAACGCCGTAGCACATTGCGCTGTACGCACCGTTGCGCTTGCCTTCCGTTTCCTCAACGTCAACCCATCTTTCGTCGTGCCCCTTTTTCAAAAGCGCCTGATACTCTTTACCGAGAGGCGCAAGCCCTTTTATAACGTAATCGTAAGCCTCGTCGTAAGAAAGTTTAAAATCGACTCCGCCGACAAGGGGCGCGTTTATATCGTAAAAATACAGTTTATCGCAACCTAAAATCTTTTTTCTATCGGCAACATATCTGTGCATTGCTGAAAGATTATCGTCCACCGTCTTTAAAAGGGTATCGTAAACTTTTTTATCAACGTCCTCGTTAAAAAGAGCCTGAGAAAGACAAGAGTCAAACTTATAGAGCTTACTTAAAAATACGTTCTTCTTTATATTACCGTAATAGGTCGAAGTTATCGCGTTTATTAAGCTATTATATGAGGCATAGTACTTCTCATAAGCTTCTCTACGCTTATTCCTGTCATCAGCCTGCATAATAATGCCGTACATGCCATGGGTAAGCTTGATTTTTTTACCCTGCCATTCAATTTCAGGAAAAGGAAAGTCAACGTTGTCTATCATTGAAAACGTTTCCCTGAAAGTGGAAAAAGTTTCGCCGAGCATACTGACGATTTTCTCCTGCTCTTCCGAAAGAACGTGGGGCTTACCTTCTTTAATACGCTTTATCTGGTAATCGTAGTCAGAAAAGTTTTTATCCTCGATTAACGACTGCAAATACTTATCGTCAAGTTGCGCCATTTCAGGCTCGAAAAAGGCATCCGCCGAAGCGTTCTTCGAAAACAGCATTTCAACTTTTGATTCGTTGGCGGTATATTTAGAAA
>JAIDRX010000179.1 GCA_029061495.1 Clostridia bacterium
TAACTCCCATCAAAAAGATAACGAAAACCCGTTAATTAAAAATATTTTTTAATGTTTGGGCGGCGCTTTTTTTAAAAAAAGCGCGCCGCTTTACGTTTTTATTTTTCAAAGGCTATTGCAAATAGCTTTTCAGTATGTTAAACTTAATAAGTAAACGTTTACTTATTATGAAAGACGAGAATCTCAAAAACTTAAATATAGATAAAAAGGCCTTGCTTTTTACGGGCGCGGACTATTGGAACACCGCCCGCATAGACGAGGCTTGTATTCCGTCCGTACGCTTTTCGGACGGGCCTACCGGGGTCAGAGCGCAGAAAGGCAAGGGCGACAATTTGGGTATTAACGGCTCACTCCCCGCAACGTGCTTCCCGACCCATTCGGCGCTTGCGTGCAGCTGGAATAAATCCCTCTTGGCGGAAACGGGCGCGCGCATAGGTGGGGAGGCGGCTTATTTCGGCGTTGACGTTCTCCTTGCGCCAGATCTGAATATAAAAAGAAATCCTTTATGCGGCAGAAACTTCGAGTATTTTTCCGAGGATCCGTATTTAAACGGCAAGCTCGGCGCGGCATACGCAAGCGGCGTAGCTTCGTCGGGTACTGGCGCTTGCTTAAAGCACTTTGCCGCCAATAACCGCGAGCACGCCCGAATGGTCTGCGACTCGGTTGTGGACGGGCGGACCTTGCGCGAGGTATACCTTACCGCGTTTGAAATTGCCGTAAAGGAGAGTAAGCCTGCCGCAGTAATGACGGCTTACAACCGCCTTAACGGAGTTTACTGTAACGAAAATAATTACCTGCTTGAAACTGTACTCCGCGGCGAGTGGGGCTTTGGCGGAATAGTCGTTTCCGACTGGGGCGGCACACACGACAGAGTTGCCGCTTTATGCGCGGGCGCTGACGTCGAAATGCCCAAGTGTAAGCTTTCCGTTGACGAAATTAAAGCCGCCGCCAATCAAGGAGAGCTTAACGGAAATTTAGATATTTGCGCGGAGCGCATAGCAAACCTTGCGCGCCGACAAAGAGAGAAAAAGGCAGACAGCGACTTTGAGGAGAACGCACGCTTTGCTAAAACCTGCGCGGACGAGTGCGCGGTGCTTTTGAAAAACGACGGCGCGCTTCCTGTAAATAATAATGAAAAGGTTGCGCTTATCGGCTGCTTTGCCGAAAAGCCTTTAATTCAGGGCGGCGGCTCGTCAAAGGTAAATCCGAAGGCGGCGGTCAGCCTTTATAGCTGTTTAAAAGATAAAATCTGCGGGTATGCCCGCGGCTATAAAAAGAGCGGTAAGCCCGACTCGAGCCTTTCGCGCAGAGCTTTAAAGCTTTGTAAAAAGGCGGAAAAAGTTGTTTTCTGCTTCGGGTTACCCGACGGAGACTGCGAGGGCGCGGACAGACAAAATTTAAACCTGCCCGAAAATCAGATTAGCCTTTTCAGAAAAATCTGCACGGTAAATAAAAACGTTGTTGCGGTAATTTTCAGCGGCTCGGTCGTTGATACAAGCTGGGACGAAAGGGCTTCAGCGGTTCTTTTGGCGGGTCTTGCAGGGCAGAGCGCGGCGCAGTCGGTTGCCGATATTTTGTACGGAAAAGTAAATCCCTCGGGCAAGCTTACCGAAACGTATCCCGTAAGCCTTTCATGCGTTCCGAGCCAAAAGTACTTCAACGAAAGCGCATACTTTACTGTCTACGGCGAGGGTATGGACGTCGGCTACAGACATTTTTGCGATCGCGAAAATGAAATCAAATATCCTTTCGGCTTCGGGCTTTCGTACACGCAGTTTAATTATAACAACCTTACCGTAACGCACAGCGGAGTAAACTTCGATATTACCAATACGGGCAAGGTTTACGGCGGAGAGGTTGCGCAGGTTTATATAAGCTTCCCCCAAAGCGCAAACGCGCCGAAAATGCAGTTGAAGGGCTTTGAAAAAGTCTTTTTAAACGCGGGGGAGAGTAAGAGGGTTTATATTCCGTTTGACGGATATACTTTCCGCTCGTACGATGCGGACAATAAAAAGTGGGTTACCGTTTCGGGCAGATACCAAATATATATAGGCTCGTCGTCGGCCGATTTCAGGCTTGAAGGATATTTTGATATAGAGGGCGACAGCGAAGGGGTTTCCGCGCCCGACGTGTCAAATTTAACACCCGCGCCTTACGAAATAAAACGGACTAAGCGCGGCAGGGTAATCGCGGATATACACACGCCTTTTTGCGAGCTGAAAAACGCAAGAGGGCTTTTCGGTAGGCTGTTTTCAAAAACCGCGCTGAGCGTAGTCAAGCGAAACAAGACGGTTTACGGCTCTTTGGAGTATTTGCCTTTGCGGACTTTGGCTCAGTTCGGCGGCTTTAAGAAAAGGACTATAAACCGCCTTATCCGTATGTTTAACGGCGTGTTTTTTAAGGATAAAAAATAAAGGAAGATATATATGAGTAAGTGGGTAACGGTATGGGGCAACGCAACTTCTGTCGCTGACAGAAAACCTGAAAATTACGCGCGCGATTTAACGCTGCGCTATCCGTTGGTTTGCGCTTTCGGCGGAAACGCGGTCAGGCTTCATTTTTCAAATTTTTGCGGTACCGAGCCCGTAACGCTAACTCAAGTTTCGATAGCTCCCGCCGTTTCCGACAGAGAAATTAATTTAAAGGACGCGTGCTTAGTTACTTTCGGTGGTGCGGAAAGTGTAACGATAGGCGCGGGGGAAGAAATCGTTTCAGACGAAATCAACTTCCGCGTAAAGCCCAAGGGCGCGGTTTCGGTAAGCATATATTTAAAGGACTTTACCTTAATGCGCTCTGCGGTGGTTATCACGGGACCTCTTTCAAAGGGTTTTTACTCCGTGGGCAACTGCGCGCTTTCGTCCGTTCTTCCTCTTGAAAAGACACGCACGACTAATACTTTCTATTTTCTGACCGGTCTCGACGTTTTGACGGACGACAGTAACAGGTGCGTAATTTGCTACGGCGACTCTATAACTTCGCAAAGCTGGCCCGACTATTTGGCGCTTAAATGTATGGAGGACCCGTACAATACCACGGCGATAATAAGAAGGGCGGCAAGCGGGACGCGCGTATTGAGGGAGTATACATGTATTACATACGAAAGCTACGGGCTTTGCGGCAAACACCGCTTCGAGCGTGAAATTTCCACCGTCAGCGGCGCGGATACGGTTATTATCCAGCAGGGCATAAACGATATTATCCATCCCGTGGGCACGGATATAAACCCTTTCAGACCCATGTCCGATTTGCCTACCGTAGAACAGCTTGAAGAGGGAATTAACTACTATATAGATATTGCAAAAAAATATAACTTAAAAGTGCATTTAGGCACGCTTTTGCCAATTTACGGCTGGCGCACATACGCGCCCTTCCGCGAGGATATGAAAAATCAATTCAACGACTGGCTGCGCTCGTTTGATAATTGTATCGATTTTGAAAAGGCTCTGCGCTCGGATAGCAATGCGGCGGCGTTTAAAGAGGGGTACGACAGCGGCGACCATCTTCATCCGTCGGAAGAAGCGTACAAAAAAATGGCGGACGTCGCATTCGAGGAGATAGCAAAGTGAGGGCGGCAATTTACGGCGCGGGCGCAATGGGTACGGTACTCGGCGCGTTTATTTCGGCGCAGGGAAAACAAATCGATTTAATAACCCGAAATAAAGAACACGTCGAAGCTTTGAAAAGCGACGGCGCGCAAATTATAGGCAAAGCGAATTTTGTGGCTGCTGTGTCGGCGCTCACCCCCGACGAAATGCAGGATAAGTACGACATAATTTTTTTAATGACCAAGCAGCGTGACAATCATAAAATTTTGTCGTTTTTGACTGACTACCTTGCGGATGACGGAGTTGTCTGCACTCTGCAAAACGGTTTGCCCGAGCCTTCGGTTTCGTCCGTGGTTGGCGAAAGCAGGTGCATGGGCTGCGCCGTTTCCTGGGGTGCGACTTTACGCGGTGCGGGCGTTTCGGAGCTTACTTCCGAAAGAAAAAAGATGACCTTTTCACTCGGAACGCCAGGCGAAAGAAATCCCAAAACGGACGAGGTGAAAGCGCTTTTAGAGTGCGCGGGCAAGGTTAAGGAGGAGGAAAACTTTTACGGCGCGCGCTGGGCAAAGCTTGCCATAAATTGCGCCTTTTCACCCCTTTCGGCAATTACGGGGATGACTTTCGGAGAGGTTGCATCTAAAAGCCCTGCAAACAAAATTGCTTTAAAGCTTTTAAACGAGGCGTTCGACGTCGCGGAAAAGTGCGGCGTAAAAATCGAAAAATTGCAGGGGCACGACATTGTAAGGGTTTACCGCTGCAGCGGCGGCGTTAAGCAAAAGATAGCGTTATATCTTTTGCCGCTCGCAATGAAGAATCACAAAAATCTGGTGTCGGGAATGTATTATGACCTTTCCGCAGGAAAAAAGTGCGACATAAACTATGTAAACGGCGTATTGGTGCGCATAGGTAAAAAGTTCGGCGCGGACGTTTCCTTAAACAAATCCGTAATAGATTTGGCTCGCAAAATTGAGAAAGGAGAGCTTAAAATTTCCCCCGACAACCTAAAACTTATTTTAAAATAAGCCGCCTTAGGCGTATTTCCTTGCAAAATCAAATATTTTGTGATACAATCAAAAATAATAAATTTTTTTCAGGTTTTGTATGAAAGATATATATTTTCCGTCGCATGACGGTGAAACTACCATACACGCATGTATCTGGGCGCCCGAAGGTGAAATAAAGGGCGTCGTTCAGATTATCCACGGAATGGCTGAGTATGCGGCAAGGTACGCGCCGTTTGCAGAATTTTTAAATAAGCAGGGCTTTTTAGTCTGCGCGGACGACCACCTCGGACACGGTCAGTCGGTAAAGACTAAGGACGATTTGGGCTACTTTAACAAAAAGCGCGATACGGGAATTATAATAGAAGACATACGCGCATTGCAGCTTGCGGTCAAAAAGCACACCGGCGACAAACCGTACTTTATATTGGGGCACAGCATGGGCTCGTTTTTCTGCCGCAAATACATCTCGCTTTACGGCGAGGATTTTGCCGGCGCAATAATTATGGGCAGCGGCTTTAAGAGCGGCGCAACGCTTTTCGGCGCTCAGTTTTTCGTAAGATGCAACGCCTTGTTTCGCGGCTGGCGCAACAGAAGCAAGTTTATAACCAAGCTCGCATTCGGCAGCTACAATAAAAAGTTTAAGCCCGCCCGTACGGAAAACGACTGGCTTTCAAAAAATACCGAAAACGTCGATAAGTACGAAGCGGACGAGCTTTGCGGCTTTACCTTTACAAACAACGCGTACAACGGACTTTTCAGCATTATCAAGCAGGCTTGCTCGTCTAAGACTATCAACGCCGTTCCCAAAAAATTGCCCGTTTACTTCGTTGCGGGCGCGGACGATCCCGTGGGCGACTACGGCAAGGGCGTTAAAAAGGCGTACGACAAATTCGTAAAAGCAGGTATTGAGGACGTTTCGATTACCCTTTACGACGACGCCAGACACGAAATTTTAAACGACGACTGCAAAGACAAGGTCTGCGCGGATATTATTGAGTTTATCAATGCACACATAAATTAACCGGGGCTTTATATGGTTGACAGCTGGGATATTGAAATTCCTACTCTTACGGGCAAAAAAAAGCGTAAAGCCTATATTTACCTTCCCGTCGGCTACGACGATAGCGATAAACGCTACCCCGTAATGTATATGTTCGACGGACATAACCTTTTTGACGACGACGAGGCAACTTACGGCAAATGCTGGGGACTTGCGGACTATCTCGACTATACTGAAACTCAGCTTATAATTGCGGCGGTAGAGTGCAACACCGTCGGAAACGGTCGGCTTTCGGAGTATTCACCCGTGGACTTCACTTTGCGGAGTGGAGAAAGGATAAAGGGCAAAGGCAAAAAGTATATGGACTGGCTTACCAAGACCTTTAAGCCGTTCATTGACGAAATTTTCCGCACACTTCCAGACAGGGCTAACACCGCAATAGGCGGCAGCTCGATGGGCGGACTTATGACAATTTATGCGCTTTCCGCGTACAACAAGTACTTTTCGCGCGGGGCGGCGCTGTCGCCCAGCTTATGGGTAGAGGGTGGAGAGATCCCCGCGTTCGTTCAAAAAGCAAAATACGGCAAAAACACGCTTTTATATATAGATTACGGAAGCAAAGAATTTTCAAACCACAGCGTGCAGAGGCAGGTTTTCGCAAATACCTGCGCCTGCCTGATAGAAAAAAACGTTTTACTTACGTCGCGTATAGTTCCAGGCGGCGACCATTCGGAAGCAAGCTGGGAGAGACAGATTCCGTATTTTATGGCGGCGATAGGTTTTAACGCGGAGAATTAATGAATATACAATATTATAAAAAATACAGCTTTAACCTCGAAAGAGATATGGAGTTTAAGGTATACGGAAGCGGCGGCAAACCTTTGATAGTTGTACCCTGCCAGTGCGGCAGATTTTACGAGTTCGAGGATATGAAAATGCTTGACGTGTACGCGCCGTTTATCGAGCAGGGCAAAGTTCAGGTGTTTACCATAGACACGATAGACAGTGAAACTTTTACTGCAAGCGGCGACGAAAGGGGCAGGTTAGAGCGGCACGAAAGCTGGATAAAATACATAGTAAATGAAGCCGTTCCCATATTCAGAGAAATAAACGGCACAGACCAAAAATTCGCGGTAACGGGGCAAAGTCTCGGCGCGCTTCACGCGGCATCGCTGTATTTCCGCTTTCCCGACGTTTTCGACGCGGTGATGTGTTTAAGCGGAGTTTACTCTAACGAGAGGTATTTTAAAAGCTACCACGACGATTTGACTTATGCAAACTCGCCCGAGCAGTTCGTGGCGAATATGCCCGACGATCACCCTTATATTGAAAAGTACTCGGGCGGTAAAATTATATTGTGTGTTGGACAAGGTGCATGGGAGGAGGAAACTCTTCCTTCAACGCGGCGCTTCGGCGATATATTAGCGCGTAAAAACGTATGCGCGCTGGTTGATATATGGGGTACGGATGTAAAGCACGACTGGGACTGGTGGTTCGTGCAGTCGGCTTACTTTCTGCCCAAGCTGTTAGATAACTGATTTTAATTTTTTTAGGACGTAAGGAGGATTACCCTATGAAAAATTTTGTATTTATTTCACCCAACTTCCCGACAAATTACTGGAGATTTTGCGACGAACTGAAAAACGACGGATTTAACGTACTCGGCATAGGCGACTGCCCTTACGATAATCTTCCGAGCGAGGTTAAAAACTCGCTCAAAGAGTATTACTGGGTATCAAGCCTTGAAAATTACGACGAAGTTTACCGCGCTGTAGCTTTCTACATTTTCATTTACGGCAAAGTCGACTATATCGAGAGTAACAACGAGTACTGGCTCGAGCGCGACGCATTGCTGCGCACCGCGTTCAACGTAAAGACGGGCTTTTTGCAGAAGGACATCAAAAAAATCAAGCTTAAGTCCCAGATGAAAAAGTACTACACCAAAGCGGGCGTTAAGGTTGCAAAGCACTGCCTTGTAAAAACCGTTAAAAACTGCCTTAAATTCACGGCTGAAGTGGGCTACCCCGTAATCGTTAAGCCCGACAACGGCGTGGGTGCAAACAACACCTACAAGCTCAACAACGATAAGGAAGTAGAGGAGTTCGTTCTCGACAAGCCCGATATTCCTTATATTATGGAAGAGTACATAGATGCGGAAGTAAACTCTTACGACGCTATTATCGACAGTAAGGGCAACCCCGTATTTGAGACGGGCAACGTTTCACCCATTTCTATAATGGATATCGTAAACAACTACGACAACAGCGCTTACTATATGGTAAACCAGCTTGCACCCGACGTTCAGGACGCGGGCAGGCGCACCGTTAAGGCATTCGGCGTAAAGAGCCGTTTCGTTCACTTCGAGTTCTTCCGTTTAACGCGCGACCAGCGCATAGGCAAGAAGGGCGAGGTTGTCGCTTTGGAAGTAAATATGCGTCCCTGCGGCGGATTCTCACCCGATATGATGAACTACGCAAACAGCACCAACGTTTATAAAATCTGGGCTGACATAATGGCGTACGACAAGACCGAGCTTACCACGGGCGACAAATACTTCTGCGCGTATGCAGGCAGGCGCGACGGCAAAGAATTCGTTTACGACGAGCAGGAAATCATAGACAAGTACTGGGCGCATCTCAAATCTATCGAGCGCATACCCGACGCGTTAAGCCCCGCAATGGGCAACTTGATGTTCCTTGCAAACTTCACTACGAAGAAAGAACTTGACGAGTTCTACTCCGACGTGTTAAAAGTAAAATAATATAATAATGTAATTAAGGCGGCGTTCCGTTAAAGGTGCGCCGCCTTTTAAAATTTTTTCAGCAAAATGTTCTAAACGTAAAAATTAAGCAATAAAGTATTATACACATAGTTTTTGCGGAGGCGGATATGCTTGATTACAACGTTTACGAGGACATAGCCAAAAGGAGCGGCGGAGATATTTATATAGGCGTGGTGGGACCCGTCAGGACGGGTAAATCGACCCTTATTAAAAAATTTATGACGGAGCTTGTAATTCCCAACGTAAGCGACGCCAATTCTAAAAGTGTTATGACGGACGAATTACCGCAGTCGGCTTCCGGCAGAAGCATTATGACTACGGAACCCAAATTCGTACCTGCCAAGGCTGCGGAAGTAAAGATAGAAAACGCGTCGGCTAACTTCAGACTTATCGACTGCGTGGGCTTTATAACCGAGGGGGCTTCGGGCTTCGAGGAGGACGGTAAACCCCGCCTTGTCAATACGCCCTGGAGCGAAAATCCCATACCCTTTGCCGAGGCTGCGGCTCTCGGTACCGACAAGGTTATAAACGAGCACTCGACAATTGGCGTTTGCGTAACCACGGACGGAAGTATCGCCGATATTCCCCGCGAGGGCTATGTGTCTGCGGAGGAGCGTACGGTAAACAGCCTTAAGGCGATAGGCAAGCCGTTCGTAATAGTTTTAAACTGTAAAGAACCTAACACTGCCGCGGCACGCGCGCTTCGCGCCGAGCTTGAAGCAAAGTATATGAATACGGTTATAGCTGTCAACTGTGAAAAGCTTGACGCTAAGGGGCTTATGGATATCCTCAAAGCCGTATTGTTCGAGTTCCCCGTATTATCTTTCAACGTAAATATTCCCGACTGGATGCGCTTTCTGCCTCCCGACTCGACTGCAATAAGCGAGCTGTTGAACGCAGTGCGCAACGCCGCGCCGACTATTTGCAAAATGCGGGACTGTTCGGCTTTCGATACGATGCTAAGCGGCTGTGAATACTGGAAGGAAGAGGCGGCAATAACTTTGAACCTTTCAGCAGGCATTGCGGAAATTACCGCTTCGGCAAAGGACGGAATTTTCTTCGATATGCTTTCGGAAATTGCGGGAGACAGTATTGCGGACGAATGTTCCCTTATGCGCTACGTGCGCGGCACCGCAGAGGCTAAGCACAGCTACGACAAAATCAAAGACGCATTCGAGTGCGCAAAGGTCAACGGCTACGGCATAGTTCAGCCCGACGACTCGGATATGAGCTTAGAGCAGCCCAAGGTTGTGCGCCGTAACGGAAGCGTAGGTATAAAGCTCCGCGCAACCGCGCCCAGCTACCACATAGTAAAAATAGACGTAACGGGCGAGGTCAGCCCCATAATGGGCAGCGCCTCTCAGAGCGAGGGTATCGTTCAGGGAATGATGAACGGCTTCGAGACCAACCCCGAAGGAATGTGGGAGACAAACGTTTTCGGCAAATCCTTACGCGGAATGGTAAAGGAAGGGCTTGCGGGCAAGGTTTCGTGCATGCATGACGACACCAAGGCAAAAATGCGCCGCGCCATTTCAAGAATAGTAAACGAGGGCAAGGGCGGAGTTATCTGCATAATACTTTAACCGCCCAACGTGGGCACTCCATAGAGAATTTCCATTTGGTAAATCTAATAGCCCGCTATACTTCGCTTGCGAAGTATAGCGGGCTATATTTTTCCTATTCAGCCGAAAAAATTAATTTATTTTTATTTCTCTAAAACAAATGAAAAACTGCCTTCTTTGCATTTGTCGTCTGATTCGATTATTATGTAAATTGTTTTATTGCCTGTAAAAGCTTCGGTTTTCCCTTCAACATTACCGTTGGCTCCAATTTCAAATAAGCTCAGCTTTTCATCATTAAAGTCATAGTAAACTTTTATATTTCCTTCCTGCAAAGTCGCCTCATAAGCTATTAACGTTTCGCCGGCGCCTTTGTTGTCCATCTTTATTACGTATGTTCCTTTAAAACTGTCAAATGAAACCGACGCACCGTTTGAGTCGTTTTTACTTGTCATACGCGACGCGCTATAATTGCTTGAATATCCTTTTCCGCAAGCACATAACGTAAAACATAAAACCAACGTTGCTACTGCAATGATGAAACCTGCAATTTTTTTCATAATATTCTCTCCGTAAATTATTATTTATTGTAGTTTCATTATATCAAAATGAATTTTTAAAATCAAGGGTTTACTTGCAATAGGGAAGCCTTTTTTAAAAATCGTCGTATTCTTCAAAAGCCTCTTGCAGAATCATACCTATTTTAATACCGTAATAAAAAATTCTCGTTTCCGTATAAAGGTTTATGTATATGTCTTTATTGTCACGCTCATATAAATAACTTTTAAAAAGCTTTAACTGGTCTTCATTAAGCGTCTTTTCCAAAGCATCGCGTGCCTCTGCAACCCTTTTAGGCATGTTGTCGAAATTGTCTTTTTCTAATTTCTCTCTGTAACAGTCAATGTATTTACTTTCGAACAGCTCGAATAAAAAAGTATTCTCCATAACTGACCTCCTTATAATTATTATAAGGTGCCAGCTGGCACCAGTCAAGCATTTTTAAGCAAAATTTGTTATAATTTTTGTATGAAAGAATTTGCAGAGAGATTAAAAGATTTGCGGCTTGAAAAAGGTTTAAGCCAAAGGGAGTTAGCTAAATTAGTAAATTTAAGTCATACTGCTATTTTAAGGTGGGAAAACCAAACGCGTATACCAAACGGTGAGGCGATAGTAGCGCTGGCAAAGTTTTTCGGCGTAACGACAGATTACTTATTAGGTTTAACAGATTAATAAATGCGGAAAACGCAAAGCGTTTTCCGCATTTATATTTTTATTCTCTTTCATCGTTGTTTACGAAAACGTCGGGCACTATAAGCTCTCCTTCAGAGTCAACCAAAGAGGCGGTGTTTTCTTTCAACCCCGCAATGTAAGCAAGATATTGCTCGTCGGTGAGCTTTGCAATTTTTTTCTTTGCCATAAAATAATAACCTCCGCTTATGTCTTTTAATATTATTAGCGGAGGTTTAAATTATTATACTTGTTTTAAATTAATCTAAGTCTTATAACGCCGTCTATTTTCTTAATCTTTTCAACGCTGTCCTTTGAAGGAACGCCGTCCAGTTCGCAGATAAGGTACGCGTATTCGCCCTTAGAGGCGTCCTGCATATTGTCAACGTTGATTCCCTGCGAGGAAACGAGCGCGAGGATTTTAGAAAGAATTTCTTTAATATTTTTGTGCAGTACGCAAAGGCGCGACTTGCTTTCTCTCGGCATCGAAACGGCGGGGTAGTTTACGCTGTTTTTGATGTTTCCGTTTTCAATATAATCGGTAAGCTGTCTTGCCGCCATAACCGCGCAGTAGTCCTCGGCTTCGGGAGTGCTTGCGCCGAGGTGGGGCACGCAGATAGCGTTTTTAACCCCGATAATTTTATCGTTGGGGAAGTCGGTAATATATCTTTCGACCTTTCCGCTTTCAAGCGCGGCGATAATATCTTCGGTTTCGGCAAGCTCTCCGCGGGAGTTGTTTATAATAACAACGCCGTCCTTCATTTTAGTGATAGTATCTTTATTTATAAGTCCCTTGGTTTCCGCGGTGAGGGGAACGTGCAGGGTGATAAAGTCCGCAACCTTGTAAATTTCGTCGCGGGTTGAAACGAGCTTCGCGTCCGAAGTAAGCGCAACCGCGTTGGGGGTGGAGAGGTAGGGGTCGAAGCCTACGACGTTCATACCCAAAGCCGCCGCCGCGTTCGCAACTGAAACGCCTATCGCGCCTAAACCGATAACGCCCAAAGTCTTGCCCGCAATTTCACAGCCGACAAACTTGCTTTTGCCTTTCTCAACGAGCTTAGCAACGTTTTCGCCTTCGCCCTTTAAGGTCTTTGCCCAGTCGATAGCTTCGGTAATCTTTCTGCCGCCGAGGAAAAGCTCGCAGATAACAAGCTCTTTAACCGCGTTTGCGTTTGCGCCGGGGGTGTTGAAAACTACGATACCCTTTTCGGCATAGTCCGCGCAGGGTATATTATTCGTACCCGCGCCCGCGCGCGCGACTGCAAGCAGGTTGTCGTTTACCTTGTAATCAGCCATAGCCGCCGAGCGGACCATAATTCCGTCGGGCTTGTCGCAGTTTTCAGTGTATTCGTATTTCGCGAAAATTTCGTCCGCAAGGGGGCTTATCGCGTTAAGTTTTAAAATTTTAGCCATTATTTGTTCTCCGTTTCAAATTTCTTCATAAACTCTATCAAAGCTTTTACGCCTTCAACGGGCATTGCGTTGTAAATGGAAGCGCGCATGCCGCCGACAAGCCTGTGTCCTTTTAAAGAAACAAGCCCCACCTTTTTAGCTTCGGCAACGAATTTCGCGTCAAGCTCGTCGCTTCCCGTAACGAAGGGTACGTTCATAATCGAGCGGAACTCGGGCAGTACGTTGTTTTTGTAGAGTTTGGAGTTGTCTATAAAATCGTACAAAAGCTTTGCTTTGTGTTCGTTTATATCCTGCATTGCCTTAACGCCGCCTTTCTCTTTGAGGTTGCGCAAAACCAAGTTAGCCATATAAATGGAGAATGCGGGAGGGGTGTTGTAAAGCGAGCCGTTTTCGTCCTGAACCTTCCACCTAAGCATTGTGGGGCAGATGGGCAGGGGGTCTTGTATAAGGTCGCGCTTTGCAATTACTATGGTAACGCCTGCGGGGGCAAGGTTTTTCTGCGCTCCTGCATAAATTACGCCGAACTTTTTAACGTCAACCTCGCGCGAGAAAATCTCCGAAGACATATCCGCAACAAGGGGAGCCTTGCACTTGGGGAACTTCGAGTAGCGCGAGCCGAAAATGGTGTTGTTAGAGGTTATATGTACGTAGTCCGCGCCCTCGGTGTAATTAAGTTTATCTACGTCGGGGATATAGGTGTAAACCTTGTCGGAGCTGTCGCCTATTTTAACCGCCTCGCCGTAAAGCTGACCTTCCTGCCAAGCTTTTTTAGCAAAGTTGCCCGTAACTATATAATCTGCTTTTTTATTGTGCATAAGGTTTAAGGGGATAGCGGCAAACTGGGTTGAAGCTCCGCCCTGTACGAAAATTACGCAGTAGTCGTCGGGGACGTTTAAAAGCTCTCTTACAAGCTTTTCGGCTTCTTCGACTATCGCCATATAAGCTTTGTCGCGGTGGGATATTTCGGTAACGGACATTCCCGTGCCCGAAAAATCAAGAAATTCGTCCTTAGCCTTTTGTAAAACTTCCAAAGGGAGGGTGGAAGGACCGGCAGCAAAATTGTAAACTCTCATAGGTTTTTACTCCTTAAAAATATTCATTTATACAGCGTTTATGCACTAATATACAATATTATATAACATCTTTTAAAAAATTACAAGCGTTTGTACACAGGTTGAAAAATTGGGTTTTTTTGGATTAGACCCCCTAATATGTGCCGTTGAATGCAAAATTTTTTAAAAAATCGTCAAATTTTTCATATTATTATATTTACTTTTTTTATAATTTGGTGTAAACTATATCTTAGACCCTGTATCTTTAGGGTTAATTCCGCCCGTTTTGCGGGTTTTGAATATTAATTTTTACCACACAAGAGGTACAACGTATGGCAACAGGCAAAAATAACGGTATTGACGAGAACGAAGCTCCCAAAAAAGCCGACGTCCTCATAAGAGGAAATCAGGAAATATCGTACAAACAGGACGAAGTTATCCGCCAGACCAAGCTTGCGGTTTCGCGTACGGACGCCGCCCTTGAACTGTTTTCAAAAAACATTCAGGACACGGCTATGCTCGTCAAGCAGAACGGCGACTATTTCGAGGAACTGAAAAACGAAAACTCGGCTTTAAGGCAGGAGCTTTTGTATCTTGCAAAGCAGAGTGAAAATATTTACGCCGGACTTTCCGAAAAGATGTCCGAGCTCAACGAACAGGCTAAAAACCGTGAGCTTGCTTACGGCGCGCTTGCGGACAAGATAAACGACGTTTCCGAGCAGACCAAACTCGGTCAGGACGTGTATTCGGATATAGTCGATAAAATCAACGACCTTACCGAACAGACGAAGCACAGCGAATTAGTTTACTCCGAGCTTGCGGACAAGGTTTCGGACCTTACCGAGCAGTCGAAGCGCAACGAAAGTATGTACACCGAGCTTTCCGACAGAATGGAGGTTATCTCGGCGCAGACTCTCCGCAGCGAAGGCGTATTCAACGAAATAGACGAAAAGCTTGCCGCATTGAATGAGATTGACGAAAAGCTTGCGGCTTTAAACGAGCTTGACGATAAACTCGCCGCATTGAACGAGATTGATGAAAAGCTTGTTACCTTAAACACGCTCGACGACAAGCTCGCTACCTTAAACGTACTCGACGAAAAGATTACGGCTCTCAACGGTTTGGAAGAGAAGCTTGCAAACCTCAACGAGATTGACGTAAAGCTTTCCAAATTGAACGAGCTGGACGAAAAGCTTGCTAACCTTAGCGAGATTGACGACAGGCTTGCGGCTCTCGACGGACTTGACGAAAAGCTCGCAAATCTCAACGAGCTTGACGAAAAATTGAAGGTGTTCAACGAGTTGGACGACAAGCTTGCCGCCCTCAACGAGTTGGACGAAAAACTCAAAGTATTCAACGAGCTTGACGATAAGCTTAAAGTTATCAGCGAGCTTGACGATAAACTCACCGCTCTCAATACTCTCGACGAAAAAATCGACGACGTTACCGAGCAGGGCCGCCGCAGCGAAAACGCTTACAACCGTCTTACGGACAGGGTAGAGGTGCTTTCGATGCGCGTTGAAAGAATAGGCGACGAAGCGTCAACCCGCATTATCGCCGCACCCGTTCTCGAC
>JAIDRX010000018.1 GCA_029061495.1 Clostridia bacterium
TTTCAATTTAATTAATCAAAAAAACGGCTCGTAAGAGCCGTTTTTGCTTTTAATTACTTTTTAATTTTTAGCTTTGTCTTTGTTGTTTGCCTTGGGTGCAGGCTTTTCAGTCTTGGCTTCCTCGGTCTGTATGGGTGCTACAAGCTTAGGCATTTTAAGTCCTGCCATGGAGTAGAGGTCGTCAAGGGGAGGGAGGGATTTAAGCATACCCGAAACGAAGTTCGCCGTAGCCGTCTTTCCGTCCGCGTTCTGTCCGTTATCCCAAACGGTAATCTTATCGATTTTAAGGTTCTTGATAGCCTCAACCTGGGTTGCAACAAGCTCTTCAAGCTTATCGGCGATCATAAGGCGAACTGCCTCGTCGGACGTGCCCGCAGCTTTAACGAGCTTATCCATACCTTCTGCCTGCTTCGAAAGAGTTTCGTAAACACCGCGCGCTTCAGCTTCCATTTTAGCGAATATAGCGTCCGCTTCACCTTTTGCACGGCGGCGGATATTTTCAGCTTCCGCGTCTGCTTCGATTTCAACCTTTCTCTTTTCAATTTCGGTTGCGACGATGACGTCGGCTTCCTTGGTTGCCTTTTCACGCGATGCACGCGCAATTTCCGCCTGCTTTTCTGCGGCGTAGCTCTCTTCTTTCGCCTTTGCCGCCTGAACGTTTTCAGCCGTAACCGCAAGCTTCATAGCCTCGGCCTCGCGCTGTCTCAAAAGCGCCTTAGACTGGGCAATTTCAGCTCTTGCCTTGTTTTCGCCCTCGATTGCCTTGCTTTCCGCTTCGGCAACGTTTATACGCTGTTCCATCTGGGCGTTTGCTTCACCGATAGAACCTTTTTTGTTTGCTTCGGCTTCCGCGATTTTCGCGTCGTTGATAGCCTTTGCCGCAGCCTCTTTACCGAGTGCGACTATGTAACCGCTTTCGTCCGATATATCGGTCATGTTAACGTTGATAAGCTTTAAGCCGAGCTTTTTAAGTTCGCCCTCGACGTTGCGCGAAATAGCTTCAAGGAACTTGTCGCGGTCGGTGTTGATTTCCTCGATTTCCATCGTCGCGATAACGAGACGGAGCTGACCGAATATAACGTCCTTCGCGAGCTCGGAAATCTGTTTAAGCTGTAAGCCTAAAAGTCTTTCCGCGGCGTTCTGCATAATCGCGGGGTCGGTTGAAATACCTACGGTGAATATCGAGGGAACGTCGATACGGATGTTCTGCTTTGAAAGCGCGTTCTTTAAGTCGACCGAGATGGAGAGGGGGGTCAAGTCAAGGAATGTGTACGACTGGAAGAAAGGTACTACCAGCGCCGCGCCGCCGTGGATACATTTAGCGCTGCGGTATGTTCCGTCTTTGTTTGCGGAAATTTTACCGTAGATAACCATGATTTTGTCCGAAGGACATTTTTTGTAGCGCACGAGGCACACGAGGAGGAGCATTAAAAGCACAAGTCCGCCGACAATGCCGCAGATAATGCCTATGGTTGCGCCCGAGCTAACCAGTAAATTGTTCATTATATTTCTCCTTTTAATTTTTTATTGATTTTCGTTTTCAGTTGAAGGCTCGGCGGTATTTTCTTCCGCTTGCTTTTCAATGCGTTTTATTACGGCACATTCGTTTTCGGTTGAAACAATTTCAACGTTTTCGTCAACGCTGAGTCTTTCGCCGTCGGTCATTGCGTCAAGCTCCATAAACCTGCCCTGCGCCGTCAAAGTTACTTTGCCGCGTCCGCTGCGCTGAGCAGGAACGGAAACGTAAACGGTGGCGTGCTGACCTACAAGCTTATCGTACTGAACCGCGCCGTTGCACTGCATTTTGTGCATAAAACGCAGTAAAAGCCAAACGGCTACAAGTGCGGCGGAACCTACTATAAGCGCAACTATTATCGAAAGCCATTGCAGCTTATCCGAAGCAAGTGCGCAGGTTAAAAGTCCCGACCAGCTTCCCACCGCAAAAAACGCGGTAAGACTTTTAACCGTAAAAATGGATACGCCCGAGTCGGTGTCTACGTCAATGTCTCCGTCGCCGTCGGTATCGACGTCTCCGCCGAAGGACGAACAGCACAAAAGTATTATCTGTACTATAAGGAATACGGTAGAAGCAATTCCCAGCCAGAAGTAAATGTGTTCCAGGACGGATAAGTTTAAGAACCATTCTTTCATATTCGTAACCTCCTTAAAAAATCGTTTACACTTATATATAAACGCATTTACGGCTGTGTTAAACAATATATCGATAAATTTTTATCGATTATTTAAATATTTTTTACAACCGAAATTATTATACAAAAATTAAATTCCGCTGTCAAGGGCGGAGGGGTGAAATATAATTTCCATATTATGCATTAAATTAATTGATTGTGAAAATACTTGCAATGTTTTTAAAAAGATGTTATAATTTTTTTACTTTCAAAAAATGAGAGGTGCGGGGGCATAGCTCAGTTGGTCAGAGCGTCGAACTTTGATTTTTTTAACACAGTGCAGTGCACTGTGTTATCAAAGCGAGATGAGCGCTGCGCATTATACGCGCAGTCGCGTTGACCGAGTTTGGCGCTTGTCCTTACGCCAAACGAGAAGCTTGACAGTCAAGCAAGCTGATTTTTATAAGAGGTTAAATTAAACGGGGGCATAGCTCAGTTGGTCAGAGCGCTTGCTTGACATGCAAGAGGTCGATGGTTCGAGCCCATTTGTTCCCACCACATAATTACTACTTTTATAGTAGGGCTCCCAAAAATATGCGTAGCAGATTTTTGGGAAGAGGAGGGGCAACGTAGCGAAGTTGACGGTTTTGCTTTGCAAAATTGTCAAAAAGCGAAGTTTGCCGCGACGAGGGGATATAGCACAGTTGGTAGCGCGATACGTTCGCAACGTATAGGTCAGGGGTTCGAATCCCCTTATCTCCACCAATAGCAACCTAAAACGAACCACTTTTTAAGTGTATGGTTTAGGTTGCTTTTATATTTATTTAAAGGCGGATATTATGGATATTAAAAATAAAATATTACATTATCTTTTCGTCTATGACGGAGAGCTTGAAGGAACAGAAAAACGAGTAAAAGAAGATTTAAGGCGTGAACTATATAAGCCAACTGATACCAAATTATCTGAATACTTTTATAATGCTATTTCAGATTTAGTCAATAAAGGAAATATTGAAATTTTACCTTACGAAGATATGACAACAAATCAAAGGTACAAATTTAATCAAGAAGGTAAAACCTTATACCGCATAATAAATAAAAATATTGATTAAACGGCGGTTTATGCCGCAAAAGGCTATTGACTGAAATTGCGGTGTGTTAGGCTCGAACGCCAAAGGCAAACCAAAACCCACCGAGATAATCTCAGTGGGTTGTTGAGTTCGCCCTTATTTGCCTTAATACACACCGCAAGAAAAGTTTCAGTCAATAGCACTGTGGAATAAATAGCCGTTGTTCACGGCTCATATATAGAATTCTATCGCAAACTCGAATTTCGTAACTCTCTACGATGTGGTACTTTGTATGCAAATTTAATAACTTTTGTGCTAATAGTAAAGCCCCGACGATTTTCATCATCAGGGCTTATTTTTATTGGACTATTGAATTGTATTTGTATTTTATCGTCAAAAAGTATTATTTGCTTTACAAGACTACTAATAAGCATTTTAGGCTCTAACCTTAACGCCTGCAAGTAAAACTCTCTTATGTCGCTTTCGGACATCACAACTATTGATTTGCTTTTTTCAATAAGTATCTGCTTTTCTAAATCTTCTTGCTTGCTTTCAAGTTCCTTTAAACGCTTGGTGGTAGTGTTAGTAATAACGCCTTTTTCAATGGCAACCATTATGTTTTGAATTGCACTTTCGGTTGAACGCTGTTCTCTTAAAAGTAGATTTAATACTGTGTTGCTTTTGGCTTGCCGTTCCTGCTCGAATGTAAGACCGTTTATAATTTCCGTTATGCGTTGCGGTGAATTAAGTTCTTGCAATATACAGTCAAGTACGATATTTTCCAAAACTTCTTTACGCATTGCCTGCTTATGACAGTCTGTTATATTTGCTTTGCGCCCACGACATTTGTAATAATACCGTCTTTCGCCGTTTCGTGCTGTGCCGTTTTCACCTACGATAGATTTACCGCAATAACCGCATATTATTTTATCTTTTAAAAGATATGTAATTTCTTCGCTTTTCTTGCCGTACTTATTGGAACTTATTTTTGCTCGTACTTTCTCAAAAGTTTCAGAAGATACTATTTGCGGATAAATATTATCAAACACTTCATTATTATATCGGTAAATGCCCGAATAGCGTTCGTTCTTTAAAATCTTATAAACGGTATTCGTAACGAACCTTTTTCCGTAATACAAAATACCTTTGTTTGTAAGCTCGGCAATTATGTCTTTTACAAATACGCCTTGTGCATACTGCGTATAAATAAAGCGTACAACTTCGGCTTGTTCGGGTACGATAACGGCTTTCTTGTTTTTGTTCTTGTAACCGTATGGAACTCGTCCGCCTGTAAGGTTGCCTTTTCTACGGCTTTCGTTATTGCCACGCCGTATCTTTTGCGATAACTCTGCGGAATAGTATTCGGCGTAACCTTCCAACATACTTTCAAAGATTATGCCTTCGGGTGTATTGGGTACAAACTCGGTAGCGGAAACAACTTTTGTTCCGTTGTCTTTAAGTGTCTTTTTGTGCATAGCCGTTTCATACT
>JAIDRX010000180.1 GCA_029061495.1 Clostridia bacterium
ACGGCATAAGAGTTTTAGATATGTCTCGTGTTCTCGGAGATTTTTATAAGAGACAGCCCCGAGTCCGCCCCCGTAATTTTATGTATCGGAAGCGATTTGTCTATCGGGGACAGCTTGGGCCCCGTTACGGGTACGAAGCTTAAAGAAAAGCTTGCGGGGCTTAACTGCTACGTTTACGGCTGCCTCTCGAAGCCCATCACCGCACATGAAGTGAAGTACATGAACGAATTTTTAAAGGCAACCCACCCGGGGAGCCCCGTTATCGCCGTTGACGCCGCCGTGGGGGTTGCAGGCGATATCGGTCTTATCAAGGTTGCAAAGAGGGGAATCAAGCCGGGGAGCGGGGCGAACAAAAAGCTTTCAAAGGTGGGCGACGTTTCTTTGATGGGAATTATTGCGGAGAGGTCGGTATTCAATTACTCTCTGTTTTCGGCTACAAGACTTAACGTCGTATATAAAATGGCGGAAATAATTTCAGAAGGAATAGCGACTTTTATTCTTGATTACATTCAGAACTCCGACAAGCCGCAGACCGATCCTCAGACTTTAAGCAGTTTTCTTTAACAAAAACTTTTTCTATACAATATATTATAGTATGGAAAATTTACCGACTCTTGCAAATGAAAACGCTGCCTCGGTCTACAGACACGAGCCGCGCAGTCTTGAATTTTTCAATGAGCAGAGTGATAGCGGCTGTAACTGCACTGGTTGCAACTGCCGCAACTCGAACGGTTCCGCGGCGGAGCTTTTATTTTTGTTATCGCTTTGGGGATTTATGTCCCAAATGCGGCAACGGTCAAACTCTGCCGCAGAGCAAAGGGCATCCGAACAATCGGAAGAGCCGTCCTGCTAAGGACGGCTCTTTGCTTTTATTTTATATTATATGGTATGAAAACCGCCTCCGATTATCTGTCGGGGGTGCATAAAATTATAAACATATGTTTATAATTAATCAGCGGCTTGTTTGTCAAGCTGTTAGTTTTTAAGACACATTGGTCAAGCGTAACGCTTGTATCTTAAATGCTTAGCTCGTGGACAAGCTTGCCACAAATCAAACATATTACAATTCAATCAGTTTTTTGCCGCACTTTTTGGCGTAGTTTACGGTGTAAAAGGTTCCGCCGCTCTGCTTTCTTAAAAAGCACACCAACACATCGCAGTTGTCTATCAGGTACCTGTCGCGCGCGTGCATACAACCAGAGTAGTACTCCGGAGCAAGGGTAACCACCTTATCGCACCTGCTTAAAATACTTTGATATTTCAGCTTTGCCTTTTCCGAGAAGGTTTCCATCTGGTCGGCGCAGGGAAGGCACGCTGTCAAAGTAACTTCTTTGGTTTTATTAGCCAGAACGCTTTCGGCGGCGGCGATATCGAAGCCGAGCGCCATTCCGCAGTAAAATTCCGTCGTTCCGGTTTTGATAAGGTCGCAAACCACCCTGTCTAAGAGGGAGGCGTCAAATCCGCCGATATTTAAATTTCTGTGTCCGCTGAAAGCGCATCTTTTAAACATTAACCACCTTACAACGGATTTTTCCGCTCTTTTCCCTGTCCGCGCGGATAATTTTCGGGTGTAGACTTAATTTTGCGTATGCAGATAATATTTCTTTTACCGAAGTTTTCGGGCAGCTCGTAGTCCTCGACCCTCTCTATTTCTCCGCCGAGAATCTTTATAGCCCTTTCGGCTTCCTTCAATTCCTCAGCCGCGTCCGACTTGTAGGCTACAAAACGCCCGCCGACTCTGACGAAAGGAAGGCAGTACTCGCATAAGGTATTTAGTCTTGCAACGGCCCTCGCACACGAAACGTCGAATTTTTCACGCAGGGTTTTATCCCTTGCTCCGTCTTCGGCGCGGATATTTTTAACTTGTACACAGGAAAAGCCGAGTTTGTCCACAACGTCGTTTAAATAGTTGCACTTTTTACCCGTGCTCTCTATCAAAGTAAACGACAAATCGTCCCTTATAATTTTAAGAGGTATAGACGGAAATCCTCCGCCCGAACCTATTTCAACAACCTTTGCGTTTAAAGGAAAAAATTCTTCTCCCGCGATACTGTCGAAAAAGTGCTTGTAAAGTACGCCTTTTTCGTCGCAAACGGACGTTAAATTGTACATTTTGTTGTACTTTAAAAGCATATCCGAAAACGCGGCGAATTTTTCCGAATATTCCTTTTGAATTAAGTCGAGTAATCTTTGCTGCTGCATAAAAAAATTATAACACGAACGGTTAAAAAACACAATACAAAATTATCAACAGCTTTAAATTTCCACAATTCCAACTTTTCGGTGGACAACCCATATTTTTAACCCTTTTACTTTATCGGGCAGAAAATGAAAAGCTTTTTAAAGGAATTTTTTGTCAACACTTCCACAAACAGTCAACATTAAATTTCATTCTTTTCCACATAGAAACGAGGGCTTTTTTGTTGCATTTTTATCATTATTTTGTTATTATATTAATGGTTTAGGAAAGATTAGAGAATTTATCAACATTTCCACCTTGCCTATTAATATAATTACTAAATAAATACATTAATAAAATAAATAATAATCATTTATCTATATGAGGGAGAAAAACGTATGAAGGCAGTTTGCGAAGGTATCGATTTATCCGAAGCCGTACTTAAAGTTGTTAAGGCTTGCGCTACAAAAACCACAGTTCCCGTGCTGGAATGTATTAAGCTTTCGGCAGTGAACGATAAGCTCACTCTTTCGGCAACCGACGGAGAGCTTTCTATCTGCAAGACTATAAAAGCCGAAGTTTACGAGGAAGGAGATGTTTGCGTTCCCGGAAGATATTTTTCCGACTTTATTAAAAAGCTTGAAGGTGTGCAGATAACTTTATCCGCGGGAAGCAAAAAGATGGATATTATCTACGCCGACAGCCAGACGGACATGCAGGTTCTGCCTGCCGACGACTTCCCTAAAATAGACATAGATATTAACGAGAATAGCTTCAAGTTAAAGACCGAGGATTTGAAAAAGTTTATTTCGGCTACTTCGTTCTGCTGTGCGGCGGACGATAGCCGTCCCATTTTGAAGGGTTGCCAGTTTGTAATCAACGGAGACGATATTTGCGTTACCTCGCTTGACGGTTTCCGCCTTGCAACGATTACAGGAAAAGTTTTATCTTCCACCGGTAACATGGAGCTCGTTTGCCCGGCAAGGACTTTGAACGAAATAGAAAAGATGATTCCCGACGGCGAGGGTGAAACGGAAATTTTCGTACAGCGCGGAATGATTCTCGTTTCTTCCGATAATACCGTTTTAACGTCCCGCCTCTACAACGGAGACTTTATAAAGAAGGAAAACATTATCCCCAGAGACTTCACTACTATGGTGCGCGTGGAAAAGAACGCGCTTAAAGCCAGCATCGAGAGGGCGGCGATACTTGTAAGAAGCGATAAAAACAGTTTAATAATTTTCGACGTCAATACCGACAGGATAGAAATTTCGTCTAATTCGGAAATAGGTAACGTTCAGGAGCCCGTCAAAGCAACCATTGAAGGTAAGGACGTAAGGATAGCAATGAACTCGAAGTTTATAATTGAGGCGGTAAACGCTTTGGATGAGGATGAAATTGTACTTGCTTTCAACAGCCAGATTCAGCCGTTTATCTGTGAAAACGGTAATTCGAAGGACAAGCTGTATTTGATTTTACCCGTCCGCACCGCCAACAACGCTTGACAAGCAATGCTTGATAATGTATCTTAATAGCGTTACTGTTTGACAAATAAATCACTTATCAATATAAAATTAATCTTAAAAGAGGAATAAAAAAATGAAAAGAACTTATCAACCCAAAAAGAGGCAGAGAAGCAAGGTTCACGGATTCAGAAAGAGAATGGCTTCTAACGCAGGAAGAAAAGTATTAAAGAGAAGAAGAAACAAGGGCAGGAAAAAGCTTTCCGCATAAGTCGTGAATTATCTCAGGTTAAAGAAAAACGCGGACTTTCAAAAGCTTTTTAACAGGGGAAAAAAAGTCTTTTCCCCCTGTCTTACGTTATTGTATTTTCCTTCTTCCAACCTTTACATGGGCGTTGCCGTTTCAAAAAAACACGGCAAGGCAACCAAGAGGAACAGAATAAAACGTCTTTGCCGCGCGGCTTTTTCGTCCGCGTGCAAAATTTTGCAGGGCAGTTACAGTATTATAATTATCCCTAAAGTTTCGGACGAATATACTTTTAAGTCTTTCGAGGATAGCCTTGTATCCTGCTTTAAAAAGGTAAATTCATGCGCAAAAAGCTGAAAAAATTTTGGAAGCTTTTACGGCGGACGGTCTTAAAACCGATTATAAAAATTGCTTTAATGCGACTGATTATTTTTTATCAGAAGCATTTATCGAGAAAGACCTGCCTTTACGAGCCGACCTGCTCGGAATACATGCTCCGCGCAATAAACAACCACGGTGTAATTTTAGGGATACTTTTAGGAAGCTGGCGGATAATTAGGTGCAACCCCTTATCCAAGGGCGGGTACGACCCCGTGCCTGAAAATTATTTTAAATTAAAATGGGTCATCTGACCGCGCGTTAAAATACGCGGATATAAATTTATGGGAATTTTTAACTTACTAAACACAGCGGCCGACTTTACCAGCGTAGCGGTCGATAAAATCGGAACTTCCGGTCTTAACTGGATAGGAAAAATAGTTCAGTGGCTCATTGAGGGCGTGGGTATCGTCGGGCTGGGCGTTATCGTGTTTACAATTCTGTTAAAGACGATAGTTCTCCCTCTGGATATCTACTCGAGAGTAAAGACCAAAAAGCAGTCGCTTATGATGAAAAAGATGCGGCCGCAGATGGAAAAGCTTCAAAAGCAATACGCCAACGATAAGCAGATGTACAGCCAGAAGGTAATGGAGCTGCAAAAACAGCACGGCTATTCCATGCTGGGCGCCTGCCTTCCTATGATTATCTCTCTCGTTATTTTCATGGTAGTGTTCAGCGCGTTTTCAACCTACTCGCAGTACGCAAACCTTTCAACCTATAACGATATGGTAGACGCGTACAATGCAAGCGTTCAGACCTACGTCCGCACCGACGAAAACCCTGACGGATTTTTAATTGCTGATACCGACCCCACCATAGAGGGAATTCAGTACCACGTAAATTATGAAGCGTTTGCAAATTATTACCCCGACCATAAAGCGGAAGACGCCGCAGCTTTGCCCGAAGACTTTTTAACAAGAGGCGAAGACGAAAGCAAAGGCGAAAACGATCCTTCCCCCAGAGTTATAGTTATGGACTTCGTCCGTTTGAACGCAAGGAGTGCGGCGGCGGCGTATTACAAATCACACAGGACGACTTTTATCTGGGTCGGCAATATCTGGTATCCCGACTCTATGCTCAATAAAGAGGTTCCAAACTTCAGCAAGTTCAGCTCGGCGGTAGCCCGTGCGGTGGGCTCGGGCGTGGACGCCTCGTATGAAACTTCGTACAACGAAGTTACCCACGATTTGGGCAGTCAAAAGAAAACTTATAACGGATATTTCGTACTTATAGTACTGGCGATAGGTTTAATGTTACTGCAGCAGTTTATCATGATGCGGTCGCAGAAGGACGCAAACGAACTGAGCAGCGTAGACGGCTCGGGCGCGAAAACCAACAAGTGGATGATGATTATGATGCCCATTATCTACGGTATATTCTCGTTCTTTTACAGCGCGGCATTCTCAATATACATGATAACGAATACGCTGTACGGACTTATCACCACGCTTATTATCAATAAAGTTATGGACGTAAGCTTTGCTAAACACGCGGACGACGAAAGCTACTGGAACAAATCGAAGCGCACGCCCAAAAGAAAGAGGTTAAAGTAAATGGAAGAATTAGACGTTTTCACCGCAAAGACGGTGGACGAAGCGATCATGGCGGGACTTAAAGCTCAGGATCTTACTTTGGACGAAGCGGAAATCACCGTTCTGGAAGAAGGAAAAAAGAAGCTTTTCGGCTCGGTCAAGGCAAAGGTTAGAGTCAGAAGAAAGCTTTCCGACGCAAAGCGTGCGGCTGAATTTATCGACGGACTTTTAGAGCTTTTAGGCGTTACCGCTTTAAGCGAAGTTACAGAGGACGACGAAAATATTAAGATAGAAGTTAAGACCACGAACTCGGCAAGGGTTATCGGCAAGCGCGGCGACGTTCTTGACGCTATTCAGTGCATGGCGGGCGCGGTTGCAAACACCGGCAGAGACGAGTACGTCAAGGTTGTAGTTGACTGCGAGAACTACCGCGTTCAGCGTGAAGAAACGCTTAAAGCCCTCGCTTTAAAGCTTGCTAAAAAGGCTGTTGAAAAGGGCAGGAAAATGACCCTCGAGCCTATGAATCCTTATGAGAGGCGCATTATCCACTCCGCCCTTTCGGACAATAACGAAGTTAAAACTATTTCCGAAGGCAAAGAGCCCAACAGATATATTGCTGTTATTCCCAACAACGCAAAGCCCTTCGACAAGGGTTTAAGATACGGCGAAAAGAAGTCGTTCGGCGACAAGTCCTCATCCGATAAGCGCGGCGGAAACCGCGGCGACAGAAGGAACGACAGGCGCGGAGGCGGCAGACCTTCGGCTGGCGGCGGCGCAAAGCGCGGCAAAAAAGAAATTTACTTCGGCACGTTTTTAGGCAACAGCGGAGCAAAAGCTGAAGATGCTTCCGCTCCTGCTTCCGACGACAAAACCGAGGAATAATTTAATATTTAAAAAACGTTTACGTTTGATTTGTGTATTGCTTGATTGGAGCACAGTATGTTTACCTACGCGGCAATTAAGATACATTGATTAAACGATTCGTTTAAGATGGTTTTCGGCTCAACACATCTTTTTAAAAAAACCGAGGAGAATGCAGATTTAAGGTATCCCGTCCACGGTTTTTGCCGCGGACGGAATTTAATTATTACGTTTGACGAGTGCTTAGTTTTAATTGCTGTCAGCAATTAAGATACACCGTGCAGGCATTGCCTGCTTAAGGCAAAAACCCAAGGATATGCCCTGCCTT
This sequence comes from Clostridia bacterium, assembly GCA_029061495.1. Lineage (GTDB taxonomy): Bacteria > Bacillota > Clostridia > Christensenellales > Borkfalkiaceae > Coproplasma. The sequence goes on from JAIDRX010000180.1 coordinate 6,989, forward strand.
TTGCCGAAATCTGCGCAAAAGAATGAGAAAGATTTTTACCACTAAAAGGCTGTGCCGCGCGGGCATAATCGCCGCGCTGTACGTCGCACTCACCTACGCTTTCGGTCAAATAGCATATAACGGAATTTTACAAATCCGCCCTGCCGAAGCATTGACAATTTTACCGCTATTCTTCCCCGAAGCGGTCCCCGCTCTCTGGGTCGGCTGTATGCTTGCAAACCTCGCTTCGCCGTTCATAATGTACGACGTCCCCATCGGCGGACTTGCAACACTCGTTGCCGCATTGCTAACTTACGGCGCGGGCAGATTAATTAAAAACAATATTTTAAAAGTTGCCGTCGGCGGCTTTTTCCCAGTAATAGTCAACGCGTTTATAATCCCGCTAATCATAGTCTTTTTGTGCGGCGGCGCAGAAGGTTTCAAATCCGCATTAATTGCTTACTGGGTCAACTTCGGCTCACTTTGCGCAACAGAGGCACTGTGGGTTTACGCACTCGGCATACCTCTTTTCGTAGCCATATATCACCTACGCAAGAAAGGCGTTTCCGCCTTTTTGGACGGAAAACCAAAGTCACCGCCCGCTGAACAGCCCGAACAAACCGGGGAACAATAATTAATACCGCCCGCGCTGAATAGCGCGGGCGGCTTTTGTTATATTGCAAAATTTAATGTAAAGTGCTATACTTATTTAAAGGGTAAAAGACTTAATATAGCTTGGCTGCGTTCCGGCGTTTCTCGTAATGCTTCTACATGTCGGTCGATGTCCGGTAGAGGCGGTGAATACGATTATTATCCGGCGCGACTTTTATCGGTGCGGCCTGCGCTTGCACTTACCCTCGCCAAACAGGTTTACAAACCTAATATTTTGCGGTAAACTAAAGTAAAGGGTAAAAGACTTTAAATTGCTTGGCTGCGTACCGGCGGTCATAATAACAATCCGTACTTAGCTAATTATCAGACAGGTAGCGGCGCTAGCTACGGTTATTCTATTAATTCGCGACTCTTAGCGGTGCGGCCTGCGCTTGTGCTTACCTCGTCAAAACAGGTTTACAAACCTTATACTTTTGCGGTAAACTAAAGCCAAGGGTAAAAGACTTTAAATTGCTTGGCTGCGTTCCGGACACAATTTCGACGCTACTGCGTGTGTTGCGCGTTATCTTTCTGGTACGGGCGACTACGATCAAGCTTGCGTTTCAAGGTCCTTAGCGGTGCGGCCTGCGCTTGTACTTACCCGCCAAACAGGTTTACAAACCTAATATTTTTGCGGTATAATTACTCAAAGGGCAAAAGCTTTTATTTATTTGGCTTCGTTCCGGCTCATCTGTTGGTAGTGCTGCATATATTCAGTACTTGTCCGGTTGTGGTGCAGGGGATTATCCCCATACTTCAATCTATCTAGCGGTGCGGCCTGCGCTTCACTCACCCGCAAAAGTAATTGGCGGTGGTTTCCAGTATTCGGTTAGTGATTGACAACCGAACAGTTTGATATGAGTTGAAGGGGTCTTTTGTCCTGTCCTCACCTTTTAGGGAGGCGAAAAAAAGCTCAACCATGGTGTAACGCAAGTAAATAAGCTTGGTTTACTTCCATTTCCTTCGGGGGTTGGGCTTCTATTTTTATTCGTCGTCTTTTAAAATCTGTATAAATTCGTCAAGGCGCTGCGCCATAGAGCGCAATACTTCTTTTATGCTTTCTCTGCGTTCCTCTTTCTGAATTTCTATCGTCTGCCAAAACTCGCACGGCAGCGATTTTTTTATTCGCTTACGCGACTCTTTTAAATCAAGACTCCGGTTTGTGCAATGCCCGGACGCTACCTTAAAATAAGTACCGTGGCGGTTTATATAATGCGCAAGGTAATATCTGCAATTTTCGCAAGTATGTATATCTTCCAAAACAACACCTCCGATTTAATTATAAAGTAATAGGCAATTAATTAATTCGTTTATAGGCATTGCTTATAAAAACAGGA
>JAIDRX010000181.1 GCA_029061495.1 Clostridia bacterium
GTTTATATTTTAAAAAGCTTATCCCTTTCCTCTATAATTTTATCTATTTTCTGTATATACGTCGGTATGTCTTTGGGGGAAGCGTAACGCTCAATTCTGCTTTCCGCATCGTATAGCCTTTTTGAAATTGCGTTTGCGCCGACCGCGACGTTGGACGAAATTTCTTCCATAACGTCAACGTTATAGGCGCAAGCCTTCCCCTCTTTGCACCAGCCGACGTTTTCACACCCGCCCGCCTGATACTTTTGTCTGTACAGATAATACGGACTATACCCTGCCGCGCTAAGCTTTTCGCGCGAGAGTAAAACCATTTGATTTATTCCGTCGATATTCAGCCGCTTAACGCTTTCTTTAAGCTTTGCGCCGCATTTAAGCGACAGCGTATGCACGGTAATATTTGCGGGGTTAAGAGAAATTGCTTTATCCACCGACTTTTCAAAGTCGGAAACCGTTTCGTCCGCAAGCCCTGCGATTAAATCTAAATTTATATCGAAGCCGTATTTTTGCGCCATCTCATACGCCTGCACGGTCTGCGCGGCGGTGTGTTTGCGCCCGATTTTTTCGAGAGTTTCGTCGCTGAAAGACTGGGGATTTACGCAAATGCGCGTAACGTTATAGTCCTTTGCAAGGCGCAGTTTTTCTTCCGAAAAGACGTCGGGGCGTCCTGCCTCTACGGTGTACTCGGGGATATTAGGGAACTCCTCTTTTACCGCCGCAAAAATTTTTTCAAGCTCAGCCACCTCTAAAACGAAGGGCGTGCCGCCGCCAATGTATACGCTGTTCAATTTAGTTATAAGCGGTTTTACGGCGTGAATTTCGCGCACGAGGCAGTTTAAATATTCGTCCAAATATTTGCGCGTTGCCGCAATGGGCGCGGTTATGAACGAGCAGTATTCGCACTTGGTCGGGCAGAAAGGAACGCTTATAAAAAGGTCTTGCCCTCCGCCGTTTTCATAAATGCCTTTTTGGGTATTTATAACGCTTTCAACGAGGGCGGAGTTTTTTTCGCTTACGCCGAAGGTTTTAAAAAGAGGCTTAAAGTCGCGCCCTGCGGCAATTTCCGCATAGGCAAGCTTTGTGGGTCTTATGCCGGTAAGCGCGCCCCAAGGGAGCTGAACGTTTTTGCACTTTGACAATACCCTGTAAAAAGCGAGCTTTGCAAACCGCTTGGCAAACCGTTTAAAGGTCAAGTCGTCCTCGGTTTTGAACTCGTCCTCGAAGTCGTAAAACTCGTCTCCGTATTCTATTGAATTGAAATATTTTCCGTCCGCGAAAGAAAAGTAATGGGTGAAATTTTCGTCCTCAGCACCGAATGCGCGGAGGACGTCCATAATTTCGGGGCGCAGAATTTCGACGTTAGTATTTAACATATGGATTAAAATTGCGCTCGTGCTCTAACGTGGTGTCGGAGTCGTGTCCGCAATAGACTTTGTAATTTCCTTTAAGTGCAAAAAGCTTTTTAACGCTTTTTATTATCTCGCTTGCGTTGCCCGTGGGCAGGTCTGTTCTGCCTACGCTTTCGCAAAAAAGTGTGTCGCCCGAAAACAGACAGCCTTCTACGATATAGCAAACGCCGCCCGCGGTGTGTCCCGGGGTAAAAACGGTCTTTATTTTTATGCCTGCAATTTCAACTTCCTCTCCGTCGGAAAGGGTTTTGTAAATATCGAAGTAAGGAATGTTTACGCCGAAAAGCGACTTGTTGTCGTCGCAGAAAATGAAGTCCTTTTCATTTTCGCCGCAGTAAATTTTTACGCCTTCCTCGTAAAACTTTGCACAGCCGCAAACGTGGTCGAAGTGTCCGTGCGTTAAAAGCACTGCCCGGGGCGTTAAGCCCTTTTCACGGCAGATAGAAAATACGCGCGGTTGGGCGCAGTCGATAATGACCGCGTTCTTTCCGTCCGCGGTCAAAATGTATGAATTGCTTGCAAAACCCTGAGGGGGAATTTTATAAACTTTCATTTTAATGGGTCGTTCTGTAAACGTCTATAATGCGGCTGTCCTTCTTTAGGCGGGTGATTAAAAGGTCGATGTCGGAGCGCTTCGTAAGCTTTACGCGGATATCGAACTCCGCCTTCTTTTCTTTGTTTAATCTGCCGTTTATCGCCGTCATGCTGAGGTGCATTAATGAAATTTCAGCCGTGATAAAGGCGCTAAGTCCACTGTCGTCCGTTGCGATAATTTTAATGCCTGCGATAAACTCGGTTTCAACCTCGCCCGTCCACTGCGCGGGTTGTATGCGCGCCGCGTCGTAATCGGCAAGATTTGCGCAGTCTTTGCGGTGAACGATAACGCCCCTGCCGCGCGACACGAAGCCGACAATTTCGTCCCCGGGTACGGGGTTGCAGCAGTGCGCAAAACGAACCAGAAGTCCGCCCATTCCCTTAACGGTTACGCTGCCTGCGGGGGTGTGCTTAAGCTTTTCCGTTTCCACAACCGCAGCGGGTTTGGGCATTTCTTTTTTGTAATAGTCGATTAGCTTGAAAATGACCTGATTTACGCTTACCGCGCCGTAGCCGACGGAAGCCATCATTTCGTTTACAGAGCTGAAAACAAGCTTGTTTGAAAGCTTTTTGAAGGACTCTTCGGTGAGAATATCACCGAGCGAGTAGCCCTTGCGATTGGCTTCCGCCTCGAGCATGGCTTTGCCCGTCTTGATATTCTCCTCCTTCATTTCGCGCTTGAAAAACTGCCTAATTTTTGCGCGCGCCGAGCCCGATTTTACAAACTTTAACCAGTCCCACGAGGGGCCTTTGGTATTGGGCGAAGTTAAAATTTCAACCACGTCGCCCGTGTGAAGCGTGGAGTTTAATGAAACTATGCGCGTGTTGACCTTTGCGCCAACGCACTTGTTTCCGACCTCGGAGTGAATTGCATATGCAAAGTCTACGGGGGTGGCCTCGAGCGGCAGGGATATAACTTTGCCCTGAGGTGTGAATACCAAAAGCTCGTTTGAATATAAGTCGTTTTTAAGGCTGTCAACAAACTCCTTAGAGTCGTTTAAACTGCCCTGCCAGTCCATAACGTCGCGTATCCAGGTTAAGCGCTGGTCGAAGTTACTTTCGGAAGATTTGTTCTCCTTATACTTCCAGTGCGCGGCGATACCGAACTCTGCCATTTTGTGCATTTCCTGAGTGCGGATCTGAATTTCGAAAAACTGTCCGAAGTTGGTTACGACAGTCGTATGCAGAGACTGGTACATATTGCGCTTGGGCGTTGCGATATAGTCTTTAATTCTGCCGGGAACGGGCTTCCACTGCTTGTGGATTTTACCTAAAACCTCGTAGCACTCTTCCATTGTTCCGACGATTACGCGCACGGCGGACAAATCGTAAATCTGGTCAAGCGTTTTGCCCTGGTTTTTCATTTTTTTGTATATGGAGTAAAAGTGCTTGGGTCTGCCGACCACCGCGCCCTCTATGCCGCTTTCTTTTAAAATTGTCATTAGTTGCGATACGACGAAGACGACGAAGCTGTGCCTTTC
>JAIDRX010000182.1 GCA_029061495.1 Clostridia bacterium
GACGAAGAAAAGAGTGAGGACTTCACCGCGTCGCGCGGCGAATATCTTTCCGCCCGCGTCGTAGCCGAGGTTCTGGGCGCAAAATTCATTGACGCTGAGGACGTAATTTTCTTTGACGAAAGCGGCGCGCTTTCGAGCGACAAATCGTACAAGGCAATCGCTAAGGCGGTTGAAGGGGTAGAAAGGGCGGTACTGCCAGGCTTTTACGGCAAGGGCGCTGACGGAAAGGTCAAAACCTTTTCGCGCGGCGGCTCGGATATCTCGGGCGCTGTAGTCGCGCGCGCGGTAAACGCAACCCTTTACGAAAACTGGACCGACGTTTCGGGCTTTTTAGCCTGCGACCCGCGCCTTGTTGACAGCCCCAAAAAAATCAAGTCGCTTTCTTATAAAGAGTTGCGCGAGTTGAGCTATATGGGCGCAAACGTCTTACATAGCGAGTCCATTTTCCCCGTGCGCAAAGCCAATATCCCCATTCAGATAAAAAACACCTTCCGTCCAGAGGACGAGGGCACGACGATAGTTCCTTCGTCGCGCTACGTTCCCTGCGGCGATACGGTTACGGGAATAGCCGGCAAAAAGAACTTCACGGTAATTTTCATTGAAAAATCTCTTATGAACTCCGAAATCGGCTTTGTAAGAAAGGTCTTGTCGGTAGTTGAACAGGAGAATATCCCCATAGAGCATATCCCCTCGGGCATCGATACTATGTCGCTCGTTATCGCAAGCGACGCGCTCGCCCAGTTCAAGCTTGAAAGAATTTTAGAGGGTATTAAAAACGCCGTAGAGCCCGACATTATCCGCGTTATCGAAAATATCGCGCTGGTTGCAACCGTAGGACACGGAATGTCATCGTCCGTCGGAACTTCGGCACGCCTTTTTAATGCAATTGCCGCGGCGGATATAAATATTAAAATGATAGACCAGGGCTCGAGCGAGCTGAATATAGTAGTAGGCGTTAAAAACGACGACTACGAAAAGTGTATAAAAGCAATTTACCGCGAGTTTTTCGGTAAATAAAGGCGGAATAAATGGTTACTGCAATAGTGCTTTGCTCGGTTTCGGCGGCATTGGTTTTGGTTGATATAATTTTAGTGCTTACGCTTCACAAGATAAACGGCCGCTTGGTAAAAAGGAGAAAAACTCCGCCTAAAGAAGAAGTTAAATAAAAAAATTTTAAAGCGCCGCGCAAAAAAACGCGACGCTTTTATTATGTTATTTTTTAAACAAAACTGTTAAAAATTTGCACTTTGCCCCTTGACATTATTTAATAATTAAAGTATAATTTCATATAGAGTATTATAATGCGTTTTTCTGCGGATATTTCCATATCCGCACACCGAAGCGTTTTCAACGCTTCGGTGTAATAAAAACCTTTAATAGTATTTATATTAAAAAAACTTGGAGGAAATATGAAGAACAAGTTTGCAAAACTTTTGGCTGTTGCCGTTCTCGGCACTACGATTGCGAGTTCGGCTATAGGCTTTACCGCCTGCAAGAAAGACAACGGCGGCAATAACGGCGGCGGTGGCGGAGACGAACACGTGCACCAGTATGCTTGGGTGGACGACGATAACGGCACTACCCATCACGAGCATTGCGGCGTTGACGGTTGCGACACTCCCGATAAGGCTCCTGAAAACCACACCTGGTCGGCTGACGACCAATGCAACACGTGCGGTGCATATAAACCCCTTCCGATGGGCGCTTCGGTAGTTCCGGAATACAAGGGTGAAGCCGCAGGTCCCGTTGCAGGCGAACAGAAGTTCACGTCCAAATTCTTAGCTGACGATTTGCCTAAAGGAGTCATTGCAGAAGCGTACAGTAACGGCGTGGTTACCATTCCCGCCGGAACTAATTTCCGTGACCAAGCCGATAAGTCAGGTAAATATATTAATTCCGTACAGAACGGCACTATAAGCATTAAAGTTCCCGCAGAGGGCAAGCTTAAAATTTACTTCTCAAGCGGTTCGGGCACTGTCGGCAACGCAAGTTACAAAATCCAAAACCCCGACAACTCTTCTGAAACGCAGGTTATCAATGCTGATGCTAAGGTGCTGCAGACTTTGGAAATCGATGCCGTTCCCGGAACGTACGTATTCTCTAAAGCGGCAGGTACTGTAAATACGTATGCAATCGAGTTTGAATACAGCTCCGTTGCTACTCCCATAAAGGAAATAGAAATTACCAATTCTGGAACGACCGACTATCTGGTAACCCAAAAGGTTGATTGCACCGGCGTTGAATTGCTTGCAAAGGACGAAGGCGGCGCAACCTATCCCGTAAAGCTTGAAAACTGCAAATTTGATACTTCCAATTACAACCCCAACAAATCTGGCGAGTATGAAATAGGCGTAACCTATTATCTCAGCTCGAACCTTGACAGCGAAACAAAAGAATTTAAAACTACGTATAAAGTAAAAGTTTATATGGTAGACTCTATCGAGCTCAGCACGATAGGCTTGGCTTCCAACAAGCAGGTTACCGTACAGCAGGCGTGCTTGCCTAATGCTACTTTCAACAGCAATTATCTTTCCGTAATCGCGACTTGCAGCTTGGGCACTAACAGTATTCAGCAAAAGCTGAAGAGTGACTGGGTTACGGTTTCTACGCCTACGCTCACCGCAGAGGGAACGCAGGAAGTTACCGTCTCGGTAAGTCCAAAATACACCACGGGTCATAAAGCGGTAAGCGCATCGTACAGTATTGTAGTTAAGGCAAAGAAAGAAGTTATTGACAATAAAGTTGAAGTAACCGTAGGCGAAACGGGTGAGTTTAAAACGCTTACGCAGGCGGTTCAGTATCTTAGTGCTTGCAAGTATGACAATGGCGTAAACAAGGTCATTAAACTTCAAGCGGGCACTTATACTGAAAAGGTTTGGCTCGATATCGACAACGTAACGCTTATAGGCCTCGGCGAAAAAATCGACGACACCGTTCTCAGCTATTCGCTTGTTGAAGGCGACGCCGATAAGTATAGCAACGTGGTTTGGGGGCTTACATGCGCAACGCTTCACGTTACAGGTAACAACTTCAAAGCATACAATCTTGCTATTCGCAACGATTTCGACTATATGGCAAATAATAAAAATTATTCGGGTTCGCAGGCGGCGCAGGGTGTTGCACTCACGATGGAAGGCGACGGCAACGTGCTTTACAATTGCCACCTTTTCGGCAACCAGGATACGCTTTATATGAAGAGCGGCAGATCGTACTTCAAAGACTCGCAAATCGACGGCAATATCGACTTCATATTCGGCGGTGAAAAAGGGCTTGCGTACTTTGAAGAGTGCGACATCGTTGCAATCGACAGAGAGGGCAGTGAAAAATCCGACCCTCAGAACGGTTACGTAACCGCACCTCAGCACAAAGAGGCTACAAAGCCCGATTACGGCTATATCTTCTATAAATGTAACTTAACCGATGACGGCAACGTTAATGCCGGAGCTATGGCTCTCGGCAGACCTTGGGGCCCCTCGGCTACCGTTGCTTATATAGAGTGTTCGTTCAGTGCGGCATATTCGCAGGAAGCAAGCGACGGTTCTCATAAGATTCACCGCTGGTGCGAAATGAGTGGCGCTAAGCCCGAAAATGCTGATTATAAGGAATATGGTTCTACCGGCGACGGCGCTATAACAAGTGCAGTTAAGGGAGGTACGGTTATCGATGCTACGGCAGCGGCAAACTTTACAAAGGCTAACATCTTCGGAACCTCCAACGGTAAGTCGGGTTACACGACGGTGTTCGACTGCGACGGCGAGTACGCTAAATTGAGAATACTTGCAGGTCTTGACGAGGGCGAAATACCTACGGACCCTAACGTTTCCATAACTGTTAAGAACGACGATACCATTCCTGATGGTAACTGCGGTACTACCATTAACGAAAGATACGGCGAATACTTAACTTGGGAGGGTATGTGCAAGTTCCAAGCAAGCAAACCCGAAAACGGCATTCAGGTTGATAAAACTACAGTAATTACCATTAAAGTTGTCGGCGAAGTTTCCATTTCCGAAGGATATCAGTTGCCTACTTCCGATTATATTATTATATATAAAGACGGTAAAGCTACAATTAAGTTTGTTGCGGTTACCGGTACTTACGGTGATTTTATCGGCAGTATAGTTATCGATACTTCCAAAACTCCTGAGGATACGCAGACCGTAAACGTTACGGTTGACTATAACTACGAAGGTTCAACGGCAGACACGCTTGAAGCGGTAGTTGGTTCGCCTTTGGCAAAACCCGCTGACCCCGTACGCGACGGCTATAAATTCACCGGTTGGCAGGTAAACGGCGTTGACTATGACTTTACCGAAAACGTTACCGAAGCGCTTACTCTCGTTGCACAATGGGCATCACAAAACGATTATGATCTCACTGCCGGCGGCACGGTAAACTTATACGAGTTCACTACGGGTACCGTACAAAGTGGTACTGCTACTTATCGTGGAATAATAGTTGACGCGACAACAGGTAAATATTATCCCAGAGATAACGACGTTCAAGTAAACGCAGGAGTTAAAATCAAGTTTAAGGTAAACGCGGGTACGACTGCTGATAAGATTTCCGTAAGTTTTACTGCGGCAGCAGGTAGTCAGTATGTTCCTACCATTGACCCCATAACGATTGAAACGATAGATGGCGATACCTATGCGGTAGTTTCGATTACTAACGCCTGCTATCC
>JAIDRX010000019.1 GCA_029061495.1 Clostridia bacterium
CCCAAGTGTTTAAAAACCGCAACTTCGCCCGCCTGAACGGTGTGGAAGGAGAAGGGGATAAACAAAAACAGGACGAATGACAAAACCGCCGCGCCTAAGCTTATGCCGCCCGCAACGGGTCTCTTCGCGGTAATTCCGCGCGCACCCGACACAAACGGTTTTCTGCCCGAGAGCATGCACACGCCGACAAACACGCATGCAACAGCCATAAGTACGAATAAGATGCCTAAAATAATTCCTATTGCCATTTTCAATACTCCTTTATATTGTATTTCTTACTTACGGGTATATTATATCATTATTATACTTTCGGGTAAACACTTTTTTTGTGTATTTTTTGCAGGAAAATTACGGGAATTAAAAGAATTGGAAGAAGTCCTAAAAATATATGAACATATCCGTTTTGTATATGGACGGAGCGCAACGGCGGGGCTATAATTATAGTGTATGAAAATATGCGCGTATTGCGCGCGTAAGGAGATAAAATGGATATCAAACAAAAGTTGGACAATCTGGTTGAAGAACTGGGTAACGTGGGTATCGTCCCCGTTATCAAGCTCGACAAAGTAGAAAACGCCGAAAAGCTTGCAAAGGCTTTGCGCGACGGCGGAATCAACTGCGCCGAAGTAACTTTCAGGGCAAAGGGTGCGGACGAAGTTATCAAGCGTATGACCAAGGCTTATCCCGATATGCTCGTGGGCGCGGGTACCGTTCTTTCATGCGAACAGGTGGACGCGGCTATCAAGTCGGGCGCGAAGTTCTGCGTAGCTCCCGGACTTAATCCCAAGGTCGTAAAGCACTGCCTTGACAAGGGCGTGCCTTTCGCGCCGGGACTTTCGTCGGCAAGCGAGATAGAGCAGGCTATGGAATTGGGGCTTGACTTTGCAAAGTTTTTCCCTGCGGAACAGGCGGGCGGTCTTGCGTACATAAAGGCGATTTCGGCGCCGTACTCCTCGATGCGCTTTATGCCTACTGGCGGAGTTACCGCAGATAACCTCAACAGCTACCTTGCTTATAAAAAGGTGGTTTGCTGCGGAGGCAGCTGGATAGTTCCCGCGGCTTTACTCGACGCAGAGGACTGGGCGGGCATTACAAAGCTTTGCCGCGAGGCTATCGACAAGATGCTCGGCTTTACTATGGTTCACGTAGGTCTCAACTGCGCAAATCCCGAGGAAGCGGAGGCGGTTGCGGACGAGTTCGATACGGCTTTCGGCTTTACCAAAAAGGTGGGCAACAGCTCGGTATTCGCGTCAACCTATATGGAGATGATGAAAAAGCCCTTCAAGGGAACGCACGGACATATTGCAGTGGCAACCAACTCGGTAAAGCGCGCTTTGTATCAGCTTAAACTGCGCGGCTACGACGTTGACGAAACCTCTATAAAGTACAACGCGGAAGGTATTATGAACGTGGCGTACCTGAAGCATGAGTTCGGCGGATTTGCCGTACACCTCGTACTTAAAAAATAACTCTTGGCTTATAAGCGGCGCATTTCTGCGTTGCGCTGCGTTTTCCTAAGTCGTGTACGCCTTAGTACACTCCTGTCGGAAAGCCTCGCGCGCCTTGAACTGCTTGCTTCTAAACCAAGGGAATAATTAATAAAAAATCATAAAAACATTTTATAAGGAGAAATTCAAAATGAAGAAAATTGTAACCATGGGCGAGATTATGCTCCGTCTTTCAACCCCCAACAACGAAAAGTTTATCCAGGCCGACGAGTTCGATATCAACTACGGCGGCGGCGAGGCTAACGTAGCCGTATCGTGCGCAAACTACGGACACAAGGCTGAATTCGTAACGGCAGTTCCCGACAACGAACTCGGCGAGTGCGCTATCGCGGCTTTGAGAAAATACGGCGTTGAAACCGACCACATCGCAAAGTGCGGCGAAAGACTCGGTATCTACTATCTTGAAACGGGCGCTTCTATGAGACCTTCGAAAGTAGTTTACGACAGAGCTCATTCGTCAATAACTACTGCTACCGCTAAGGACTTTGACTTCGACGCTATTTTCAAGGGCGCGGACTGGTTCCACTTCACGGGCATTACACCCGCCGTTTCCGACAGCGCGGCAGTTTTAACTGAGGAAGCTTTGAAGGCTGCTAAAAAGCACGGCGTTACCGTATCGTGCGACTTGAACTTCCGTAAAAAGCTTTGGTCGAGCGAGAAGGCTCAGAAGGTTATGACTAAGCTTATGAAGTACGTTGACGTCTGCATCGGTAACGAAGAGGATGCTGAACTCGTTTTAGGCTTCAAGCCCGGCAACACCGACGTAACGAGCGGCGAATTAGAGCTTGCAGGCTACAAGTCGATATTCGAACAGATGGTTAAAAAATTCGGCTTCAAATATGCAATTTCTTCACTCCGCGTAAGCCACTCGGCTTCGGACAACGGCTGGTCGGCTTGCATTTACGACGGAAAGACCGGTGAGTTCTATCACTCCAAGACGTACAGAATTTCTCCCATCGTTGACCGCGTAGGCGGCGGCGACAGCTTTGCGGGCGGCGTTATCACGGGCTTCCTTGACGGAAAAGATTTCAAGGCTGCGCTCGAGTACGGTGTTGCGGCTTCCGCATTGAAGCACACTATCCCCGGCGACTTCAACCTCGTATCGAGAAAGGAAGTTGAGGCTCTTGCAGGCGGCGACGGTTCCGGCCGTGTTCAGAGATAACTAAGATAATTTACGCCGCATTTTGCAGACCCTGCAAAATGCGGCGGTAAAAATAAGGTGGTTTATGCAAATTGCTTTTAGAACGCACGATTTGGGCGTTAAGGGACTTGAAGGCGCAGTAAATAAGTGTAAATGCTGCGGCATATCCGCCGTACAGCTCGTCGTCTATAAGTTCATGGACGAGATTAAATATCTCCCCGATCAGCTCGACAGCGTCAAAGCCGAACACATAGGCAAAGCTTTAAAGGACGCGGGAATTTCAGTTCCGCTTATCGGCGCATACTTCAACCCGGTTCATTCCGACAAAGAAAAGGTTGCAAGGTGCAAGGCGGTATTTAAAGAATATCTTAAATACAGCAAGGCTTTGGGCTGTGATATAGTCGGCTCGGAAACGGGTTCGTTCAACGACGACAAGTGGACTTATAATCCGTTGAACAGAACGGAAGAGGCTTTGCAGACTGTAATATCCACCTTTAAGGAGCTTGCGACATACGCAAAGGAAGTCGGCGCGTTTATAGGAATGGAAGGCGCGGCGGGACACGTTTGCTGGAACGTTGCAACGTTAAAGCGCGCGGTTGACGAAATTGCCGCCGACAATATAAAAATAATATTCGATATTTACAACTACCTCGACGCGTCCAATTATAAAAACTATCTTGAAATTTTTGACGAGGGCTTAAAGACCTTTGCGGGCAAAATAGTAGTGTTCCATATTAAGGACTGCGTTTTCGAGGACGGTAAATTAAAACAGGTCGCACCCGGCAAGGGAATGTTTGACTTCGATAAAATTTTAGGAAAAATAAAGGCTTACGATAAAGATGCCGTACTCGTCCTCGAAGGGACGACGGGCGAGGATATTGTGCCTTGTATTGAATTTATCAATAAAAAATGGAGTGAAGTTTAAATGCATATATACTGCGCAATACTTCGTCGCGCTCCGTGCCGCCTTGGTCATTTACTTTAAGTAAACTCCCTGCGGACGGTACTCGCGCTTCTTGTCTTGCTTGTATCTTTGCATTTAAAAACAATAATTAAAAACAAAGAGGGTAAAAATGAAGTTTGATATCCGTTATGCGAATCATCCCGACGATTCAAAGCATTACGACACTAAAGAGCTGAGGGAAAAATATTTAATCGAAAAGCTTTTCGAAGCGGACGAAATTTTACTTACATATTCCCATCAGGACAGAATAATTGCCGGCGGCGCAATGCCCGTTAAAAAGACTTTGTCGCTCGGCACGTTCAAAGAGCTTGCAACCGCTTACTTCTTAGAGCGCCGCGAAATGGGCGTTATAAATATCGGCGGCGCAGGTACGGTTAAGCTTGACGGCAAGGTTTACGAGTTAGGCTTTAAAGAGGGCATATATATCGGCATGGGCACTAAGGAAGTTGAGTTCGCTTCCAAGGATGTAAAAAAACCCGCTAAGTTCTATATTAACTCAAGCCCCGCGCACAAGACCTATCCTACGGTTAAGATAGTTAAACCCGTTGAGGGCAAACCCGCTCCCGAAGGAGTTAAGTACTGCGTACAAAGACACCTCGGCACGTTGGAGGGAATCAACAAGCGCACCATAAACCAGTTCATTATCGGCGACGTTTGCGAAAGCTGTCAGCTTGCAATGGGTATGACCGAGCTTGCAGAGGGCAGCGCATGGAACACTCTTCCCAGCCACACGCACGAGAGGAGAATGGAAGTATATATGTACTTCGAAGTTCCCGAAGACCAGGCTGTCATCCACCTTATGGGCAAGCCCGACGAAACGCGCCATATCATTATGCATAACGAGCAGGCGGTTATCTCGCCCAGCTGGTCCATACATAGCGGTGTAGGTACTCACAACTATACCTTTATCTGGGGTATGTGCGGTGAGAATCAGGCTTATGACGATATGGATAATATCAAAACGCAAGACTTAAAATAAACTTCGCAATACTGCGTTGCGCTGCGGCAACCCTCGGTCGTTTACACATAAGTAAACTCCTTCGGGTTATCCTCGCGCGCCTTGTCTTGCTTGTTTCTTTTAAATCTAATAAATATTATAAAACAACAAATTTAATTAAGGGGAAAAGTTTTTATGGCACAACTTTTATTTAAAGACGTAAACAAAGTTTATCCTAACGGCTATCACGCCGTACACGACTTCAATATGGAAATCAAGGACGGCGAATTTATCTGCCTTGTCGGAGATTCCGGTTGCGGTAAATCGACGACCCTCCGTATGATAGCGGGTCTCGAGGACATAACCTCGGGTGAGTTCTACATCGACGGAAAGCTTGCAAACCAGATGTCGTCAAGAGACAGAGGTATCGCGATGGTATTCCAGTCCTACGCGCTTTATCCTCACCTTACGGTTTACGAAAACCTTGCTTTCGGTCTTACGCTCGAAGGTATCGATATGGATATCATTGACGAAAAGGTTCAGGCAACCGCTAAAATTCTGGGACTTACCGATTACCTCGAAAGGTTCCCCCGCGCACTCTCCGGCGGTCAGTGCCAGCGTGTTGCGGTAGGCCGCGCGCTTATCAGAAAGGTTAACATCTTCCTTATGGACGAACCTCTCTCCAACCTCGACGCAAAGCAGCGTGTTACCATGCGTTCGGAAATCAAACAGATTCACCGTTCGGTGGGAGCTACCACTATCTACGTTACCCACGACCAGACAGAGGCTATGACCATGTCCGACAGAATAGTCGTTATGAAGTCGGGCGGTTACGTTCAGCAGATAGGTACCCCGTACGAGCTGTACTTCTATCCGAAGAACCTCTTCGTTGCGGGCTTCATCGGCGAGCCTCCCATGAACTTTATCCGCGGCACGGTTGAAGGCGGAAAGCTTAAAGCAAGCGGCTTAGAGCTTGACCTTGCGCCCGTAGTTAAGGACGTAAAATCTATCGAGGGCAAAAAGGTAGTCTTTGCGTTCAGACCCGAGGCTATCAAGCTTACCAAGGATAAAAACAGCTATCAGATAACTTCTACGGTTGAACTTACCGAGCTTTTAGGCGATACCACCAACGTATACGCGACGGTAGGCGAGGGCGAGGAAAAGGTAAACGTTATCCTCAAAGTCAACCCTCACCACACGCCCGAAATGGGAGCGCAGTTCAATTTTGTCGTACCCCACAAGGCGGCTTACATTTACGACGCCGAGACGGAAGAGATAGTAGAAAACGACATCAAGAGACACTAATAAAATTCCTGGCGGCCGCGGCTTAAATTCAGCCGCGGGCGCCGCTGATTTTCAAAATAAATAACGGGAGTAAAATCATGGAAGTTATAAGCAAAAAATTATTTAACAAACCCGAAAGAAAGATAAAGATAATGCAGTTCGGCGAGGGCAACTTTTTGCGTGCGTTCGTCGAGTGGATATTGCAGGACTTAAACGACAAGGGCGCTATCGATGCAGGCGTTGCAGTCGTTCAGCCCATGCCCATGGGCAGAGTTGCAGACCTTGCGGCGCAGGACGGTCTTTATACCCTTCGCTTAGAGGGTATCGACAACGGCAAAAAAGTTAAAAAGAGCCAGGTTATCAACGTAATAGGCGACTGCGTAAATCCCTTTACCGATTATGAAAAATATCTTAAATACGGCGAAAGCGAGGACCTGCAGGTAATCATTTCAAACACTACGGAAGCGGGTATTGCGGTAGACCCCACGGACACGGACTTCACCGTCTGCCCCAAGAGCTACCCCGGCAAATTGCTTGCCCTTTTAAAGAGAAGGTACGACCACTTCAAGGGCGATATGAAAAAAGGCCTTGCAATAGTTCCCTGCGAGCTTATCGACAACAACGGCGACGAGCTGTACAGATGTTTAACCGAGCTTGCAGAAATTAACAAGATGGACAAGGCGTTCATTAAGTGGATGCAGACGGCAAACCACTTCACCTCGACCCTCGTTGACAGAATCGTTCCCGGATATCCGAGAAACGAAATAGAGGATATCCAGAAGGAGACGGGCTATATCGACAACAACGTCGTTAAGGGCGAAATTTTTCACCTCTGGGTATTGAAGAAAGAGCCGTTCGTACAGAAAGTACTTCCCGCGGACAGCACGGGCCTCAACGTTATCTTTGCGGACGACATCAAACCCTACAAACAGAGAAAGGTTAAAATACTTAACGGTTCGCACACGGCAATGGTTCCCGTTGCGTACCTCTGCGGTATCGACACCGTAGGCGAGGCGGTAAACGACCCCGTTATCGGAAAGTTTGTCCGCGACTTCGTATTCGACGAAGTTAACCCCACCATAAAGCTCCCTCAGGACCAGATGACGGCGTTTGCAAACAGCGTTATCGAAAGATACCAAAACCCTTTCATCCGCCACGAGCTTATGTCTATTGCGCTTAACTCAACTACAAAGTTCAAGACGAGACTACTGCCTACGCTTTTGGACTACGTTCAGATTAAGGGCAAGCTTCCCCAGCATCTTTTATTCTCGCTTGCTGCTATTATCGAGTTCCACAAGGGCAAGAGAGGTAACGAGGCTATCGCGCTTAAAGACGACCCCGCTTATCTTGAAAAGTGGGCAAAGCTTTGGGCTGAATTCGACGGCGACTACAAAAAGCTTGTAAACAAAGTACTCGCATGGAAAGAAGCGTGGGATATGGACATGAACACCATTCACCCCGAAATTTGCGACACGGTTGCAAAGTACCTTTCGGCTATGGAGGCTAAGGGTATGTGCGCGGCGGTTGAGTGCTTTGTGAGCGGCTGCAAAGGAACATGTAAATAAAACACTTATTAATTAAATAACCGCACAACCGAAAACCACGCTTTTCGGTTGTGCACCCAATTTGCGGACACTTTCGCCTTAGCGAGGTGAAGTGCCGCAATTAAATATCTGTGTGCCCTTAATATTGCGGCACGAGGGCGAGCAGCCCTGAAAATCACGGAAAATCGCAGGCGCAGAATAGCCGAGATTTTCGTGAGGAGGATTATATGACTAAAAAGACAATTATAATAAACGGGTTGGATAACGTTGCGGTTGCCCTCGTAGATTTGAAAAAGGGTGAAACCCACGAGGGTGTAACTCTTTGCGAGGACATAACAAAGGGACATAAGTTCGCGCTTAAAGACATTAAGCCGGGCGAGCAGATTATTAAATACGGCAACCCCATAGCGCGCGCGACTGCCGAAATTAAAAAGGGCGCGCACGTTCACACCCACAATGTAAAGACCAATCTTTCCGAAAATCTCGAATATACTTACGATAAAATTCCCACGCCGCTTAAAAAGGTTGAGGCGCGCACGGTCAACGTATACCACCGCGCTAACGGCGAAGTGGGTATAAGAAACGAGCTGTGGATAATCCCCACCGTCGGCTGTGTAAACGGTCAGGCGAAATTAATTCTCGATACCTTTAAACAGCGTTACGGCACCGAAGGGTTCGACGGCGTATTCACCTACACGCACCCTTACGGTTGCTCGCAGCTCGGCGACGATCACGAAAGAACGAAACTCATTTTACAGAAAATGGTCCGCCACCCCAACGCAGGCGGCGTGCTCGTACTTGGCTTGGGTTGTGAAAACAACCAGATGTCCGCTTTCCGCGAAACACTCGGAAAGGTTGACGAAAGCAGAGTAAAGTTTATGGTCTGCCAGGAGGAGGACGACGAGATTGAAAGCGGCGTCGCACTCTTAAAGCAGATAGCCGACGTCATAAAGAAGGACAAGCGCGAAGCGAAGGATATATCCTGCCTTAAAGTGGGCTTGAAGTGCGGCGGAAGCGACGGACTTTCCGGCATTACGGCAAACCCCCTTGTAGGAAGATTTTCCGACTATATCGTGGCGGCGGGCGGAACTACCGTTCTTTCGGAAGTTCCCGAAATGTTCGGCGCGGAACAGCTGCTCATGAACAGGGCTAAGGATGAAGCCACGTTCGAAAAGGTTGTAAAACTTATAAATGAATTCAAAAACTATTTCCGCCGCAACGGCCAGACCGTTTACGAAAATCCTTCCCCCGGCAACAAGGCGGGCGGCATAACCACGCTCGAGGATAAGTCTTTGGGCTGCACCCAGAAGTCGGGCGCGGGTCCCGTTGAGGACGTAGTGTTTGACGACGGATACGTTACGGCAAAGGGCTTAAACCTTTTAAACGGACCGGGCAACGATATGTGCGCGGTAACCAACCTCGCCGCGGCGGGTTGCCACCTCGTTCTGTTTACGACGGGACGTGGAACGCCCTTCGGCGGATTTGTTCCCACCGTAAAAATTGCGACGAACAACGACCTTGCCGCAAAGAAAGCTAACTGGATAGACTTCAACGCGGGCGCGGTGCTTGACACCGACTTCGATACCCAGCTTGAAAAGCTTATCGACTTAGTCGTTGAAATTGCAAACGGCAAGCAGACCAAAAACGAAATTAATCAAACTAAAGAAATTGCAATATTCAAAACGGGGGTAACTCTTTAATGAAAGCAACTGAAACTAAAAAGCCCGCGGCAAAGAAAACAGCGGCGGCTAAATCAACAAAGACGACTAAAACAACCAAAACGGTAAAGTCCGCAAAGACGGCAAAGACCGTAAAGGCGGAAGCGGCGCAGTCAAACGTTAAGCCCTTTATGGATAAGGACTTTTTGCTCGACACCGAAACGGCTAAAAAGCTGTATCACGAGCATGCGGAAAATATGCCGATTATCGACTATCACTGCCACTTACAGCCCAGGGAAATTTACGAGGATAAAAAATTCCGTAACCTTACCGAGGTTTGGCTGGGCGCGGGCGACAGATACGGCGACCACTACAAGTGGCGCGCACTCCGTGCAAGGGGATACGAGGAGGATTCCATTTCCGGTCCCGACGACGACTACAAAAAATATATGCAGTTTGTTGAGTCTATGCCTTACTTCGTGGGTAACCCTCTGTATCATTGGTCGCACCTCGAAATGCGCCGTTACTTCGGTATAGAGGAAGTTATAAATCCCGCGAACGCGCAGACGATTTGGGAGAAGGCGAATAAAGTTCTCGAAACGCTGACCGCGCGCGAGATGATGTATAAGTTTAACGTAAAGACCGTCTGCACGACTGACGACCCTGTGGACAGCCTCGAATGGCACAAGAAGATGAACGATGACGAAACTCTTAAAGTTAAGGTTCGCCCCGCGTTCCGCCCCGACAAGGCTATCAACGTTGAGCTTAGCTGGTTTGCAAGCTGGGTAAAACAGCTTTCGGGCGTTGTTAAAAAGCCTATCAAAAATTTACAGCAGCTTTGCGATGCACTTGCAGAGAGAATTAAATTCTTCGATAGCATGGGAAGCAAGCTTTCTGACCACGCTTTGGACGTAGTTCATTACGCGCCCGCAACCTACAAGGAAGCTAACGCTATATTCCTCAAAGGTATGAAGGGTCAGCCGATTACAGAAGCCGAGCAGGACAAGTACAAGGGTTATGTCCTTGTGTTCCTCGGCAAGGAGTACGCAAAATACGGCTGGACTCAGCAGTATCATATCGGAGCACTCAGAAACAACTCTAAGTGCATGCTTGAAAAAATCGGACCCGACACGGGCTTCGATGCGATAGAGGACTCGGTTTATATGTCAAAGCTGTCCGCGCTTTTGGGCGAGCTTGACAAGGACGGAAATCTGCCCAAGACGATTTTGTACTGCCTCAACCCCCGCGACAATTACGCGCTTACGGTGCTTGCGGGATGCTTCCAGAAGGAAGGAGTTAAAGGCAGGGTACAGGTCGGAACGGCTTGGTGGTTCCTCGATCAACAGGACGGTATGCGCCAGAATCTCGAAACGCTTATGCAGGTAGGTCTTGTCGCAAACTCCGTAGGTATGCTTACGGACAGCCGATCGTTCCTCGCATATCCCCGCCACGAGTATTACAGGAGAATACTTTGCCAGATGCTCGGAAGGTTAGTTGAAAGCGGACAGTACCCTGAGTCGGAAATCGAAACGCTCGGCAAAATCGTTGAGGACGTTTGCTACAACAACGCCGCCGAATACTTCGGCTTTTAAGCGTCCCGCTTAACCGACGTATCTTAATTGCTTCGGCGGTGGACTAACTCACCGCTAATCAAACTTAAGCGTTCCGCTTTATTAATGTATCTTAATAGCCGTAAGGCTTGACGGACAAATCACAAATCAAACTTAAAGCCGCCCGCGCTGAATAAAGCGCGGGCGGCTTATGATATTATTCGTCAAATTCAAACTTTAAATCGCTTAAATTTTGCGCCGCATTTATCTATAATGTAATTTGCCTGATTTTCGTCAAGCTCTTTCGCCCAGCCAACTGGAGCGGGAATAAAAGCGCAATCCAAGTTATAATAATAGAATCTTGCCGTCTTGTCGCGGTAAGTGTCGTTCCACTTGTCGAAAAGCACGCCCTTTATATGGTTTCCCACTTTGCAGTTAATAAATGCGCACTTGCCGAAGTCCCGCCAGGGCCTTGCAAGATAGCACGAGCTTTGCTCCGCTCCGCCGTTTTTAATGTCGCAGTCTATAAAGTAGAAGCCGCCTTCCTGTTTAAGCGAGTGTGCAGGTGCGGCGATAAAACCTATATTTCTGTTGTCGGCAATAGAAATAATTTCGCAGTTTTTAAAGTAGGCTTCCGCACAGCCGAAAATAAAATCGACAGTTCCGTATATCTTGCAGTTTTCAAAGAGGTGTAAATTTTCACCCTCGCCGTAAAGCTGTCTGCGCAGAATAAATCCGTCGTAGTAGGTTTCGTCGTCCGTAAGTCCCGAGTACCTTATAACAAGGTCGTCTGGGAAGGGGGAGAGGAATAGAGTGTCCTGCGTGGATTTAAGCGTTACGCTTTCCGCCTTGAAAAGCTTGCCGTGTACCGACAGCGCAACGCACTGACCGTTTGTTTTGGGGTCTGTGTTGGAGTTTTCAACCGTCAGATTTTTAAGCTTAACGTTATTGCCCGTAACGCAAAGGGTGTAGGTACGGAAGGTGTTATACTCCCGTCCGTCGGCGTGAATTTTGCGTGCGTAGTCGTCGTAGGTGATAACCGTGTCTTGTTCGTCCTCGCCCTCGAGCGTTATATTATCGGCGCAAATCTCTAACTTTTGCCTGTAAACGCCCTTTTTAAGATGAACGACGGCGGGCCCCATCAGTTCGTTTATTGCCTTTTGGATATCGTCGGCGGGCGTTAAAGTTAAAACTTTCATAAATTCTCCTTGAAAACCGTGTGATAATTGTATCATATTTTTTTTCGTGAAACAATTAAAAAACTATTGATTTTTAAAATACCGTATGTTATAATGGTTAAGCTAAATGTAAAAATGTAACATTCTGCATATATTAAAAATGTCCGAATAGAAAATTATGCGTAAAAACGGTTCAAGATTGATATCATTGCGGCAGTATTGCCTTACAGATTTGTTTTTGTTCGCAGTGATACTTGTCGTGTTCGAGCTGATACTGCATTATGCCTTGATAGCGTATCACGGTAGTTTCACGTTTTCACCGCTCGTACCCATAGTTTTACTGGTTATGATGAGGTGGGGGTGGCCCTCCGTATTCTACGCACTCGGCGACGGACTGTTGTTCTGCTTACTCAACCGTAACGTTGAAGGCTTCCAGCCTTACCACTACGGCGTATATATAATAGGAAATGCGTTCATAATGCTGTTACTTCTTATGACCAGATTTGTGGGCAAGGAGAGGATAGCTAAAAAATGGTACTTTTCCACGTTGTTCGTTGTTGCGGGCTGGGTGGCGGTACTGTTCGGAAGGGCGGTTGTGTCGGCGTGTTTCTTACATAGCTTTGTCGGTGCGTTGCTTGACGGGCTCGGCGACTGTTTCTCTTTGGCTATAGGAATTGTGATAATTCTCGTAATGCGCAAGCTCGACGGAATGTTCGAGGATCAGAAACATTTTCTAAAAAGGCTTGATAACGAAAGAAAGGAAAAGATGCGCCGGGACAATTTCGGCGACGATCCGGTGGAAATAGACGAAGAGAGTATTTCCATATTAAATAAAAAAGACGACGACCTTTACTGAGAGGTCAAAACAGGTAAAACGCGGGTAACCGCTATTACATAAATTACTTAAACTTTAAGTGATATGGAGGAAATTCAATGTTCAAACTCAAATGCGACGACTTCCTTATCTACGATGAGGCGACCGGTACTTATAGTATGTCCGCCGAGCAGAAGGTAAGGGACGAGACTGAGCGGAACAGATGGAAGACCACTGGGTTCACGCTTTTAAAGGACTGGCGACTGTATCTGATGCTTTTGCCGATGCTGCTCGTTTACTTGCTTTGGAAGTATTTACCCATGTACGAGTTGACCGCGGCGTTTAAGTTCGGTCCGGCTTCAAACCCTTCCGAGAGACCTTGGGCGGGCATTTATGCTTTCCAGACTATCTTTACGGGTAGCGAGTCTACGAATTTCTGGATGGCGTTCAGGAATACGTTCATCCTCGCGTTCTACGGTCTTTTGTTCGGCTTTCCTACGCCTATAATCCTGGCGTTGTTCTTTAACGAGGTTCGCTCCAACGTAGCAAGATCGATAATGCAGGTTTGCGTATACATACCTAAATTTATCTCCACCGTTATCGTAACGTCGCTTACGGTGTTGCTTTTCCAGGGCACGACCGGAGGAACGCAGGTTGGTGTTGTCTCAAAACTCCTTGGCGCAATTTCCAGTTCATCAACTTTACATAACAGGTTAGATGCCGGCTTGGTTTATTCAAGCGAGTACTTCCGGGCGATTTACATAGTTACGGATATTTGGGAACATGCGGGCTACGACTCGATAGTATTCTTTGCGGCGGTAATTGCGGTTTCGCCTACGAGTTACGAGGCGGCGCAGATTGACGGCGCGGGCAAGATGGCGCAAATGAGATACGTTGTTCTTCCCAGCATTCTTTCTACCGTTATAATAATGCTTATAATGAAAATCGGCGGACTTCTCTCCGTAGGATACGAAAAGCTTTATCTGTTGGTTCCTAACAATACGATAGGCAACTACAAAGTTGCGGAAGTTGTATCTACCTGGTCAAACCGCTTATCGGAAGCTCCCGTGCCTAAGGGTACTCAAGATCAGGCGTTCGGTATCGCAGGCGAAATGACAAACAACCTCATCGGAATGATTTTAGTTATCGGTTCAAATACGATAGCGCGCAAAGTTTCCGACGTGTCGTTGTACTAAGGGGGATGCGGACATGAAAAGAAAAATGGAAGTCAGTGAGCTGATATTTAAAATTATCGCTTACGTACTGTTAATAATTTTCTCGGCGCTGTGTATTTATCCGTTGCTGTATGCGCTCAGTTCGATGTTTTCAGGCTTTGACGCCGTTCGCGACGGTAAAGTCGTTCTTTGGCCGGTAGACGTTCAGGGCAAGGCGTTTATGTACGTCGCAAAGAACTCAACTTTCTGGATAAACTACGCAAATACGTTATTCGTAACCTTCGTCGGTACTATCTGGTGTTTGGTTTACTCCATTCTCGGTGCGTACGCTCTCTCCAAAAAGAGACTGATGGGCAGGCACGGTTTCAACTTCTTCCTTGTATTCACTATGTGGTTTGCTGCGGGCGTCGTTCCTACGTACCTCAATTACCAGCAGACGGGTGAAATTTTTGCAAGCATTGCAGGTAAAAACACCTTTACCGATATCGACTTGAAGTGGCTAATCGTTATTGCCATGGGTATGAACGCGACCAACATCGTGCTACTCAGAAACTCGTTTGAGGGCGTTCCTTCCGAAATAGAGGAAGCGGCAAGAATAGACGGTGCGACCGAGCTGCAGATTCTTACCAAAGTATACATACCTATGAGCAAGGCAACAATTGCAACCGTTGCATTGTTCTTCGGAATTTCCCGTTGGAACGGCTACTTCTGGGCTTATAAAGTACTTGGCGGTGCGCAATCTTATTCCTGGCCCGTTCAGGTTTATATGCGCGACTTCATCAAGATAGAAACCAACTTAACGGGTATTGCGCCTTCAAGAGAGAACGGATCTACCATAGGTGCAGATAATCTTGGCGAGGCGTTGTCATACCTTTACTCAATGGTTGTTTTTGCAATGATTCCCATTCTCATAATTTATCCCTTCATACAAAAGTACTTTGCTAAGGGTGTAAATATGGGCGGCGTAAAAGAATAAAATAATTAAGTTTAATTTCGGGGTTTTCCCGTATTAATAAAAAAATAAGGAGAAGAAAATGAACAAATACAAAAAAATTGCTGTGGCAGCGGTTTCCGTGGTTATGGCAGGTGCAATGGCTTTGCCTTTAGCTGCATGTAAAGATAAGAATAGCGGCAAGGGTGCAGACGTAAAGCCTACTGTTGATGCTAACAACAAGCTTTCCTATACCGAAGGCACGAAGTTACAGCTTGCAATAGGTCATAACAGTGACGAGACGGCTATTACTTACACCGGTAAAAACATTGGTTCGCTTGGTAATTACACGCTTATGGGCGCTAAGCAGTCAGAGTCTACTTTCAAACCCGCATGGGCGGCTTTGCAGACAAAATTAAACTTGTCTTTTGAAGATAAGTATAATTACAAATCTGCAAGCGAAAACCTGGGTGATATTAAGACTACTTTAGGTATTGGTGGTGTAACGGCGTTTACGGCGAGTGCGGCAACTATAACGGCGGAGGGCGCAAATAATACCCTCCTTGATATTAACAAATATCTTGATTATATGCCAAACTATAAAGCGTTCCTTGCGGCTAACCCTGTTGCATGGGCTTCGCTTATAGCAAACTCAGCTACGGGTGCTATGTATATGGTTCCCTATTTCGATGGTAATAACGATATTGAAAGATTCGTAATACTGCGTAAAGATATCGTTGAAACCTTACTTGACGGAACAGCCGATATTACTGCGGCAACCAAGACTTTCGCAGATCAGGCAACGGCTAAAAACGGTGCTACTGCTAAGCCTACCGTGACTATTAACGGTACTCACTCTTCGGTTACGTCTTTCATGGGTACGACCGGTAGTTGGACTGTAGACGTAACAGATCCTTCCGTTCTTACCGTAGGCGAACATACTTGGGGCAATGATAAGACTGCAGTTACGGATGCTAATGCAACTGTAAAGGTAAAAGTAAACTATACCGCAGCACACGATGCGGCTGTAAATACAAGCTCTACATTGGGTGCGGCAATTAATACGGCTGCAGGCAAGCCTTATACGGGCGATAGCGGCAACATCGTAGACTTGCAGAACTTTGCGATTAACGAAACGCAAGGTGCGGTAAAGGGCGGAGACCTCCTTGCAATATTGAGAGCATACATCGACGTTGCTTATACTACCGAAGCAGACGCTCCTTTCTATACGTCTACTAACGGCGGACTTACAAGAGCCAGCGTGTTCAACAGTGCAAGCGCTGCCTGGGATGCAGACTTATATACCGCTCTCGGCAGATGCTTCGTAACATGCGAACAGCTTCTCGGCACTAAAGTAAAAGAAACTAAAGACCTTTATCTTGTCTCCGGTCGTGAATTTACCACTCAGAGAAATACGGATATGGGTTCACTTGCTGGCGAATTGTTCGGCGAGCGCGGACTCGAGTCCAGATACAACTACTCGTATATTGATAAAGATGGTAATCTTAAAGACGGACGTTCCAATGCCGGCGCTTGGGATGCTCTTAAAAAGATGAACGATCTTGCTAAAGAGGGTCTTTTAAATACTGCTGATAACGTTAAGAAAGACGTTACGTCATTAAAAGAAAATAACGCAGGCATACAGGGACTTTCACTTCATGACTACGTTCAGACGCAGACCTCAAAATATGGCTTCAATGCAATCGATGCAACCGACTATAACTTCGCTCCCATCCTTACTCCCGTATCAAAGTGGGACGTTGACGGCGACGCCGAAACCGGTAAAGAAGTTATTATGAGATTTACCGAGAGCTGGCGTGGTGTAAAGGACGGCGGTATTGCTGTTTCTGTTGCAAATATCGGCAACGACTCTAACAAGCTTGCGGCAGTTCTTGCATTTATCGACTACTGCTATACTAACGATGGTCAGATGCTTATGACTTACGGACCTATATCTACCAACGGAAATACCAACCCTAACGGACTTTGGTATGCAACCGAGAAGACGGACGTAAATATTGCAGATATAGCAGATGTATCTATCCCCGCTACTAATTACAGCGGAGCTCAGTATACTTTAAAGGATTCTGCTAAGGCTTCCTACTTCATCTATGAAGGTAAGGTTTACACCGGTACGTTCTACAACGGCAGACAGATTCCTAATCTTACTACGGAAAATCAAACTGTATTTGAAAAGGTAGCTAAATATAACTTTACCGACCATGCGCGTAAGTTCCTTGGAACAACCCTTCCTACATGGAACAAGGACCAGGGCTTTGAGTATCTGTGTACCGCTAAATGCGGACTTGCAGGGTCGGATATCGTGAACATCGCGCTCAATAACGGCACGGTTAAACACCAGTATCAGACGCTTGACGGTACTACCGGTAAACTCGATGCACAAGGCAACAAGATTTACGCGGGTGATGGCACGGCAGAAAAACCTAACTACTGGTATACGCTCGTTCCTACCCAGCTTCCTTATAGTAAGGCGGCAACTGCAGCGCTTTCCGGTAACCTTGCAACCCTTTCGGGACTTGGTTCTAATACAAACAACTTCATCGTAAGCACCAGCAAGACGTACAGAAATATTATTACGGACGTTATGTTCTACGGATATGATTCAACTGTTGCTATACCTTACGTTACCGACGTAACCGTTACTCTTAAAGGTAACGCCGCTGATACGGTAGCTATGCTTAACGAATCCGGTCTTAACACTCTTGTCGATTATAAAGACAGAGCTTGGAAGAGCTTGCTTGCATGGTATAATAAATAATATACAGAAAATAAGTTGTATTAAAAATTAAAATTTCGGCAAATGCGCCCGCTTTCGGGCGGGCGCACGAGGCCGATTATTTGGGGAAATGGTATGAAAACTCAAATGCGGTTTCAAAAAATACTTATGCTCGTAACGCTGGTAATCGCGGCGGTGAGTATTGTATACGCTTTAATATTCTGCAGCGGTATAATGATGCAGGTAAGCTTAGTGTTAGAATTTGACAACTCGGATCTGGGCGCAACAGAATTATATAACGCATCGCAATCGTTTAGTGATTTGTTTTTGATACTCGGCGTAATTTTAATTGTAGCTACGGTGCTTTTATATATTACTGCTTGTCAAAAAAGACGCAAATATTACGTTACTAATTACGTTGCTATAGGTATTGTTTTAGCTTATCAATTAGTTTATATAATTCTGCTTATTATAAACGTTGTTAATATTAATTCCGCTTATAATAATTTGGATATGGCTCAGTGTGAGTTATATTATAATACGGAAGCTAATGCTACGTATGGTAAATGGTCTTCAAGCACTTGGATGATTTCACTCGGTTATGCTTATGCGGCAATCTTGTTCGTAAACATGGCTGCATTGGTTTTAAACCTTGTATGGAAAATCAAGCTTATGAAAGGCGAGAAAAAACTTCTTGAAAGCGGACTTGTCAAGGAGGTGGCGTAAATGGAAAAGAAAACTGTTAATCAGCAGATTATTGCCAACGACGTTCTTCGCTATAAAAAGAACAAGCTTGCTTCTATGCTCGCGCTTTTGGGCCTTGTATTTAACTGCCTGTATTTTATGATATTGTACGCTTTCCCTAGGGCAGAGTACACTACCATTAAAATCGGTGTTTCGGTTATAATTACTCTTATTGTTCTTTTGACCATTTTCCTTTCGTCTGAAGGAGTAAAGGGATACAATAAAAAGTTTAGTATCGTGCTTTTGGTTGTAGCTGCCTTCCAGATCTTAAGAATTTTCGGCTATCCTTTAGACGGTGTCAGAAATAATACTTTGATTGGAGCTGATAGCACTCATACTGTAGGGTATTTCGGTATCTATCCTAAAAGTAGCGGAATGTTTTTCGCGCTCATGACTATATATCTGGCGGCTTCTGCAGGTTGTCTCATTGCATCGGCGGTTATCGGCTGGATATATGCTGCAAGACTTGAAAAATTCCAGAAACAGCTTGACTTGGGCGAAGTATCCATAGAAAATGCTATTATAGCAGTCGAAGCGGAAGAAGAGACTGCCGCGGCACTTGCAGCTACGCAGGCAGAAACGGTTGCCGAAGTTAAAACGGAACAGCCAGCTGAAGTTGTTGAAGTTAAAAAAGAACAGCCCATAGAGGCTGTTGCGGCAGAAGCGGAAGAGGCTGAAAAGACCGTAAAGCCCGCACAGGCTAAAAAGCCTGCGCAGACCAAAAAAACTGCTACAAATGCAAAGCCTAAAACAAGCGGTACTAAGTCGACTAAAACGGCTAATACCGATCGGGAGGTGAAATAATGCCCGAGGTAAATATTCAGAATCTTGACAAGATTTACGACGGCGGTGTTCAGGCCGTATATGACTTCAATCTTGACATCAAAGACGGCGAGTTTATAGTACTTGTAGGACCTTCGGGTTGCGGCAAGTCTACGACTCTCAGAATGGTTGCGGGACTTGAAGATATAACGAACGGTAAACTGATTATCGACGGTAAGGACTGTACGCGTATGCCCCCCAAGGATAGGGACATTGCAATGGTTTTCCAGAACTATGCACTGTACGGTCATATGACAATTTACGAAAACATGGCATTCTCCCTTACGCTCCGTAAGGAAAAGAAGGAAATAATTCACAGAAAGGTTATGGCGGCTGCTGAAATTCTCGATTTGAAATCTCAGCTTAACAAAAAGCCCAAACAGCTTTCCGGCGGTCAGCGCCAGCGTGTTGCAATGGGTCGTGCAATTGTCCGCAACCCCAAAGTTTTCCTCTTTGACGAGCCTTTGTCGAATCTCGACGCAAAATTGCGTGGTTCGATGAGAAGAGAGATAATGCTGTTACATAAAAAACTTAACGCAACGATGATGTACGTAACCCACGACCAGACCGAGGCTTTGACTTTGGCTGACAGAATCGTATGTATGTCAATGGGGCACGTTCAGCAGATAGGTAAGCCTATCGAGCTGTACGAACAGCCCGCTAACACCTTCGTTGCAACGTTTATAGGACTTCCTCCTATGAATATGTTTGAGGGTAAAATTGAAAAAGGTTCGTTTAACTGCGACCTGTTCAAATATCCTTTAAACGACAAGCAGAAAGAAATTTTGAAGCCTTACGAGGGCAAGGAAGTAATTTTGGGCGTACGTCCCGAAAACGTTACACGTCCGGGTCCCGTAAAGCTGCATATAACCAACAACGAAAATCTCGGCATGAACACTCTTGTTCACGGTAAGGTCGGCGGTGTTAAAAACATCGTCTGCAAGTTTGCCGAGTGGTGTTTATACAAGCCCGGCGACGAAATCGAAATCGGTTTCGACCCCGCGATGATGCACTTCTTCGAACTTCCCGAAAGGGACGAGACGGGTAAAGAAATTGCCCCCGGTAAGGCTATAAGGTAAGGAGGATAAAGTGATGGCAGAAAACGAAAACTTGGTTGAAACCGAAAACGTAGTTCCCGACCCTTCTAACGCACCTGAAAAGCCTTCGTTCGGTAAGAGATTAGGCACAGGAATTAAAGAGTGGTGCAGAAAATTCGTAGTTAAATTAAAGCGCAGACCTATGAACATAGCGTTTTTTGTGCTTATAATCTCTACGATAGTAAATCTTTGCTGTCTCGGCAAATACTCGCAGCTCGGTATGATTACGCATTACTCGCAAGCAAGTCAGGGACTTTGCATATTCGTATGTCAGCTGTTCTGCATACTTGTATTGCTGCTCTTTATGAACTCTTTCCCCAAGCGTTCAAAAAAGCCTAAAATCGTAATGCTTGTATTGACGTTTGTCTTTATGGCTGTTATGATCGGGCTTGATATCTATCTTTACATTTCCTGGGGTAAGCTTCATGCAGAGGATTTGCTTGTAGACAGAACGCCTTCGCAGAACGAGTCTTACTGGGTAATCGGTACCGGTAACCAGAAAGGTCTCAATACCTTCTATCCTGGCGCTATGGCAGGCTTGCTTGCTCATCTTATACTTGTAGGACTTGCGGCTGTGCTTACGGCAACTTATCCCTTGTACGGCAAACTCATTAACAAGATCAATACAAGAAAAGTTATCGAGTCCACCGAACTTAAAGAGGAAATCGACACAAGCGCAGAGGTTTAATTTAATTAATTTAAGTATAGTAAAGATAACCGGCAAATATATTTTGTCGGTTATTTTTCAAAGGTAACAAATGGCTAAAAAGAATAAAAAATTTAAAGAAACCACTATCGAAAATTATTACGACTTAAAAATCGATAAGGTTGACGAGCTCGTTGCGGCTTTAAAGGGCGACGACTTCGAAGACAGCGAAAGCGTTTCAATGAATATTTCAGACTGCACGGGCGAGACGAATGACGCATATTTAACCCGCCGCGGTAAACAAAAGCAGTTTGACCCTTATAAAATAGATAAGTTTTCGCGCATACCCGCCTGGATAAAAGCTTTATTTATAAAATGGTGGTTTGCCGGTATGGTATGCTATTTTGTAAAGATGGGCATTAATATTAGCGACCCTCTCGACTCGATAGTCCTTTGCGGCGCTGTTTTGGGGCTTATAGTAGACGTCCTTGTAAATCCACTGTTCAGATATATGGAGTCGGACAGAAAAGAGTACAATGCTTATATGATGTTCCCTTTCCCGTTCAAACAGTTCTGGACATTCTTTACAAATATTCTTTATTATGTTTTAGTGCTTGCTTTTGTGAACGGTTGCTATCTTGGTCTAAATGAGCTTATAAATTTAATAAAGGGCACAACACAACAGTTGCATATAGGTGTTGAACCACTTTTATTCGCAGTATTTGCGGTAGCGGTTGATATGGCGTTTATAGGAATAAAGGACGGCATAGTTTATTTAGTCAAAAAATCCAAAAGCAAAAAGAAGGAGGGCGAAGTAAATGTTTAAAAAGTTATTCGTATCATCTACGAGTGCTTGCTTCGAGCAGGTCAACAAAAATCCCTATTACTGCCCTCAGAAATACAAAGTTTTATTAAACGGCAAAGAGGTCGGCGGCGAGCGCGACACAAACGTTTTCTCGATTTTTAACCTTGAACCCGATACCGAGTATACCGTCAAGACCCTGCCCGACGGCTATTCGTTTACTTTTAAAACGGAAAGCGAAACCGCGGTAATCGACGTAAAATCACTGGGCGCGAAGGGCGACGGAAAAACCGATGACACCTATTACGTTCAGATGGCTATCGATAGCTGTCCCGAGGGCGGCAGAGTACTTTTAGAGGGGGGAGACTTCCTCGTTCGACCCATAGTTTTAAAGAGCGGCATAACGCTTGAAATTAAAGCAGACGCCCAGCTTTTGGGAGATATAAAGGAAGAAAATTACCCCTACATACCCGCGCGCGTCTATAAAGGCGGCAAGGAAGAAGTGCTTGCAAGCTGGGAGGGCGAACCTTTCGACTGCCACCAATCCTTCGTATCGGCGTATAAACAGAAAAATATAAAAGTAGTGGGCGAGGGCGCGATAAACGGCAACGCGGACAATTCTACCTGGTGGGCAACCCCCAAGGGCAGAAAAGTTGCGCGCCCCAGACTCGTCTTTTTAAACAAGTGTCAAAACGTCGTATTCCACGGCGTAACGTGCAAAAACTCCGCATCGTGGAATCTGCACCCCTTCTTTTCTAAGAACCTCGGTTTTTACGATTTGAAAATTCAGAACCCTTACACCGGTCCCAACACCGACGGACTCGACCCCGAAAGCTGCGACAAGGTCAACATTATGGGCTGCGTTTTCAGCGTCGGCGACGACTGCTGTGCAATTAAGTCGGGCAAGCTTTATATGGGCAAAACCTACAAGACGCCCGCAACGCGCCACACGCTCCGCAACAACCTTTTCCAGAACGGACACGGCGCTATCGTGCTCGGCAGCGAAATGAGCGGCGGCGTAAAACAGCTTACCGTTTGCCAGTGCGTGTTTAAGCATACCGACAGGGGACTGAGAATCAAGTCGCGCAGAGGCCGCGGCAAGGACGGCATAATCGACGGCGTGGTATTCGAGAATATCAAAATGATAAACGTTATTACGCCCCTCGTAATAAACATGTACTACTTCTGCGACCCCGACGGACATTCCGAATACGTCTGGTCGCGCAACCCCGCAACTCCCGTGGACGAAGGTACGCCGTACCTCGGCAAATTCCTTTTCCGCGATATAGAGTGCGTTGACTGCGAGTGCATGGCGGGTTACTTCGACGGACTTGTCGAGCAGCCCATAAAAGAAGTAAGAATCGAAAACGTAAGCTTTTCGTTTAAAGAAGACGCAAAACCCTTCCAGCCCGCAATGCTTGAAAACGTGCGCGACTTCTGCAAAGAGGGGCTGTACGTTGACAACGTTGAGCATTTAATTCTTAAAAACGTAACCTTCGACGGAGTAGTCGGAGAAAAGATTATAAAGAAAAACCTCGGCAAAGTTACCGAGGAATGAGAGGGAGAAAAATGGATTATTCGGTAATCGACAGGTACATAGACCGCCTTATTGACGACACCACCCCCGACAAACCTATTTGGAATATCGAGAACATAAAGCACGGCAAGCCGCCTGCATGGAACTACATTGACGGCTGTATGATGACCTCGCTTTACACCATATATTTGCAGACGGGCAAAAAGAAGTATATCGACTTTATC
Organism: Clostridia bacterium; assembly: GCA_029061495.1. Lineage (GTDB taxonomy): Bacteria > Bacillota > Clostridia > Christensenellales > Borkfalkiaceae > Coproplasma. Next base: position 23,294 of record JAIDRX010000019.1, read on the forward strand.
GATAAGTTTGTGGACTACTACGTTTTCGAGGACGGTTCTATCCGCGGATACGAAAAGGATACCTACAACGTAGACAACATAAACGAGGGCAGGGTGCTTTTCGATTTATACCGCGAAACGGGCAAGGAAAAGTACAAAAAGGCAATAGAGCTTTTGTATTCTCAGCTTGAAACCCAACCCCGCACTGCGCTCGGCAACTTCTGGCATAAAAAGATTTACCCCGAACAGGTCTGGCTTGACGGACTTTATATGGCGCAGGTCTTTTACACGCGGTACGAGACGGAGTTCAACGGCGGCAAAAATTATGCCGATATCGTAAAGCAGTTCCAGAACGTTTACGACAATATGTACGACAAGCAGAAGAGGCTTTATTACCACGGTTGGGACTACTCTAAGTCGGCTTTCTGGAGCGATAAAAAGACGGGGCTTTCAAAGAGCTTTTGGCTCCGCTCGGTCGGCTGGTACACCGTAGGGCTTGTTGACGCTATCGGCTACTTCTCGGACGAAGCTAAAGAGCTTAAAGCAAAGCTTGTCAAAATTTTCAACGATACAATCGAGGGAGTAGAGCGCTACATTGACCCTAAGGGGAAAATGTTCTGGCAGGTTGTAGACCAAGGCGGGCGAGAGGGTAACTATCTCGAAACTTCCGGCTCGGCAATGATAGCTTACGCTATGATGAAGGGCGCGCGCTTAGGGCTTGTTGATAAGCGGTTTGCAAAGGTCGGCGAAGAAGTATTTAACGGCATTTGCAAAAAGTATTTAAGCGACGAAGGCGGAACGCTTAACCTCGGCGGTATTTGCCTTATGGCGGGTCTTGGACCCGAAACCAATAAAAAGCGCGACGGAACTTTCGAGTACTACATATCCGAACCCGTTGTTGAAAACGACGCAAAGGGTACGGGGCCTTTCGTTATGGCTTATACCGAAATTATGCAGCTTTGATTTTTGAAATATAAACAAGCCGCGCGTAACTAAAGTTACGCGCGGCTTTTGCGTTGCATTTTTACGCAAAGTATTTTATAATTATTAAAAGGGCATAAGCTTTAATTAGCTTGGCTGCGTACCGGCGATAATTCTCGGGCGTATGGTATTGAGTACCTTTCGGGGTTAGGTAGTAGCGACGGTGCCTACGCTTCTAGTCAATTAGCGGTGCGGCCTGCGCTTCAAGTTAGCCCTTGCCAAAAGTTTGCAAATAACAAAGTTTTGCGGTAAAATAATTAAAAGGGCAAATAGCTTTAATTTACTTGGCTGCGTTCCGGTCAGGCACATAATGCAACTTGTGCTTGGTATATGTCCGGAACAAGTGGCGGTTTAGATCTGTTTACCGCACTAAAGTTTACGGTGCGGCCTGCGCTTTACTCGCCCTCACCGCAAAATATTTGGCGAGGGATTTTCCGGAATTCGGTTTGTCAAAGACAGCCGAACAGTTGATTTGAGTTGAAGGGGCTTTTGTCCTGTCCTCCGAATTTTGGAGGCGAATTATAAAGCCCGACCTTGCCGTAACGTAAGTAATTGAGCTGATTTACGGCATCAGCTGGTTTCAGCGGCGGGTCTGAAAAATAAATAACGCTCCCGATGAAGGGGGCGTTTTCTTTATTTGCCGTATTCGGACGGGGCGACCCCGTAGTATTTTTTAAATACGCGTGAAAAGTAGAGGGGTTCGGCAAAGCCGCAAGCTTCTGCAATTTGCGAGACGGTGTACGCCGAGTATCTGTTTGAAAGTCCGCTTATTATCAGTCCGCGCGCAAGCTCCATACGTCGGGATAAAAGGTATCCGTGCGGGGTTGCGCCCGTCTCCTTTTTGAAAAGTTTACGCACGTAGTCGTAGTTTAACGGAAGTTTTTTTAAAGAATCTTCCAAGGAGTAAGTTACGTTTGTCAGGTTGCTTTCAATGTCTCCTTTCACGGTTTCAACCACTGGGGAAGAAGTCTCTTTCCCAGTAAGCGTTATATAGCTTACCAAAAGGTTGCCAAGCGCCGCAAGCACCGCTCCGCTGTTTTTGGCGGTTGAACGCATATACGCTTCCGCCTGCATTGCCGCGTGCTTTACTCCGCCGTTTTCGTCATCGCGAAATATTAAAACGTCTTTAACGGAAAGCAACGCGCGCTCTAAAAAAATATGAGTGGCGGCGGGGGAGGAAAGGCTGTATTTACACAGCGGCGCAACGACTATTATATCGCCCGCTTTATAGGTGCGCCCGCCTTGGGCAAAGTTAATTTTACTGTCCTTATCGGGCAGAATAACCTCAAAGCATTTATTTATCCGCTCACCCAAGGGTAAGTTATGCTCAATTTTCGTAATATCGTTCATAACCGTATTTTAACATATTATATCCGTTTTGTCCATATATTGACGCAAAAAAAGACCCAACCGCTGAAACCAGCTCACGGTCTAAAACACGGCGCAATTGCCGGCGTTAAACCGAGGTTGAGCTTTTAAATTCGCCTGCCGCAATGCGCGGAGGACAGGACAAAAACCCCTTCAACTCAAATCAAACAGTTCGATCGTCAATGCACGGATCGAATACGGGAAACCACCGCCAATATTTTTTGCGGAGTGAGAGAAGCGCAGGCCGCACCGCTAAGAGTACCGACGGATAAGCAACAAATAGAGCGCCACTGCCTGATATGTATTGCGATTCATACGCATTACCAAGAACGCCGGTACGCAGCCAAGTAAATAAAAGCTTTTGCCCTTTAAATAATTATACCGCAAAGTTATAAGGTTTGCAAACGTGTTTTGGCGGAGCAAAGTAGAAGCGCAGGCCGCACCGCTAACTGACGAGAAGTGTAGGCACTGTTACAACTACCTGCCCCCGAGAGATAATAAGCATTGTACGCAGCGCCAAAACGATGACCGGTACGCAGCCAAGCAACTTAAAAGCTTTTGTCCTTAAATTAATTATACCGCAAAGTATGTGTTTTGCAAACCTGTTTGGCAATGGCAAAATTTGAAGCGCAGGCCGCACCGCTAACAAACGAGACGGGTATGGGTGTAAACCACTTCCGTTACTTGATAAGTAACGTTGAGCATACGCACTACCCTCATGACCGGTACGCAGCCAAGCTAACTTAAAGCTTTTGCCCTTTGGGCTATTATATATTAAACTTAAATTCATTGCAACAGAAAGCCGCGGAGCGAAAAAACGCGCCGCGGCTAAAACTATCTTTTATTTGCATTTATTATTTAAGTCGTGCTTTTCGTAGAAAAAGCAGTCCGTTTCGTCGTTGTAGCTTTCCGTCTTTTTATATCCGCAGGCGGTAAAAAAGGGAGAGGAGTTTTCGCAAGGCAGGCAGTAGGCTTTTTGCGCGCCGCTTTCTTTCAGCTTCATTTCAGCGGTGTATAACAAAAACTTTCCGTAACCTTTTTTGCGGTAAGGGGGAGCGATATAAATTTCCCTAATATCACCCCAGCCTTCCTTAAAGCTCCATTCGCCGCCCATTTCGTCTATCTGGTACACGACGAAGCCGATAAAAATTTCGCCCTCTTTAAGCATATCTATCCTGAACACCCCCGCAATTAAGTCGGGCAGAATATACTCGGACAAAAGGTGGTCGCAGTCCTCGTCGCAACCGAGCTCCTTATAGTAGTTTTTAAAAAGGTTTTTAAACTCGTCCTGCGCCCCGTCGCGCAGAGGGAGAGCGTGCAGCATAACTTTCTCCTATGAAAAAAGGGGACTTAATCGTCCCCCTTAAATTTCAATTATTCGGCAACGGGATAAACGCAAACCTGCTTACCGTCTTTGCCCAGTCTTTCAAATCTTACAGTGCCGTCCACAAGTGCGAAAAGCGTATCGTCCTTACCCATGCCGACGCCTTCGCCAGCCTTAAACTTGCTGCCGCGCTGTCTTACGAGAATGTTTCCCGCAAGTACGAACTGTCCGTCCGCGCGCTTAACGCCAAGCATTTTGGGGTTGCTGTCTCTGCCGTTGTGTGAAGAACCGGTACCTTTCTTATGGGCGAATAATCTTAAAAATATCATTGATTTATCCTCCTGAAATTACTCCGCTTTTTCTGCCGTCTTTTTTGCAGCGGGTTTCTTTGCCGCAGGCTCAGCGGTCTTTTTAGCTACGGGCGCTGCAGCCTTTTTAGCTGCGGGTGCCTTTGCAGCGGGCTCGGCAGCTTTCTTAGCCGTAGGTGTGCCGGCGCCGATAGCAGTTACCTTTATCTGAGTAAAAGGCTGTCTGTGGCCCTGCTTCTTTCTCTCGTTTTTCTTGGCTTTGTACTTGAAGACGATAATCTTCCTGTCCTTGCCGTGAGAGATAACCTCTGCGGATACCGTAAGCTTAGCAACGTCTGCGCCGACTTTAATTCCGTTATCGTCCGCCGTTAAAACTACGGGGAACTGAACGGTTTCACCGACAGCGGCGTTCAGCTTTTCAACCTTTAAAAGGTCGCCTTCGGAAACTTTGTACTGTTTGCTTCCGTTTTCAAAAATTGCGTACATGTTTTTACCTCCTCTAACCAGTCTCGCCGAAATTTAGCCATAGGCCCAGGCAGCGCAAAGCGCGTTTAAAAAAGCCTGTTTCGGGCGGCTCGGATATTAATTTAACACAATAAGGTATATATGTCAAGCGTTTTAGTACTAACATAACCGCATAATTTTCCATATATCGGCAACAATAATATTAAGGAGAATTATTTTATGGAGCAGATTAAATCCGACAGCGAAATTGTTGCGGAAATTTACCGCAACGCACAGCTTGCGCTGACTTCGATATCCGATATTATGCCCGCAGTTGAGGACGGGGATATCCGCGAAGAGATTATGCGCGAGCATGAGGAGTACGAAAGAATTTGCAGCGAGGCGGCTCAGCTTGCAATGAAGTACAATCTCGACTTAAAAGAACCCAACCCCATTAAAAAGGCGATGATGTGGAGCGCAATAAAGATGGGCACGGCGAGCGACAACTCGGCGCAGAACATAGCGCAGATGATGATAAGGGGTACGGTTAACGGCATAACCTCGTTAAAGACTTCATTAACCGACGGTGAAAAGGTAATGGACGGCGAAGTTAAAAAGCTTTTAAACGACCTTATCAGACTTGAAGAGGGCTTTGAAAAGAAGCTAAAAACCTTCCTTTAATTTTTATCGTATAGACGCGCGGAGCTTTAAGCTCCGCGCGTCCCTTTTATTGACTTTATATTTCGTATGCCTTATAATTTTTAAGAGGTGTTTATATGAAGTATACTAACAAATACGCGGATAAAAAACTTAAAGAAGAAGACGACGGCGGGGAAGATCTTTTAATAGAGGGAACTCTCGTCAAGGGCTACCGCGGCAAAGCCAAATATATTGCCGTGCCCGAGGGCATAACCGAGATAGCCGAAAGCGCGTTTATGTGCATTAAAAGCTTGGAAAAAGTTACCCTGCCCGAAAGCCTAGTAAAGATAGGCGGCTGGGCTTTCAACGACTGCGAAAACCTTAAAGAAATAAATATTCCCGCAAACGTTAATAAGATAGGAGAGTGGGCGTTTCAGGGCTGTAAAAAGCTGAAAAGCATAACTATTCCCGATAAGGTTACGCTTATCAAAAGCAACACCTTTGCAGACTGCGCGGCTTTAAAAGAGGTTCATCTCCCCGACGGGATAACGAGGATAGGCGACGGCGCGTTTTCGGAATGTGTAAGTTTAAAAAAAGTAAATATGCCAGCGCGGCTTCAGAAGATAAGCGGGTATGCCTTTTGCGAATGTAAAAAGCTGAAAAGCATTGACGTACCGAGCGGCGTTACCGATATAGGCGAGCTTGCCTTCTGGAAGTGTAAGTCGCTTAAAAAAGTAAGACTGCCCTACGACTGTAAGGTGGCGGGCAAATATCCCTTCGGCAAAGCGGACGTTACGCGCGTAAAATACACGAGGTCGGCGCCAGCCGTTAGTGCCGGCAATAAGGACTACGAAACCGAGGGGACGGTTTTGACCGAATACACGGGAAGCGGCGGAGTATTTACCGTGCCCGACGGAATTACGGAAATAGGAGAGTCCGCCTTCGACTGCAGCGCGGTTGAAAAAGTCGTGTTGCCGAAGAGCTTGCAAAGGATAGGCGCGCAGGCTTTTAAAGGTTGTGAAAAGCTGGTTGAAATCAATTTGCACGACAATATTAAAAGTATCGGGGAGGGGGCTTTCAGAGACTGCGCTTCGTTAAAGTGCGTAAAAATTCCAACGGCGGTAACGGTGATAGACTGCGGCGTTTTCGCCGGTTGTGAAAAACTTGAAAGCGTTACCATGCACAAAGGTATTACCGAAATCGGCGACCACGCTTTCGGCTGGTGCGAGGCGTTGAAGCAAATTGCCGTACCAGCAACCGCATTCGTAGACGAGTTTGCCTTTGCCGAGTGCGACGAAATAAAAGTTACCTATATGTAGCCGCGCTTGCACTTAGCTCAAGGATATGCTATACTTTTGTAAAGGGTAAAAGACTTAAATTGCTTGGCTGCGTACCGGCAAGGATACTCATGCGTACCGTGCGCATTACTTGTCGGGGTCAGGTGGCGCTTATATTGCTTACACAGCGCTTCAGTTAGCGGTGCGGCCTGCGCTTGTACTTACCCCGCCAAACAGGTTTACAAACCTCATAATTTTGCGGTATAATTGCCCAAAGGGTAAAAGACTTAAATTAGCTTGGCTGCGTTCCGGCAGTGGTGGCGATGCGTACACTGTGCGTTACCTGTCAGGAGCAGGTAGTTATTACGATACCTTCACTTCGCGACTCTTTGCGGTGCGGCCTGCGCTTGTACTTACCCCGTCAAACAGGTTTACAAACCTA
>JAIDRX010000002.1 GCA_029061495.1 Clostridia bacterium
TACATAAACCTTAAGGGTGAAATGGACGAGTGTTCCGCCCCCGCCGCAAGAGAGAAGTGCGACAAGCTTATCGAGGAAAACGTAAATGCAAAAAAGATAGTCATAAACCTATCCGAAGTTGCGTTTATGGACTCTACCGGAATAGGTTTTTTGATAGGCAGATACAAAAAAGCTTCGCGATTAAACGTTCCGCTGTACGTTGACCAGCCCAACTTCGCCGCGGACAAAATACTCAATTTAAGCGGAATTTACTCTTTAATCCCCAAAGCGGAATAACAAGGTGCAATCTTTATGACAAGAAATTATCTCAAACTTCAATTCTATTCACTTCCCCGCAATCAGGCTTTCGCCCGCGACGCAGTCGCGGCGTTCTGCCTTGAACTCAACCCGTCGCTTTCAGCTTTGTCCGACGTAAAAACAGCGGTGTCGGAGGCGGTTACAAACTGCACCGTACACGCGTACAAGGGCAATTTAGGGCTTATTACGGTTGAGTGCGAAATAGAGGGAAACGAACTACATATCAAGGTAAGCGATACGGGCAAGGGTATTGCGGACATTCAAAAGGCCGTGCAACCCTTTTACACGACGCTTCCTTCCGACGAGCGTTCGGGCATGGGCTTTACCATAATGCAGACCTTTATGGACGAGTTTTCGGTAAACTCCATTCAGGGCGAAGGCACCGTCGTGTATATGTCAAAAAGTTTTGAAGCGGAAGTGGAGAATGCTTGACGTCGAACAGACGAACTGTTTGATACGAAAGGCGAAGCAGGGTGATAGCGGCGCGAAGGAAACGCTGCTTGTTGAAAACGGAAACCTGATAAAAAGTATTGTAAGACGTTACCTCGGCAAAGGGGTAGAGTACGACGACCTGTACCAACTTGCGAGTATGGGTCTTTTAAAAGCTATAAACGGCTTTGACGAAAGCTTCGGCGTGCGCTTTTCAACCTACGCCGTGCCTATGATCGCGGGCGAAATTAAGCGTTTTATGCGCGACGACGGAAGTATAAAAGTATCGCGCCAGCTTAAAAGCACGGCTAAAAAAATCAACTTATTCATTGAAGAATACACCGCCGCCCACGGCGCCCAGCCGTCCGTAAAAACAATTGCCGAAAAGTTTGAAATGCCCGAAAGCGAAGTGGTGTTTACCATGGGCTCGACCCATATGCCGGTATCGATTTATAATCAGGGCGAGTACAAGGACGAAAAGACGCAAGAGCTTTTGGATAAGCTCCCCGTAGAGGACAGGCAGGAAGACATTATAGAAATGCTTCAACTCAAAACCGCGATAGCGGGGCTGTCCGACAGGGATAAAAAAATAATAATGCTGAGGTACTTCCGCGATATGACCCAAAGCGAGGTTGCAACAATGCTCGGCGTGTCGCAGGTACAGATTTCGAGAATAGAAAACAGAATAATGGAAACCTTCCGCAAAGATTTAACAGGTTAAAAAAGCGGGCGCACGGTTTACCGTGCGCCCGCTTAATTTTACAATAAACACTCGGGTATAAGCTTTTTTATTTTTTCGTCGCTAAGCTTAAAAAATTTAAACCGCATCGCGCAATGCCGTTGCGAGCCGTCTATAATTCCCTTTACCGCATAGCCGCCTTTAAATTTAATATATCCGTATTTACTCGGAACTCTGGATAGTCCGCTGTCAATAAGCCAGTCGTCGTATGAGTCGAGCAGCTTGGTCGAATATACTACTTTATCGCCTTTAACCTTTTTTTCAATATCCGTACTTTTTAAAATTGAAAACAGAGTTTTTGCGCTTTCGCTTTTTTTGACGGTAATTTTCTGCGCCTGCCCCTTTTTCAAAACGTAGGTTATATTTCCTATTTTGTACGTTCTGCGGAAAAACCCGACTTTAATCAAAACGCTTTTGCCGTTAAATTCAAAGCAATAAAATTTGTTTATAATGTTTATGCGTATCAGCAAATAAATTACAATACCGCCTGAGGGGGCAAGGATAGGACCGACGCACATAAAAATGTTTGCAAAGATTTTGCCTGTAAAACTGTACCCATTTAATAAGACCGCCACAAACGGTAATATCAGGGCGGCGGCAAAAAATGCCGATATGCCCAAAAGCATACTCAAGTCGTTTCCGCTGTAACGCTTGTAACCGTAGCTATTCATATTATCGAGCAAGTCTTTTAGCTCTTGTTTAACGTCGTCGTTTTCAGACATAGTTTCCTCACGGAAATATTTTATTTATAACTTTTTCTTTTTTTTGCAAATTTATAAAAAACCACTCCGGCTCCAACTGCAGTTCCCAAAGCTACTGCAAAGCAGACGGTTGTCATAAGAATTCTGTCCGGTGTTTTAAACAAAACCTTCGTCGGGTCATTCGGGTTGTAATATACCGCGTAGGTTTCGCCTATCTTGTCGTGTCCGAACAAATGCTTATGCGTTTCAGTCAGTCTTTGATATTTTTTACCGTTTGCTTCGTACTCTATCAAATTGTAATAAACTTCTCTGTACGTGTCGTCTTCGGCGTCCCAGGTTTCGTGCAGTTCACGGTCTATAATTACGGCTTGTGTCTTGATATATGATTTCGGCGGCAACATCTGTGTCAGCATCCAGACCGCGGTTGAAAAGCATAAAGCAAAAGCAAATAATAACGCTACTCCGCCGATAATATAGGGGGAATAATCGGGGTTTTTCATAGTACTCTCTTAAAAAGTATTTTTATAAATTATAAATTGGCAAAAAATTTTTGTCAATATTTTCTTGAATTAATGTGCTCCTTGTGTTACACTTTTAAAGTAAAGGTGTTTTATGTTAAACGAAAAAAACGTACAACTTGGCAAAGTCCGCTCGTCCATACGCGAGCTGTTCGAATACGGCAAAAAGCTTAAAGCCGAAATAGGGGAAGAGAACGTATACGATTTTTCCCTCGGTAATCCAAGCGTTCCCGCGCCCAAAGAAGTAAAGGACGCTTTATACGATTTAATACAAAACGGCGACCCCGTATTTTTGCACGGCTACACTTCCGCGCAGGGCGACTATAACGTACGCAAGACTATTGCCGACTTTACAAATTCAAGATTTTCGACCTCGCTTACCGCAGACAATATATATATGACGTGCGGCGCGGCGGCGTCGATAGCCATAACCTTAAACGCAATTTTGAATGCGGGCGACGAGGTTATAACCTTTGCACCGTTCTTCCCCGAGTACAAAGTTTTCTGCGAGCACGCGGGCGGAAAACTCGTCGCGGTTGAAAGCGAGGAGAATACCTTCCAGATAGATTTTGTAAAGCTTGAAAAAGCTTTGAATAAAAAAACCAAAGCCGTAATAATAAACTCGCCCAACAACCCCAGCGGAGTTGTGTATAGTGAAAAGACGGTATCGCGCCTTGCCGAAGTTTTAAAAGAGTTTTGCAAAAAGTCGGGGAACACCGTATATCTTATTTCCGACGAGCCTTACCGCGAACTTGTCTTTGACGGAGTAAAAGTGCCGTATATTATGAATTACTACGATAGCGGTATCGTGTGCTATTCGTACTCTAAAAGTCTTTCGCTCCCCGGCGAGAGAATAGGTTATATCGCCGTCAATAATAAAATGGCGGAGGCGGCGGAAGTGTACGCAGGTATATGCGGCGCGGGCAGAGCGCTCGGCTATGTCTGCGCACCGAATTTGTTTCAGCAATTGGTTTCAATGGTATGCGGAAAGACTTCGGATATTTCAATATATAAAAAGAACCGCGACCTTTTATGCTCGGCGTTAAAGGAGTACGGTTATACCGTTGTTAAGCCCGACGGCGCGTTTTACCTTTTTGTAAAAGCGTTGGAGGGGGACGCGAAAGCCTTTGCCGAACGCGCAAAAAAATACAACCTCTTAATCGTCGCGGGCGACGACTTCGGCTGTAAAGGATACGTCCGCATAGCATACTGCGTTTCAACTCAAATGATTAAAAAATCTTTACCCGCATTTAAAGAACTGGCTGAAAGCTATAAATAAAAATATCACCCGACCAAACGGTCGGGTGTTTTTGTTCTTCGCTCAACTGCTGTCAGACAGCTCACGGTCTAAAACACGGCGCAATTACCGGCGTTAAACCGAAGTTGAGTTTTTAATTTGTCTTTCGCTTAAAATACGAAAGAGCCGGACAAAAGCCCCTTCAACTCAAATCAAACAGTTCGGCTGTCAATGCACAAGCCGAATACGGGAAAACCACCGCCGAATAAAAATTGCGGAGTGAGTGAAGCGCAGGCCGCACCGCTAATTGGCGTGGGGTGTAAGTAACGTAATTACTACCTGACCCCGATAGGTAATAAGCAGTATACGCATCATTAAGATTGCCGGAACGCAGCCAAGTAAATTAAAGCATTTTGCCCTTGGGCTAATTATACCGCAATTAAATTTTGTTTGCAAACTTGTGGCAGTGTTTAATTGAAGCGCAGGCCGCACCGCTAACTGACGAGAAGTGTAAGGATAGTCAGCACTGCCTAACCCCGATAGGTAACCAGCATTGTAGGCAAGACTATTATAGCCGGAACGCAGCCAAGCAAATTAAAGCTGTTTGCCCTTGTGTAAATTATACCGCAATTAAATTTTGTTTGCAAACTTGTGGCATGGTTTTAATTGAAGCGCAGGCCGCACCGCTAAGAGTCGCGCCGGGTAATAATCGTATTCACTGCCTCCACCGGCAAGCGATTGACAGTTATAAGCAATATGAATACAGCCGGAACGCAGCCAAGCAGATTAAAGCTTATTGCCCTTGGGTTAATTATACCGCAATTAAATTTTGTTTGCAAATTTTCGGCAGTGTTTTAATTGGAGCGCAGGCCGCACCGCTAACAAGCGTGAGGTGTAAGCAGCGTAGAAGTCCCCGATGCCGCAAAGGTAATTAGCACTACACGCAACATCAACGCCGGAACGCAGCCAAGCAAATTAAAGCTTATTGCCCTTAGGTTAATTATACCGCAATTAAATTTTGTTTGCAAATTTGTGGCAGGGTTTAATTGAAGCGCAGGCCGCACCGCTGAACAAACTTTCGGCAGGTAACCGTAAGCGCCGCCAGCTCCAGACAAAGAATGTGCAGTATAAGCACAACTGGAATAGCCGGAACGCAGCCAAGTAAATTAAAGCATTTTGCCCTTAGGCTAATTATACCGCAATTAAATTTTGTTTGCAAACGTGTAGCAGGGTTTTAATTGAAGCGCAGGCCGCACCGCAAAGAGTATAGAAGTGTAAGCATAGTTAACACTACCTGACCCCGAGAAAGACGCATCAGCAGCGTAAGCATTAGAAGTATTGCCGGAACGCAGCCAAGCAAATTAAAGCTTATTGCCCTTACATATATTATAATATATAGTTAAGCTTATTGCAATAAAAATTCCGCCCCGCGCGTTGCGCGGGGCGGAATATAAATTTAAGCTTTGTAGTGTTTTAATCTCTTTTTAATTGATTTTAAATTTTCTTTAACGGAAGCGGAGGAGGCGCCGCCGTAAGACGTTCTGGCGTCTGCACAGTTTTTGCCTTTCACTACTTCGCAGATATCCTTGTCGAACAACTCGTCAAAGCTCTTGTATTCCTCTGCGGTCATATCCTGCAATGTGCGTTTGTTTTCAATACACCAGCGCACTATTTTGCCCGTAACCGCGTGGGCGGTTCTGAAAGGCATTCCTTTTTTGGCAAGGTAGTCGGCAACGTCCGTCGCACAGCAAAATTCACTTTCTGCCGCAGTTTCCATTTTATCCGTTTTAAGTGAAATATTCTGCAAAAGCTCCGCCATAATTTTTACGCAGTTTATAACCTGCGTTTCCGCGTCGAAAAGCGTTTCCTTATCTTCCTGCAAATCCTTGTCGTACGCAAGCGGTATTGCTTTAAGCGTTGTAAGCATTGCTAAAAGGTGTCCGTAAACTCTGCCAGTCTTTCCGCGCATAAGCTCGCAGATGTCGGGGTTCTTTTTCTGCGGCATTATGGACGACCCCGTCGAGTACGCGTCCGAAATTTCAAAATAACCGAATTCCTCGGTAGAGTATAAAATAATATCCTCGCACAGGCGCGAAAGGTGGGTCATAACCATACTGCCGTTAAAGAGGTATTCGCAAACGTAGTCCCTGTCCGAAACTCCGTCCAAAGAGTTTTCGCAAGGTCCGATAAATCCGAGCGCCTTCGCCGTCATATCTCTGTCAATTGGGTAAGAGGTGCCCGCAAGCGCGCCGCTTCCGAGGGGGGAGAAGTTCATTCTTTCCTTAGTTGCGCTAACCCTGTCTAAATCGCGCAAAAACATTTCGGCATACGCGTTCCAGAAATGCCCCGCGCACATAGGCTGGGCTTTCCTTAAATGGGTGTAACCGGGCATTACGTATTTAAGACCCTTGTCCGCATTGTCTGCAAGCGAGTTTACAAGACCGATAAGCGCGTCGGTCAACTTTTCAAGCGAGCCGCGCACGTACAGCCTAAAATCTGTTGCAACCTGGTCGTTACGGCTTCTTGCAGTGTGCAGTTTTTTACCAGTATCGCCGATACGTGCAACAAGCTCGTTTTCCACAAACGAGTGAATGTCCTCTGCGCCGACTATTTCAATTTTTCCGTTTTCTATATCGGAATAAATGCTATCCAACCCCGCGCATATTTTGTCGGCTTCGTCCTCGGCGATTATTCCGCACTTGCCGAGCATGGTCGCATGCGCAACAGAGGCGATGATATCCTCTTTCCACAATTTTTTGTCGAAGGGGAGCGAGTCGTTAAAGCTGTCGGCGTTTACCGCGGTGGGTTTGTCAAACCGTCCTTCCCATATTTTCATAATAAATTAAAACTAAAAAAAATTACTTAGTTT
>JAIDRX010000020.1 GCA_029061495.1 Clostridia bacterium
GCATTAAACAGCCACGACCGCTTAGCAGTCGGGGCTGTTATTTTTATTTACTATACTTCTTCGGGTTTAACAACGCTGTTGTAGTTTGCGTTGATTACGGGGGACATATTTTTATATTCCTTTACGCCCGTACCCGCGGGAATGAGTTTGCCGATAATGACGTTCTCTTTAAGTCCCATAAGCGGGTCAACCTTGTTCTTAATTGCCGCGTCGGTAAGAACCCTTGCCGTCTCCTGGAAGGAAGCCGCCGACAGGAACGAATCCGTAGATAGCGCCGCCTTGGTTATACCGAGCAGTACGCGCTTCTGCAATGCGGGCGTTCCGCCGTTCTCGATAGCCTTCTGGTTTTCGTCCTCGACGGTGAACATATCAACCGTTTCACCGGGTAAAAGATTCGTAGAACCTGCGTTCTCTATCTTAACCTTTCTGAGCATCTGGCGGACGATAATTTCAACGTGCTTGTCGTTGATATCAACGCCCTGCGAACGGTAAACCGACTGTACCTGTTCAAGGATATAGTCCTGTACGCCCTTTACGCCCGATACTCTTAAAATATCCTGGGGATATACCGAGCCTGCGTTGAGGACTGTACCGGGTTCAACCTTGTCGCCCTCTTTAACGTGAAGCTCTGCATTGAACGGAAGGGTATATTCCTTTTTGGTGTCGCCCGTTACGGGGTCTTTAACCAAAACGTGTTTTAAGTTGTCCTTGTCGTCTATGGAAACCACGCCCGAAACTTCGCAAAGCGTTGCGCAGCCCTTGGGTTTACGCGCTTCGAAAAGCTCTTCTACACGGGGAAGACCCTGTGTAATATCTCCAGTTGCCGCAATACCGCCGGTATGGAAGGTACGCATGGTAAGCTGGGTACCGGGTTCGCCTATGGACTGTGCCGCGATTACGCCGACAGCCTCGCCGGGCTGTACGGGGGTGTTGGTCGCCATATTTTTGCCGTAGCACTTTGCGCAGACGCCGAAGCGCGAGTTACAGCTGAATACCGAACGGATAGAAACCTGTTCTACTCCAGCGTTTACTATCTCTTTTGCGATAGCGTCGGTTACAAACTCGTTCTGTGCAATTATGACGTTGCCGTTCTTATCTTTAACGTCCTCGGCAACGTATCTGCCCTGTATTCTGTCTTCAATCCCTTCGATAACTTCGCCGTTGGGTCCTATAATCGCTTTGACTACCATGCCGCGGGGCTTTTTGCTGCCCGCCATGCAGTCCTCTTCGCGGACGATAACATCCTGCGAAACGTCTACAAGCCTACGGGTAAGATAACCGGAGTCTGCCGTCTTTAACGCCGTATCGGCAAGACCTTTACGACCGCCGTGCGAGGAAATGAAGTACTCGAGAACGGAAAGTCCCTGACGGAAGCACGACTTAACGGGTACTTCTATCTTTTTACCCTGAGGGTTAACCATCAGTCCGCGCATACCCGAAAGCTGTTTCATCTGGTCGATAGAGCCGCGGGCGCCCGAGTTTGCCATCATCCAAATGGGGTTGAACTTATCGAGCGATTTTTTCAGCGCGTCGGTAACTTCGTCCGTTGCCGAATCCCAAGCGTCGATAACGGCGTTGTATCTCTCCTCCTCGCGGAGAAGTCCGCGCTGGTACTTCTTTTCTATCTGAATAATTTTCTTTTCGGTTTCGGCAACGATTTCCTTCTTTGCGTCGGGAATGTGCATATCGAAAACCGAAGTGGTTATTGCGCCTATCGTTGAATACTTATAACCGAGGGTCTTGATTTTGTCAAGAACGTCGGCCGCTCTCGGAGCGCCGCCAGTCTTGAAGCACCTTTCAACGATTTTGCCGAGCTGCTTTTTGCCGACTGCAACCGCCGAACCTAAGAACTCGTACGAAATTTCGTATTCGAGCAGGTTTTCTTTCTTGCTTCTGTCAACAAAGCCAAGATCCTGAGGCATGTTAGAGTTGAATATAATTCTGCCGACCGTGGTCTTAACTCTGCCCTGAACGGTCTGTCCGTAGAAAGGAGAATTTTCGTCCGTTACGGTCAAGGTGC
This sequence comes from Clostridia bacterium, assembly GCA_029061495.1. Classification (GTDB taxonomy): domain Bacteria; phylum Bacillota; class Clostridia; order Christensenellales; family Borkfalkiaceae; genus Coproplasma. The sequence goes on from JAIDRX010000020.1 coordinate 2,021, forward strand.
GGCGGACGTAAATTTCGTCCTGCATATGAACGAGCTTGGTCTGGTAAGCCATCAAAGCCTCGTCCTCGGAAATGTAGGCGCCCGGAATATACTTTTCAGCGCCCTCGTCCTTTTCGTCGCACTCGTAATATCTGTCGCCGCCCCAGCGGTAGAACTTGCCCTCTTCCCTGCGGATAATGGTGAGGTAGTAAGCGCCCATAACCATATCCTGCGAGGGCTGCATAACGGGCTTGCCGTCGGACAGCTTTAAAATGTTGTTTGAGGAAAGCATTAAAAATCTTGCTTCCGCCTGAGCTTCAACGGACAGAGGAACGTGAACTGCCATCTGGTCGCCGTCGAAATCCGCGTTAAACGCGGTACAAACAAGCGGGTGAATCTTTATAGCTCTGCCCTCTATTAAGACGGGCTCGAAAGCCTGAATGGAAAGTCTGTGCAATGTAGGCGCACGGTTCAAAAGAACGGGGTGCTCTTTTATAACCTGCTCCAAAACGTCCCAAACGAGGGGTTTAGCCTTTTCAACGGTACGCTTTGCGCTCTTGATGTTGTGGCACTGGCCGCTTTCAACGAGCTTTTTCATAACGAAGGGTTTGAAAAGCTCTATCGCCATTTCCTTGGGAAGTCCGCACTGGTATAATTTAAGTTCGGGTCCTACGACGATAACCGAACGACCGGAGTAGTCGACACGCTTACCAAGTAAGTTCTGACGGAAACGGCCCTGCTTGCCGCGGAGCATTCCCGAGAGAGATTTAAGCTCTCTGTTGGAAGGACCTGACAATGCCTTGCCGCGCCTGCCGTTGTCGATAAGCGCGTCAACGGCTTCCTGCAACATTCTCTTTTCGTTTTTAACTATCATGTCGGGCGCGCCGAGTTCCATCATTCTTTTAAGACGGTTGTTACGGTTGATAACGCGCCTGTATAAATCGTTTAAGTCGGACGATGCGAATCTGCCGCCGTCGAGCTGAACCATGGGACGAAGCTCGGGAGGAAGCACGGGCAGAACGGTTAAAATCATCCATTCGGGACGGTTGCCGCTCTTGCGGAAGGACTCGAGAATTTCGATTCTCTTGACAGCCTTAACGCGCTTCTGAGCCGCGTTGCTGGTGTCGATAATCTTTCTCGTTTCCTCGCACTCTTTTTCAAGGTCAACGGCCATCAAAAGCTCGCGGATAGCTTCCGCGCCCATTCCGACTTTAAGACCGGTTTTTTCGGATTCGCCGTATTTCTCCTCTATTTCGCGGAGTTCTTTATCGTTTATAACCTGCTTGTATTCGAGCGTGGGCACCGTGCCGGGGTCGATTACGACGTAGGCTGCAAAGTAAATAACCTGCTCTAACGCCTTGGGGCTCATATCGAGGATAAGACCTATTCTCGAAGGCACGCCGCGGAAGTACCAGATGTGCGATACGGGGGCGGCAAGCTCTATATGACCCATTCTTTCACGCCTTACTTTTGCGCGGGTTACTTCAACGCCGCACTTTTCGCAGGTGATGCCCTTGTAACGGATGCGCTTGTATTTACCGCAGTGGCATTCCCAGTCCTTCATGGGTCCGAAAATGCGCTCGCAGAAAAGTCCGTCCTTTTCGGGCTTTTGCGTTCTGTAGTTTATGGTCTCGGGCTTGGTTACCTCGCCCTTGGAAAGTTCCCTTATTTTTTCGGGGGAAGCTACGCTTATTTTGATAGAACAAAAATCGTTTAATTCAAACATGTTTTAACCTCCCTTACTCCTTGTCTCCGTCGTCCTCGTCGTCGCTGTCGAACAGGGTGAACTTGTCGCCCAAATCGTCATCGTCGTCAAGTGCGTCGTCGCCGAACAGCTCTTTACCCTCGAAGTCATCTTCGTCGTTGTCGAATATCGAAATAGGCTCAAGCTCGATATCGTCGTCCGATTCTTCCATTCCGCCAAGCTCGAATTCCTCTTCGGGAGCCTTAAGCTCGTCCTCCTGAATTTCGCGCGCCCTTGCGTTGGGAACGTTGTCGTCCTCGTCGTCAAGCTCGCGGATAATCAGTTCTTCGCCGCTCTCGGTCAATACCTTAACGTCAAGCGCTAATGACTGCAACTCTTTCAAAAGCACTTTGAACGCTTCGGGAATACCCGGCTCTGAAATGTTGTTGCCCTTTACGATACTCTCGTAAGTCTTTACACGGCCTACTATATCGTCCGACTTGACGGTCAGAATTTCCTGTAAGATGTGCGCCGCGCCGTAAGCCTCGAGCGCCCAAACTTCCATTTCGCCGAAACGCTGTCCGCCGAACTGGGCTTTACCGCCGAGGGGCTGCTGGGTAACTAAGCTGTAAGGTCCGATAGAACGTGCGTGAATCTTATCGTCAACGAGGTGGATAAGCTTAATCATGTACTGAACGCCTACCGTTACCCTGTTTTCGAAAGGTTCGCCCGTTCTGCCGTCGTAGACCTGAATTTTACCGTCTACCTTGCCTTCGGGATTTATAATATTGTTTTCCTGGAATAACTTTTTAATATCCTGCTCGGTCGCGCCGTCGAATACGGGGGTCGCGATTTTCCAACCGAGCTGTTTGCAGACAAGACCCAAGTGCACCTCGAGGACCTGTCCGATGTTCATACGCGAAGGAACGCCGAGGGGATTTAATACTATCTGCAGGGGAGTGCCGTCCGCAAGGAAAGGCATATCCGCCTGGGGAAGTACGCGCGAGATAACGCCCTTGTTACCGTGGCGGCCCGCCATCTTATCGCCGACCTGTACTTTACGCTTCTGCGCAATGTACACGCGTACGAGTTTGTTTACGCCGGGAGAAAGCTCGTCCTTGTTCTCGCGGGTGAAAATTTTAACGTCTACGACGATACCGCCTTCACCGTGGGGAACCTTCAAGGACGTATCCCTTACTTCCCTCGCCTTTTCGCCGAAGATTGCACGGAGCAGTCTTTCTTCGGGGGTAAGCTCGGTTTCGCCCTTGGGGGTAACTTTACCGACTAATATGTCGCCGGGCTGAACCTCGGCGCCTATTCTTATAATGCCGTCCTCGTCAAGGTCTTTAAGCGCGTCCTCCGAAACGTTGGGGATGTCGCGCGTAATTTCTTCCTCGCCGAGCTTGGTATCTCTCGCTTCGGTTTCGTGTTCCTCGATATGGATAGAGGTGAACACGTCGTCCTGAACGAGCTTTTCCGAAATGAGAATAGCGTCCTCGTAGTTGTAGCCTTCCCACTCCATATAACCTATAAGTATGTTTTTACCAAGCGCAAGCTCGCCGTTGTTGGTTGCGGGACCGTCCGCGATAATTTCGCCGGCTTCAACTCTGTCGCCAGTGTTGATTATGGGGCGCTGGTTGAGGCAGGTGCCCTGGTTTGAGCGCTCGAATTTTTTAAGCTTGTATTCGGTTATAAAACCGCTGTCCTCTTTAATCTTAATGAGGTCTGACGAAACGCCTACCGCAATACCCGCGTTCTTTGCGCGTACCATAACGCCGCTGTCGCGCGCTATTGCGTCCTCTATACCCGTTGCGACTATCGCGCTTTCGGTCTTCATAAGGGGAACCGCCTGACGCTGCATGTTCGAACCCATGAGGGCACGGTTGGTATCGTCGTTTTCAAGGAAAGGTATAAGCGCCGTAGCAACCGAAACGAGCTGCTTGGGGCTTACGTCCATATAATCTATCTTTTCGGGAGCGAGCTGTGTAATTAACTCGCGGTGGCGGCAGCCTACGTGTGCGTTTACAAAGTGGCTGCCCTCGTCCAAAGGCTCGTTGGCCTGAGCGACGATGTACTTATCCTCCTCGTCCGCGGTGAGGTAATCAACCTGGTCGGTTACGGTTGCAACGCCGTCCTTGTCCTTTATAACTCTGCGGTAAGGGCTCATAATAAAGCCGTATTCGTTTACCTTGGAGAAGGTTGCAAGCGAGGAAATAAGACCTATGTTCTGACCTTCGGGGGTCTCTATGGGACAGAGTCTGCCGTAGTGCGAGTGGTGAACGTCGCGCACTTCAAACGTAGCTCTGTCGCGGTTAAGTCCACCGGGGCCGAGCGCGGAAAGCTTACGCTTATGGGTAAGCTCTGCGGCGGGGTTTGTCTGGTCCATGAACTGCGAAAGCTGGGACGAGCCGAAGAACTCGCGGATAACCGCCGTTACGGGACGGACGTTTACGAGACCCGAAGGTGTTACCTCCATTGCGTCCTGCGTCGCCATACGCTCTTTGATAAGCTTTTCAAGTCTTGCAATACCTATTCTGAGCTGGTTCTGTAACAGCTCTCCGACGGAACGAACGCGGCGGTTGCCGAGGTGGTCGATATTGTCTATCGTGCCGATCCCGTACTGCAAATCGATATTAGTGGATATGGAAGCCACGATATCGTCAACCGTAATGTGCTTGTGGTTGAGCTTTTCGATAACGGGCTTAATCTCTTTCTTTTCGTCCGCGTCAAGAACGTCTTTATTCGACTTTAACAGCTCTGCAAACTTCTTGCACGCCGCAACGAATTTAACGCGCGTGTCGCGTCTCTTTTCCCTGTTCTTCTTATCCTCGGGCTTTTCGTCCTCGGTTTCGGGAATTTCTACCGTATAGTAAATTGCGTTTATATCGTCAAGGTATTTCTCTGCAACTTCCTCTACCTTGCCCTTTTCGCATTCTGCGGCAATGCGCTGCATAAACTTGAAATTGGGATAGTAAATTGTGGGAAGCAGTCCGAAGGTTTTGGGGTTCTTGTCGGAAACAGCCTTGAAGTTTACGGTATTGTTTGCGATAATCTTGTGTTTGATTTCGCCCTGCTTTGAATCGGATACGAGAACGAATACTTCATTTACGCCCGCGTCCTGAATTTCAACAGCCTTGGCCTCGTCGATAATATCGCCCGCGTGCGCGAGAATTTCACCCGTTTCGGGGTTTACGATATCGTCTGCAATTTTACAGCCGGGAAGTCTGTAAGCAAGGTTCAGCTTTTTATTGAATTTATATCTGCCGACCTTTACTACGTCGTAACGGCGGGGATCGAAGAACAAATTGTTGAGGTGCTGGCGGACGGAAGCTTCCGTGGGAACTTCGCCGGGGCGCAACCTTCTGTACAGCTCGATAAGACCGTCGGACTCAGACTTCGTCGAGTCCTTGGCGATGGTGTTTTCTATCATCTTATCGTCTGCGAACAAGTCGAGAATAGCTCTGTCCGAGCCGAAGCCGAGCGCACGCAATAATACGGTTGCGCAGATTTTACGTTTTCTGTCAACGTGAACCCACATTACGCCCTGCGCGTCCTGCTCTAACTCGAGCCATGCGCCACGGTTGGGGATAACCGTCGTACCGAAAATTTCTTTACCCGTCTTGTCCCTAGTCGAAGCGTTGTAAACGCCGGGGGAACGGACTAACTGCGATACGATAACGCGCTCCGCACCATTGATTATGAACGAACCCGAGTCGGTCATAAGAGGGAACTCGCCCATAAATACGGGCTGGTCGATAACCTCGTCCTTAACTTTGTTTACGAGTCTTACGGTAACGTGCATAGGAAGCGCGTACGTTGCGTCGCGGTTTCTGCACTCCTTTTCGTCGTACTTAGGCTTTTCGTCAAACCAGTGATCGAGAAAATACAGCTCGTAGTGGTCGGAATAGTCGGTTATGGGAGAGAAATCCTCGAATACGTCCGCAATACCTTCGTTAATAAAGGAATTGTAGCTCGCCTTCTGAATTTCAACGAGGTCGGGTATATCTATAACCTCGTTAATTTTACCGAACTTCCGTCTTTCGGTTTTGCCATACTTGTGAATGGGTAACTGCATCTAAGAAAAATACTCCTTTTGACTTTTCTATATATTTCACATTGTGGCGACTTTCCGTATATATCTTTTCACCGGAAAAAATCTTAATGTTACGAAATTTAATACGCAAATTTCAGCCGCGCGCGCAGCGTAAAGCTTGTCCGCGCAAAAAATTTTGCGATTTTTTAAAAAAATTTTCCGCCCCTCTTTACAAATTTAATTATATAGTGTATACTTGAAAGGTAATTTTGATAGAAAAAGCGGCTTTTAAGGCGGTTTTTGATGGTAAAATTTGCCAAAAAAGGCAAATGAACGTAAATTTCGCCTTATAATACAGTGTATAATTATAAACCGCTTTTTCAATACTGTCAACTGTTTTTACGATAAAATATGAGAATCGACAAATTTTTAAAAGTTTCGCGCATATTAAAGCGGCGCACGCTTGCGCAGGAGGCCTGCGGAAACGGCAAAGTCGTGGTAAACGGCAAGGACGTAAAGCCCGCTTACAAGGTTAAAATAGGCGACGAGGTAGAAATTAAATACACCGACGGAAGCCTGAAGTTCAGGGTCTTAGCCATCAAAGAGACTGTTAAAAAGGACGAGGCTTCCTCCCTTTATGAAATCATTTAAGGAATAAAGCAATGACGGATAAAATCAGCGCGATAATTTGCGCGGCGGGAAAAGGCGAAAGGGCGGCATTCGGCAAAAATAAGCTTTTAGCCCACCTCCACGGCGCGCCCGCGCTTTACCACACTTTAAAAAAGTTTGATATTCCCGAAATAGACGAGGTAATAGTTACCTCGTCCGAATTTGATTTTAAGGAAATTTCCGCCCTCTGCGCCCCCTTCGGCTACAAAGTCGTTTTGGGCGGAGAAACGCGGACTAAAAGCGTTGTCAACGCTTTGAAAGAGGTTACGGGCGATATTGTTTTAATTCACGACGGCGCGCGTCCCTACGTTTCTGAAAAACTTATACTTGACTGTATCGAAAGCGTTAAGACCTACGGCAGCGGTATTTGCGCGCTCAACGCGACGGATACGGCGGTCTATTCAAGCTACGGAGTTATAACAGAAAGACTTGACAGAAACAGCCTGTATCTTGTACAGACTCCGCAGGGGTTTATAACCGAGGATATTAAAAACGCCTACGCGCTTGCTGGCGATACCGTCTACACCGACGACAGCGCCGTGTACGGACAGTACATTGCCCCTCCCCGCATTATCGATGGCGAGAGGCAAAATATAAAACTTACTTACAAAGATGATTTTGCCGCACCCCTACCCTTCGTCTTTAAAACCGAAAACAGCGGACAAGTCGGCTTCGGCGTTGACGTCCACGCCTTCGGCGATGGAAAACATATAACGCTTGCGGGCGTTAAAATAGAGTGCGATAAATGCCTTATTGCGCACAGCGACGGCGACGTAGCAATTCACGCGCTTATGGACGCACTCCTCTCCGCGACGGGGCTTAATGATATAGGACACTACTTCCCCGACACGGATAAAAAGTACAAGGGCGCGGACAGCGGCAAGCTTTTAAAAGAAGTTATAAAGCTTATAAAGGGTGCGGGATTTAGACCCGCAAATATTTCTTTAAGTATTCAGGCGCAGACGCCCCGCCTCTCCCCTTACATTGACCAAATGATTAAAAGGCTTGCCGAGCTCACAGGTGTGGCGCAGGAAAATATTGCAATATCCGCAGGAACGTGCGAGGGGCTTGGCTTCGTTGGCGAAAACCTCGGCATATGCGCGTATGCGGCGGTAAGCATTAAAAAGGTATAATACTATGGCAAAAACAACTAAGACTACGACAGAATTTATTTGCAGTGAGTGCGGAGCTTCAAGCCCGAGGTGGCTTGGGCGCTGTCCTTCGTGCGGGAAGTTCAACACTATGGTTGAAGAAATAGTTAAACCCGCAGAACCGCAAAAGGCGGCTCGCAAATCCGTATACGGCGGCAGGGCTAAACCCTTGCGCGACATTACTTACGAAAATTATAACCGGACTCCTTCGGGCATTTCGGAGTTCGATACCGTTTTAGGCGGCGGAATTGTTACCGGCTCTTTGGTGCTTATCGGCGGCGACCCCGGCATAGGCAAGTCTACCCTACTCACACAGATTGCCGCGCACCTTTCAAAGGATAAAAAGGTTTTGTATTTTTCAGCAGAGGAAAGCTGCTCGCAGGTAAAATTGCGCGCGCAGAGGTTGAACTTAGCCTCTGACGAGCTTTTGATTATAAACGAAACGTGCATTGACGGACTTGAAAGCGAGCTTGACGGAGTTGAGTTTTGTATAATAGACTCGATTCAGGCGGTGTACACGGAGGACTTGTCCTCGTCATCGGGCTCGGTAGGTCAGGTGCGCGAGTGCGCCTCTAAGCTTATGCGCATTGCAAAAAGCCGCGGCATAACCTTTTTTATCGTCGGGCACGTTACCAAAGAGGGCGCGCTTGCAGGCCCTAAGGTCCTCGAGCATATTATGGACACCGTACTCTACTTCGAGGGCGAAAATCAGGAAAATTTCAGGATACTGCGCGCGGTTAAAAACAGATTCGGCAACGTTCAGGAAGTCGGCGTTTTCGAGATGACGGGCGAGGGGATTATCCCCGTTATCGACTACTCTGGCGTGTTTCTCTCGGAAAGCCGAGGCGAAGAACCCGGCTCGGTCGTAACCCCCGCGCAGACGGGCGCAAGGTGTATGAACGTTGAAATTCAGACGCTCGTTTCAAAAACCTCGTTCGGCTTGCCGAGGAGAATGCCGCTCGGCGTAGATTACAACAAACTTGTTCTGCTTATCGCAGTGCTTGAAAAAAAGTGCGGGTTAAACCTCTCCTCTTCCGACGTATATTTAAACGCAATGGGCGGCATTAAGCTTGGAGAGCCCTCGTGCGATTTGGCCGTTTGCGCCGCGCTTGCCTCCTCTTACTTCGGCAAGCCTATCGATAAGTACACGGCGGTATTCGGCGAAGTGGGTTTAACGGGCGAAGTGCGGGCCGTTTCGTACTGCGAAAAGCGCGTTGCCGAATGCGTTAAAATGGGCTTTAAAAAAGTGCTTGTGCCCGCAAAAAATATGAAGTCAGTTGCAAAGTATGCGGACAAAATTGCAATAGTGCCTATACTTTACGTAAACACTATGATTAAAAATCTTTTTAAAGATTAAAAGAATA
>JAIDRX010000021.1 GCA_029061495.1 Clostridia bacterium
GTTTGGCGCGGCGGCTTCTTTACGTCTGATAGGATTTAAAGAGGGGGTTAATGGCAATAATATTTTAAGTAAATTGGCAAAAATTTCATTTTTTTAAAAAAAGGAATTTACATATCTTTTAAAATATAGTACAATGATAAATGGAAAATTTTAAAACAAGTAAAAAACGGAAAACGCAAGGGCGGATTTATTTCGCCCGTTAAGCGTTTTCACGTCGTATCGGCGGCGTAAGCCGCACAAAAATTTAAAATCACGGCAAAGATTTTGCGTAAGCAAAAGATTTGCGTGAACGGAGTTTTTTATGGGATTAATAAGATATATATTAGGCTCGGACAGTAGGCACAGCCTTAAAAAGCTGAATAAGCTTGCTTTAAAGGTAGAGGAGCTTGAACCTAAATACGCGGCTATGTCCGACGAAGAGCTTAAAGGTCAGACCAAAATTTTAAAGGACAGGCTCGCCGCGGGTGAAACGCTTGACGATATTTTGTTCGACGCGTTCGCGGCACTGCGCGAGGCAAGCTGGCGTGTTTTAAAGATGAAGCACTTCCACGTCCAGATCGTCGGCGGTATCTGCCTGCATCAGGGCAGAATTGCCGAGATGAAGACCGGTGAAGGTAAAACCCTCGTTTCAACTCTCCCCGCGTACCTCAACGCGCTGACGGGTAAGGGCGTTCATATCGTTACCGTCAACGACTACCTCGCAAAGCGCGACGCCGAGTGGATGGGTAAAGTCCATAAGTTTATGGGGCTTACCGTAGGCGTTGTCGTTCCCGGTATGGACGATGCGGACAAGCAAAAAGCATACCAGTGCGATATAATTTACGCAACCAACAACGAACTCGGCTTCGATTATCTGCGCGACAATTTAAAGACCTCTATTCCCGCAATGGTTCAGCGCGAGCTTAACTACTGCATTATCGACGAGGTTGACTCCATTTTAATAGACGAAGCGAGAACCCCCCTCATAATTTCGGGTAAAGGCGGTGAAAGCTCTAAGCTTTACGAGGATGTTGATAAATTCGTCCGCACCCTTTCGGGCGGCTTCGACGACGACAAAAAGGAAGCGGAAAAGCACGTCTCGGGCCGTAAAAAGAAGGGCGGCGACGAGGCGGAGCAGGAAGCTCAGCAAAAGCTTGCCGAAATTTTGCAGGAAATGGAAAACTGGGACTATATCATTGACAGAAAGGATAAGTCCGTAACCATAACCGAAAAGGGCGCCGAAAAGGCTGAAAGATTTTTCGGCATAGCAAACCTCGGCGATATAGAAAATGCAGACTTGAACCACCACATACAGCAGGCGTTGAAGGCGCACGAGCTCTTCCATAACGGCGAGGAATACATTGTTTCCGACGACGGCGAAATTTTAATTGTAGACGAATTTACGGGCCGTATCTTAAACGGCAGAAGGTACTCGGACGGACTTCACCAGGCAATTGAAGCAAAGGAAAAGGTTAAGGTCAAGGAGGAAAACAAGACTCATGCAACCGTAACCTTCCAGAACTACTTCCGTCTTTATGCAAAGCTTTCGGGTATGACGGGTACCGCAAAGACCGAGGAGGACGAGTTCAGAACGATTTACTCTCTGGACGTCGTTGAAATTCCCACCAACCGTCCCGTTCAAAGGGTTGACTACGCCGACATGATTTACTCTACCGTAGAGGGCAAAAAGAGGGCTATAGTTAACGAAGTTGTTGAAAGACACGAAAAAGGCCAGCCTATTCTTATAGGTACCGTAACCGTTGAAAAGTCCGAGGAAATTTCAAGACTTCTTCGCCGCAACGGAATTAAACACAATATACTGAACGCAAAGAACCACGAGCGCGAGGCTGAAATAGTCGCGCAGGCGGGCAGATTCGGTGCGGTTACCATCGCAACCAACATGGCGGGCCGCGGTACCGATATACTTTTGGGCGGTAACCCCGAGTATCTTTCCAAAAAGCGCATGCGCGAGGAAGGGTACGACCACGACATGATAGAGACGGCTATCTCATACGCGGACAGAGAATTCACCGAAGAGGAGCAGGCCGCGCGCGCAAGATATGCCGAGCTTTACGCAATGTACAAGGCTGAAACGGACGCCGAAAAGGAAAAGGTTGTCGCAGTCGGCGGACTTTGCATACTGGGTACGGAAAGACACGAGTCGCGCCGTATCGATAACCAGTTGAGAGGACGTGCCGGCCGTCAGGGAGACCCCGGCGACTCGGTATTCTTCATATCGCTTGAGGACGACCTTGCAAAGAGGTTCGGCGGCGAAAGCATGAAAAAGCTTTACACCGTATTCAAAATCGACGAGGACCAGTGCCTGCAGTCGAAAATGCTTTCGCGCAGTATCGAGAACGCACAGCGCGCAATTGAGGGTAGAAACTTCGGTATAAGAAAGCACACGCTTCAGTACGACGAAGTTATGAACGAACAGCGTAAAACCATCTACGGCGAGCGTATGAAGGTTTTGAAGGGCGAGGACGTTCATTCGCAGATGCTTAAATATATTCCCGACTACGTTGCAAAGGTAGTGGGCGAGGCGGTCAACACCGAGGCAATGCCCGAAAAGTGGGACGAGGTTGCATTGAACGAAGCTTTAAAGGCGAAAGTTTACCCTGACGAGTGCGAGTTCGAAATAACGCGCGAAATGCTTGAAAAGTGGGACTACGAGTACGCGATAGACAAAATTTCTAAAGAGGTTGAAAAGGCGTACGAGAAAAAGATAGAAAATATTTCAATAGAAACGGAAGGACAGGTTGACTACCATCAGGTAGAGCGCAACGAGCTTCTCCGCGGCGTTGACAGAAACTGGATAGACCACATCGATGCTATGGACCAGCTTAGAAAGGGCATAGGCCTCCGCGGTTACGCCCAGCAGGATCCCGTAATTGCATACAAGCAGGAAGGCTATCAGATGTTCGACGAAATGATAGACCGTATCCAGACCTTGACCATATCAAGACTTTTAAAGGGCAGAATCGTCCGCGTACAGCCTTCGCGCCCCGTACCTATACAGAGAATACCGGCAGAGCCTATCGCGCCTATGAACCCCGCAGTTGCGGCGCGCGCACAGCAAATAGCCGAGGAAAGGGCAGCCGCCGAAAGAGCGAAAGCACCCGCTCCCGCGCAAAACAATGCAAAGGCAAGCGCGCCCGTAATAGGCGATACCCCTCAGCCGCCTTCGGATTTGGCGACAAATATCGGCGGTAAAATGCAGCCCAAGGTTGCGGCTAAAAAGATAGGCAGAAACGACCCCTGCCCTTGCGGTAGCGGTAAGAAGTATAAAGATTGTTGCTATTGGAACGACCACAAGTAATATAGGGTGAAATATGTCGGTAACTGATGTCGATACCGTAGACGGAATTGCGGTAACAAACGACGGTAAAACTTTAAAATTGCTGATTACGGATCATCTGAAATTTAAAGACGACGAGGCACATCACCTTTTGACGTTGCAGGAAAAACTCAATTCGTATCTCGGCTTTATCGAGTCGGAGCAATACCGTAAAGTTTATCCCGAAAGCGATATTGATAACGTTATAATAGAAATTCATTTCAAATATAAAATTTCGGACAACTGCAAAAAGTTTATTGACGTGGTAAACAATCAGATAGGCGCGCTCAATACGGTTTGTGTAATCGTGCAGTGAGCCGAAGTGCGGAACGCTTAAAGTTTGACCTGCGTTTTGCTTATCAGGCGGTAACAAAATAAAGATACATTGATTAAACGGAACGTTTATGTTTAAAGCAGACGATTACAGATTAAAACTTAAAGCCCTTGACGGGACGCTTGCGGAGGCAAAGTATGCGCTGGATATTGATAATCTCGGCGTAAAGCTTGCCTCTCTTAAAGCCGAACAGGAAAAACCAGAGGTCTGGCAGGACCTTGAAAAATCAAAGCGCGTCGGCAGAGAAATAGCTTCCGTTGAAAATAAAATCGCCGCGTACAATAAAGGTGAAAGCGCCCTTGCCGACGCTTATGCTTTTATCGATTTAATCGAGGAAGCCGACGACGAAAGTCTTATTCCCGAGCTTGAGAGTATGATTTCCACCGCCGAGGAGGACATAGAGCAGATGCGCATACGCGCGCTTCTCCGCGGCAAGTATGACGGCAACAACGCAATGTTGAACCTTCACTCGGGCGCGGGCGGCACCGAAGCGTGCGACTGGACTCAGATGCTTTACAGAATGTACACCCGCTATTGCGAGAGGTCGGGCTTCAAGGTAACCGAACTCGACTTCGAGGACGGCGACGAAGCGGGGCTTAAAAGTGTAAGCTTCCGCGTTGAGGGCGAAAACGCGTACGGCTTTTTAAAGGCGGAAAAGGGCGTGCACAGACTTGTGCGCATTTCACCTTTCGACTCTAACAAGCGCCGCCACACCTCGTTTGCATCTTTAGAGGTTATGCCCGAGGTTGAGGACGACAACGAAGTAGAGATTAAGGACGAGGATATCCGTATCGACGTTTACCGTTCGTCGGGTGCAGGCGGACAAAAGGTCAACAAGACCGAAACTGCAATACGTATTACCCACTTTCCCACCGGCATAGTGGTAACCTGCCAGAACGAAAGAAGCCAGCTGCAGAATAAAGAAATGGCTTTCCAGTATCTGCGCGCAAAGCTGATAGAAAGGCAGATAGCCGACCGCGAAGCCGCCGATGCGGAGCTTAAAGGCGAAATTAAAAAGATAGAGTGGGGCAGTCAGATACGCTCGTACGTTTTCTGTCCGTACACTTTGGTCAAAGACCACCGCACCGGGTACGAGAATACGAACGTTCAGGCGGTCATGGACGGAGACATTCAGCCGTTTATTATCGACTATCTCAAAAAGACTATTTAAGGAGAATATATGGATTCAATGGGCCTTGACACGGCGGGCGAGGAATACGTTCACGCCGTAATAAAACTTTACAGAACGGGCAAGTATTTTTGCGAAAAGGAAGTGCTTGCCAAAAAGTTTTTAAATCACGCAGTCGACGCGGGAATGTATATAACGCGCGTCGGCGAAAGCCAGGACGCCGCAGGCAAAATAGCTTTCGCGGGCAGGGCTATGGAAGAGCTTAAAAATTCTCTGTTCGTCCTCAAAATTATGCAGGACGAGGGATATTATCCCGAGCGCCTCACACAGCCTGTTACGAGTATCGCGGAGAGAATAAAAACTTCGCTTGCAATTTATTTACCGTAATTTAAACGATTTTTTGCGGCGGCTCGGTCCGCCGTTTTGCTTATGTACTTTATTAAAAAAGACCCCGTAATTTTGGGAATCGAATCGAGCTGTGACGAAACCTGCGCCGCCGTTATACGCGGCAGAAAGCTTTTATCCAGCGTAATATTTTCGTCCGCGACAGAACAGGCGAAGTACGGCGGAGTCGTGCCTGAAATCGCCTCACGCGCCCATACCGAGGCGGTAGACGAGGCTGTTAAAAAAGCTTTGAGCGAGGCAGACTTGCCCCTTACCGCAATAGACGCGGTTGCCGTAACCTACGGCGCGGGGCTTTTGGGCGCGCTTTTGGTCGGGCTTTCGTTTGCGAAATCGCTTGCGTATACTTTGGGCGTTCCGCTTATCGCGGTCAACCATATCCGCGGACATTTAGCGGCTTCGTACCTTTGCGACGAAAAGCTCGAACCGCCTTTTATAACCCTGCTTGCAAGCGGCGGTCATACGGCGGTATTGTATACAAAATCGTATACCGAGTTTGAGGTTTTAGGCGGAACGTGCGACGACGCCGCGGGCGAAGCTTTCGATAAAGTCGCGCGGATTTTATCTTTGCCGTATCCCGGCGGGCCCAACGTTCAAAGGCTTGCGGAGAGCGGTAAGCCCGTGATAGAATTCCCTAAATGTCTTGTGCGCGGTACGGATATGCAGTTTTCGTACAGCGGATTAAAGACCGCGGTTATGAACTACTGCCACAATGCCGAGCAGCGCGGCGAGGGCTTTAACAGTGCAGATGTCGCTGCTTCATTCCAGTGCGCGGCTTTAGACCCGCTTATAAAAAAGACCGTGCAGTGTGCTTTAAAATACAATGTAAAGACCGTAACGGTTGGGGGAGGAGTAGCCGCCAACGCGTACTTGCGAGCGGAGCTTATAAAGGCTTGCCAAAAGGCGAATCTAAAGCTCGTTTTGCCGGAAAAGGTTTTCTGTACCGACAACGCGGCAATGATAGCGGCGGAAGGGCTTATACAATACAATGCGGGTAATTTTGCGGTGATGGATATAAATGCATCGGCTCAGATCCCACTAAAATAATTTTAATAAATAAGGGCGCGGAACGTAAAGCTCCGCGCCCTAACACAGAATAATAATATTTAATGAATTGCAAAAAAATCGCTTTACTTTTTTTGCCGCATTTTATATAATAAAACTACAAATATATTTAAAGGCTTTGACGAAGGACAACGTTTTTAAGCGTATCGCTTTACAGAGAGCTTCCGTTCGGTGCAAGGGAGCAAGCACGCATAAAAAATATCACCTTCCAGCCCGCATTGCGAAAGGAGACGAGTAGTTTTGCGCGGATTCGTAACCCGTTACAAGTTACGGCAAATGTCTGTTTGTTTTGGTGGTTTATAAGCGCATATTTTCGGCGTCCGAAACTCGGACGCCGATATTTTATTTTTTGAGGTGTGGAATGTACAAGAAGGTTGATACTTCACTCAATTTTGTCGAAAGGGAAAAGGAAGTAATTTCATTCTGGAAAGAAAACGGCGTTTTTGAAGAGAGCATCGATAAAAACGCAAAGGGTGAGGAGTTTTCGTTCTACGACGGTCCTCCCACGGCAAACGGAAAACCGCACATAGGGCACATTTTAACGCGCGTTATGAAGGACATAATTCCGCGTTATCAGACAATGAAGGGTAAGCACGTTTTAAGAAAGGCGGGCTGGGATACCCACGGTCTTCCCGTAGAGCTTGAAGTTGAAAAGTCATTGGGCCTTGACGGAAAGCAGCAGATAGAGGGCTACGGCATTGAGCCCTTTATAAAGCAGTGCAAGCAGTCCGTCTGGAAGTACAAAAGCGAGTGGGAGAAAATGTCCGACAGAGTAGGTTACTGGGTCGATATGGACAACCCCTACGTAACTTACGACGACAATTATATCGAGTCCGAGTGGTGGGCTTTAAAGCAAATGCACGAAAAGGGGCTTTTGTACAAGGGTCATAAAATCGTGCCCTATTGCCCGAGGTGCGGAACGGCTTTATCCTCGCACGAGGTTGCGCAGGGCTATAAGCTTGTAAAGGAAAATTCCGCCGTAGCGCGCTTTAAAGTAAAGGGAAGCGACAACCGCTATATTTTAGCCTGGACGACTACGCCCTGGACTCTGCCTTCTAACGTCGCCCTCTGTATGAACCCTGCCGAGCCTTACGTAGAAGTTGAGGTTGAAGGCACGCACTATATACTTGCAAAGGCGCTAGTTAGCAAATTTTTTGAAGAGTACAAAGTCGTTGCCGAAAAGAAGGGCAAAGAGTGGGAAGGGCTTGAATACGAGCCTTTATTCGCTGAAACGAGCGCGGAGGTTAAGCGCGTTTCCCCCGCGGCTAAACCTTTAAAGGCGCACTACGTCGTATGCGACAATTACGTTACTATGGGCGACGGCACTGGCGTCGTTCACATCGCGCCCGCGTTCGGCGAGGACGACTATAAAGTAGGTAAAAAATATAATTTGCCCGTAGTACAGCTCGTGGACGAGCGCGGTTGCTTCGATACCCGTTTTGAAAAGTTGAACGGCGTATTCGCTAAAAAAGCCGACAAGACCATTTTGGATATGCTCGAGAATAAGGGGCTTTTGTTCCAAGTAATTCCTTTCGAGCACGACTACCCTCACTGCTGGAGGTGCGATACGCCCCTTCTGTACTACGCAAAGTCAAGCTGGTTCATACAGGTTACAAAAGTTAAAAACGAAATAATCAAGTCTAACCGCTCGGTAAACTGGATGCCCGACACCATCAAAGAGGGCAGAATGGGCAACTTCCTTGAAAACGTTATCGACTGGGGACTTTCGCGCGACAGGTACTGGGGAACGCCGCTCCCCGTCTGGGTTTGCCCCGACTGTGGCGAGATAGAGGTTATCGGCTCTAAGGCAGAATTAAAAGAAAAGTGCGGCATATCGGGCGAAATAGAACTGCACCGTCCGTATCTTGACAATTTAGTTTGCAAGTGTCCTAAGTGCGGCGGCAAGATGAAACGTACGCCCGAGGTTATTGACTGCTGGTTTGACTCGGGTTCTATGCCCTTCGCGCAGTACCATTATCCGTTTGAAAATAAGGCGCTGTTTGAAAAGACCTTCCCCGCGGACTTTATCTCCGAAGCCGTCGACCAGACTCGCGGATGGTTCTATACCCTGCTCGTTATAAACACGATTCTGTTCGGCAAAGCGCCCTTTAAAAACTGCATAGTTTTGGGGCACGTCAACGACAAAAACGGAATTAAGATGTCTAAGCACAAGGGCAACGTAGTAGACCCGTGGTCGGTACTCGACAAGCAGGGCTCCGATGCCGTGCGTTGGTACTTCTACACTTCGTCCGCGCCTTGGCTTCCTTCGCGCTTTGCGGAAGAAACCGTATCGGAAGCTCAGCGCAAATATATGGGCACGCTTTGGAATACGTACGCATTCTTTACGCTGTATGCGGAAATAGATAAATACGACCCCTCTAAGTACGATTTGAAAAAGTGCAAGCTTTCCGTAATGGATAAGTGGATACTTTCAAAATTAAATTCGCTTATCGGGTTTGTTGACAAGAGTCTTAATAGTTACGAAATTTTTGAAAGCTCGCGCGCGTTGCAGGACTTCGTTGACGTCCTTTCTAACTGGTACGTGCGCCGAGGCCGCGAACGCTATTGGGGCAGTGAAATGACTGACGACAAGGCGGCGGCTTACACGACGCTTTATACCGTTTTGGTAACGCTTGCAAAGCTCACCGCACCGTACACGCCCTTCGTTGCAGAAATGATGTATCAAAACCTCGTTCCCGAGTTTGTAAAAGGCGCGCCTAAGTCGGTACATCTTTGCGCCTTCCCTCAAAGCGATAAATCGTATATCGATAAAAAGCTTGAGGACGGAATGGAAGAGGTGCTCGATATCGTAGTTTTGGGCAGAGCGGCAAGGAACGCGGGCAACCTTAAAAACCGTCAGCCGCTTGCCAAGATGGTAGTCGTGTCCGACAGAAAGATAGAGCTTTCCGCCGAGGAGCGCGCAATAGTTTTGGACGAGCTGAATATAAAATCGTTTGACTTTGCGGACGACGCGGATAAATATATCGGATATAAATTGAAGCCCCAGCTTAAAACTCTGGGCCCCAAGTACGGCAAAAAGCTCGGCGCAATTTCCGCGTTTTTAGCTAACTGCAATGCAAAGGAAGTCGTAAACGCAGTAAAGAACGGCGGAACGTACGAAATCGCGGGCGAGGACGTTGTTTTAACTTACGAGGACTTGCAGATTTTCACCGAAAGCGCAAACGGCTTCGTTGCCGCAGAGGATAGGGGAATAACCGTTGCTTTGGACACGGCTTTGACCGAGGAGCTTATATTCGAAGGAGTCGAGCGCGAGTTGGTTTCAAAGATACAGAATATGCGTAAGGACGCCGGCTTTGAAGTTACCGACAGAATCGATATTTACTTCACTGCCGAAGGCACTGCGCAAAAGGTGTTACAAAAAGGCGGTTTTGCCGCGGACGTTCTTGCCGCAAGCATTAAAGAAGGCACTGCGGACGGCTTCACCAAAGAGCAAAACGTCAACGGCGACAAGGCAACGATTACGATAATAAGGAAATAAAAT
>JAIDRX010000022.1 GCA_029061495.1 Clostridia bacterium
GCTTTTTCTTAAAAAAGTATTTTGGAGGAAAATAATGAAAAAAGGCAAATTTTTAACCGCCTTACTTGCATGCTCTATGTCGGTAGTTGCTGCTACCGCATGTTCATTCGCAGTAGGCTGTAAAAAAGATAAAGGCGGCGACGGCGAAGGTGAAGGAGGTCATACCCACACCTATGCGACTACCTGGTCAAAGGACGCTAACAAACACTGGCATGATTGTACGGCAAACGACGGAGCTAAGGACGGCTCGGCAGATCACGTTTGGGACGGCAATACTGATACGGACTGCAATGTCTGCGGTTATGTAAGAACGGTTACTCCCGAAAATCCCGGTCCCGAAAATCCCGGTCCTGAAAATCCCGGTCCTGAAGGCCCCGGCACTCAGACCAAAGCCCCCGTTGTTGTTAACGCAAGCAGTTTATCCGTTGGCAATTTATCAGACGGTCAGACTCTCGGCACGGGCGTTAAGGTTTACGGCGCACCTGCAGTAGATGCAAACAGCAAAACTATACACGTTAAGGGTGAAACCGTTAGTATTTCCAACCGTATTAAACTCAGCTCTAAGGCAACTAACAAAGATACGCCTATGGCAATTGAGGTAACGGCAGACGAAGCGGCTACGCTTGTCGTATATTACTATGCCGGTTCTGCCAATAATACACGCGGCATTGAACTTTACGAAAAAGGTGCCGACGATAAGTTGACGGTAATCGCCAACACAACCGAAGCGTTGAGCGACGGTAACGTTATGGCTACGTATATGCACAGCTTAGAGGCTAACAAGACGTACTATGTCGGCGCAAGCGTAGCGGGCGTCAACGTTTACTACCTGTCAGTAGTTTACGGCGACGTAGGCGAAACGTGGGAAGACCACGAGGCTAAAGCTGCAGAGTGCGAAGTTAAGGGTAACATTGCTTATTCCGTTTCCAACTATGACAGATATAAGAAGGCTGACGGTACTTATATAATGAGCAACGCATATTCTCTTGATGCTCTTGTTCACAGCTACACGCTTAAAGCAGGTAGTATCGTAACTCCTACGGATGATCCCGATACTAACCCCGGTAAAGCAACTCTTACCTGTGCAAACGGACACGACACCGACGTTCTTCTTCCCGTGCTTTCCAGCGATAAGTATACGGCTCGTCCTGCAGCAGGTGCAACCGGTACTTATACGATAACGCTCAACGGCGTGGCTATTTCTTTCGAGGCTACGGGCGTAGCAGAACAAGAAACTACTTATACCGACGTTTATAAGCTTGATGGTGCTGCAATTGCTCTGCTTGATAATAGTGTAACAGAAAAGACCGCAGGTCAGAACTGCGTATATAGAAAGTGCTACACAAGCGGTAGCAATAGCTATTCCGGTTCAATGGATCCTACAAACGCAAAAGGTTTACAGGTCGGTGATAGCTCCAATAGGACCGACGTGCGTATAGCGTTGGGAACTCCTATTAGCTCGGGCGTCGTTAAAATTTCGGGTGCAATAGAAGCCGGCGGTAACAACTCTAAGTGGCGTTTCTTCCAGCTTCACGGTTCGGCTGAACCCGACAAAGAAACTTTAAGCTTCGGTACAAATGCTGATAAAAAGATTCAGTGCTATTCTGCTGTTGACACTGACTATGTAGGTACAGGAGCAGCGGCTGCATATTCTGCGAATACTGCAATTAACTTTGAAATTATTATAGACTTTACGACTAAAAAGGTTACCGTTAAACTTGATAATACGGTTTATCTTGAAAATTACACCTATGGTGCCGATGATTTGAGTGAAATCGGACTTAACGTTAACAACGGAAGGTCGGTAATTCTTCACAACGTTACCATTGCAACTCAGGACTAATTAAAAATTTAAAGTAAACTAAAAGTTTAAATACTTTTCCCCGCGCACTTAAAAGTGCGCGGGGCTTTTTTTAAAGTTGACTTTTTTTATTTGTTGATATAAAATAATTTAGTCAAGCGGATATGGCGGAATTGGCAGACGCGCAGGACTTAGAATCCTGTGGGCAACCGTGCAGGTTCAACTCCTGTTATCCGCACCATAAGCCCCGTAGTATGCTAAAAACGTTCTGCGGGGCTTAAAAACTATACAAATATAAATTAAAGTGTTATAATATCAAACGGAGGGCAAAATATGATAACCTCAAGCGGCACAATAAAAGTCAGCACAAAAATAGACGAAAATATGCAAAAAGAGCTTTCGCACAAATCCTTTATTTTCGCGCTTGTTTCCACTGTTTTAGGCGCTGTCGGCGTTGCGGCGTATTTAGTGCTTGAACTTATCTCATTTTTCACTGACCTCAAAGGCGATTTTTTTGCAATTCTGTTCGTTTTTGCCGTATTCCTCGGCTGTGGACTTGCTTTGCTTATACTTCTTAAAAAAGCCGCGTCTCTTGCGCGTAACTCGCACAAGGTCCATATTTACGAGTTTTTCAGCGGATATTTTACTATAAGCGAGCTTTTCAACGGCGAACCCGTTGCAACCGTAAAGGTATACAACAACCAGATAGTAAGGGCAAAAGAGACAAAAAATTATTTCTTTTTTTATGTAAACTCGTCGGCGGCTTACCCTGTTGCAAAACTGCAGTTAAGTCCGGCTGAGCTTAATACCTTGCGGCTTGTTTTCCGTCTTCCCGCAGACGGCGAAACGGTGGACCTTTCCACGCAAGCGCCCGCAACGGACAACTTCCTTCCCCCCGAAGACCCGTTTGAAGAATTTAACAATAAAGGAGACTAATATGAAAAAGAAGAATGAACTTAAAGAAGAGGAGAGTGCGATTACCGCAGATTCAACCGTTTCAACCGAAACGACGGTATCAACGCTTATCCAGAAGGACGTCATATGCGACAACCTTTTAACACAGGCAATTTACCGCATAATTTTCTGCGTAATTTCGGGCTTGGCTTGTATACTTTCGCTCAAGTTTTTTACTAATGTTACTGATGGTACTGCCGGCTTTACAATATCCCATAACTTTTGGCAGTATTACACAAACCTTTCAAATTACTACTGCTTCGGCATAGGCATAGCCGTGTGCGCGTCAACAATTAAAAAGCTGCGCCGCGGGGAAAAGACGGGCTACAACACCTGCGCGCCTACGCTTAAATTCTGCGGCGTGGTTATGATAATGGTTACGTTTTTGGTGTATAACTGCTATCTCGGCAAACCCAGCTCGCTTAATTTTTGGAACAGCTTAGGCAATATAAGCTACCACGTAGTTGCGCCCATACTTTTTATCGTTGACTTTTTCATTTTCGATAAACATAAGCAAATTAAAATTTTAGATCCCATTAAGGCAACTTTTATGCCGCTCGGTTACGTCGTTTACATATTGATTTACGGCGCAATTTGCAGGGCCGCAAATCTCAACTTCGAGTATCCTTATCCTTTCTTAAACGTCGATAAGCTCGGCTACGGCGGAGTTATAGGCTGGATTGCAATGCTTGTCGTAGCTTTTATAGCGGTAGGGTATCTTTTGTTCCTGTACGACAAGCTCGTCAAAAAAGACGGCAAGTGGAAGCTTGATTTCACAAATTTAAAACTTTGGTAAATTTAAACTTACCCGCATATAGTATTGATAATTATAAATTTATATGATATAATTTTATCGATTAAACAACTTACGGAGAGCATATGAAAAGTCAAAGCGTAGTTACCGATTTAAGAAGAAAAGTTTTTGCGGAAGTCGCGCGCGTCGCGTATGAGTCGGAAACCCCCGCCTCGGATATTGAAGCAATACCTTATCTTATAACACCCGACGAGGAGCCTAAATACCGTGAAAGCATTTACCGCGAAAGGCAGATAGCTTCCGAGCGCGTTCGTCTTGCAATGGGGCTTTCGCTTCGTCCCGCAAACAAACCGGTTCATATTACCGCAGGCGTTGATAAGAGTAACATTTCGGAAAAGTATTACGAGCCGCCTCTTATGCAGGTAATTCCGTCTGCGTGCGACAAATGCCCCGATAACGAATATTACGTAACGGACCAGTGCCGTAACTGCGTTGCGCACTCGTGCATAAAAAACTGTCCAAAGGGCGCCGTTTCTATCGTAAACGGAAAATCTTACATAGACCAGAGCAAATGTATAAAGTGCGGCAGGTGCAAGGCGGCTTGCCCTTATGACGCTATTGCACACCATATCCGTCCCTGCGCGTCGGCGTGCGGAGTTAAAGCAATTTCCTCCGATGCGTACGGCAGGGCGCACATAGATAACGAAAAGTGCGTTGCATGCGGTCAGTGTATGTCCGCATGTCCTTTCGGCGCTATTGCTGATAAATCACAGATTTACCAGCTTATTCAGGCTATAAAGAAGGGCGACGAAATTGTCGCCGCAGTTGCTCCCGCAATGGTCGGGCAGTTCGGCGCAAAGGTATCAATAGGTCAGATGAAGGCGGGGCTTTTGGCTCTCGGCTTTAAAGACGTATATGAGGTAGCCGTGGGCGCGGACGTCGGCTGTATTGCCGAAGCGCATCACTTCGTAAACGAAGTTGCAACAGGGAAGTTGCCGTTCCTTTTCACAAGCTGCTGTCCGGCATGGGCTGTACTCGTCAAAAAGCAGTTCCCCGACCTCGCTTCCGAAGTTTCGCAAGAGCTTACCCCCATGGTTGCAACGGCGCGTTCAATAAAGGTAAACCGCCCCAATGCGAGGGTTGTATTCATCGGACCTTGCGCGGCTAAAAAGCTTGAAGCTTCGCGCACCTCTGTAAGAAGCTACGTTGACTTCGTAATTACCTTTGAAGAGCTTGCGGGCATGTTCGAGGCTAAAAATATTAATTTAGAAGAGCTGGAAGAGCTACCTGTAAGCTTCCGTTCTACGGGCGCGGGCAGGGGATACGCATGCTCTGGCGGCGTTGCAAGCGCTATCGAGCAGTGCATAAACGAGTACTTCCCCGGCACCGAGGTAAAAATTCAGCACGCGGAAGGTCTTGCCGACTGTAAAAAGATTTTAACGCTTGCGAAGAACGGTAAACTCAACGGCTATATGATAGAGGGCATGGGTTGCCCCGGCGGCTGCGTTGCGGGAGTAGGAACGATAATTCCGCCCGAGCGCGCAAAAATTGCCGTAGCTCAGATTGTCAGCGCAAGCGAGCAAAAGCTTCCCGCCAAAGAGATGGAAGACTTGGCGGAAAAGCTTTCAAAAATGGATTAAATAATTCACGCAAAAAGCCCCGCGTTCGCGGGGTTAAAATTTTAATACGGTGTTAATAATATTTTTATGTTTGACGTAGCAATTATCGGCGGCGGTCCTGCGGGAGTTTCCGCCGCGCTCAACCTAAAAGCGCTGGGCAAAAATTTTATATGGCTTTCAAGCCGGACCGTTTCAAAAAAAGTAGCTTTGGCGGAGCGTATCAAAAACTACCCGGGGCTTCCCGACGTTACCGGCAGCGAGCTTGGCTGGACTTTAAACAACCACTGCGAGAGTATGGGCATAAAGCTTCAGGAAGAAGTAGTTACAGGCGTTTATGAAACGGACGGTAAATTTTCACTTCTTGCAGGCGACAAGCAGTACGAGGCTAAGACTGTAATTCTCTGTCTGGGAGTTGAAACTTCGAAGCCGTTGGAGGGCGAGGAGGAGTTTTTGGGCAGAGGCGTAAGCTGCTGCGCTACGTGCGACGGTTTTTTGTACAAGGGCAAAAAAATAGCGATTTTATGTACCGATAAATCGTTCGAGCATGAGGTAGAGTATCTTTGCGGCATTGCCGAAAAAGCCTACGTTTTCCCTATGTACCGAGGGTATGAGATAAAGTCCGAAAAAGCCGAAATAATTTTAAAGCGGCCTTTAAAGCTTTCGGGCGATATGCGGCTAAAAAAGGTTATATACAAGGGCGGCGAAGTCGAGTCGGACGGTATGTTCATTTTAAAAGGTGCTATAACTCCCTCGGCGCTCGTGCACGGACTGAGAGTTGAAAACGGTCATATCCGGGTTGAGCGCGACTGTTCTACTAACGTTGCGGGGATATTCGCCGCGGGCGACTGTACTGGCAGACCGTACCAATATGCAAAAGCAGTAGGGGAAGGCAATGTTGCCGCACATTCGGCAGTAGAATATCTTGCAAAAAATAAATAAAACGTAATCCGCGCGGCAAAAGCCGCGCGGTATTAATTTACGTAATTACTTGCGTTTAAGCGCCAATCGTGGTAGAATTGTAATACCATATATAAAGCAATTTTTGGCGAGGTATAGTTATGCCCGAATGGGTTGAATGTATTTTAAGACTTTTACTTGCTATAGGTCTCGGATTTGTAATAGGTGTCGAGCGCCAGCTCCGCCTTCGTGTAGCGGGAATAAGAACACACGCCATAGTTTCGGCAGGCGCGTGCCTATTCGTAATAGTCTCTATTTACGGCTTTAAAGATTTTTCTTCCGACGCCTCGCGTATTGCCGCGCAAATAGTTTCCGGCATAGGCTTTATCGGCGCGGGTATGATTTTGCACAGGCAGAACGCCGTTCGCGGACTTACTTCCGCGGCGGGCATATGGCTTACGGCGGCAATAGGAATGCTTGCGGGCGCCGGTTTATATATAGTCGCTTCATGCTCTACGGCGATAATTATTATCGTACAGCTTTTAATGCACTTACCTTTAAAACTGTTAAAGGAAAAGCATTACAGCGAAGTAAATATTATCTTTAAAAACACCGACGGACAGCACGAAAAGGAAATAAAAGCTCTGTTCGAGACCAATAAGTTTACCGAGTTCAAGGCCGACAGGCGCGACGGCGAAGTTATATTCACCGCCGTAATACAGACCAAAAAGCAGATAGACG
>JAIDRX010000023.1 GCA_029061495.1 Clostridia bacterium
ATTTTGCCTTATACAAAACATTTTTATGTAATATTTTAGCTGATTTAGTGGATATAACAATCCCCTATATAGTATTAACTTTTTATCTAAAAATTTGAGATTTTAGCTAAAATTTTACTAGTTCTATGTCGAAAATCATTAAATAACTTTCATATCGTTAAATAATTTTCTTAATATTTACTGTTTTTTAGGGAATGGATATAGCTAACCCTTAGGAGGGGGCTGTTATATCCATTTAACTACGGAAGCAAAATATTAAAGCTTAATTATAATACAACAAAGCAGTTTAAAAATCAAATAATTTGCGGTTAAAATCAAAAAGACATTCAAAAAGCGAGCGGTGGACCGCTCGCTTTTAATTTGCATTTAATTTTACGCCATTGCGTTCAGTTTTTTTGCAAGTCCTGATTTTTTGTTAGCGGCAGTGTTCTTCTTTAAAACACCCTTGGATACCGCGCCGTCGATAACGGAGCAGGTATAGGGGAACTTTTCGGTAGCGGCCGCTTTATCGCCTGCATTTACAAGTGCAAGGAACTTTTTAACTTCGGTCTTAACTTCCGATTTAACGGCTTTATTTCTCTCCGTCTTTTTATCAATGACAAGCACGCGTTTTTTCGCTGACTTTATGTTGGGCATTTACAATCTCCTTTGGAAACGTGTTTACTTAAATTCTTATGTAATTTTATCATAAAACAATTGGGTTGTAAACTGTTTTTTATCCGCTTTTGATAAAAATTTTAATATATTTTAAGTCTCATTAATATTAATAATACTGTATGGAAAATACAAATAACAACCCTTTGGTTTGCTTTTTCGACAGCGGAATAGGCGGACTAAGTCTTTTATATGAATGTGTGCGCATTTTACCCCGTGTGGATTTTACTTATTTTGCCGACAATTACCGCATGCCTTACGGAAGCTTAACGCATGAAAAAATGCTTGAATACGTTGACGAAGCCTTTTCTTTTATCGCGGCGCAAAATCCTGCCGCCACAGTCGTTGCATGCAATACCGTTACGGCGCAGTGCGTCAACTATTTAAGGCAAAAATATAAATTTAACATAGTAGGTATTCAGCCCGCGATAAAGCCTGCGGCGGCGCGAGGAGGTAAGTGTCTTGTTCTGGCAACACCGTCTACGGCACAAAGCCAATCATTAAATTTACTTGCGGAAAGGTATGGGTGCGGCGTAACGGAAATACACGCTTGTCCCGATTTAGCGGCATATATAGAAAATAATATAGCAAATCTTTCAGAAAAAGAAGTTCAAAAGCTTTTACCGCAAATCGAAGCGGACAGCGTAGTGTTGGGCTGTACGCATTACGTATTTATAAAAGAAATAATCACTGACTTTTATAATTGCCCGGTTTTTGACGGAATAGAGGGCACGGCTGCCCACTTGGCGGAAATTCTGGGCATTTTTGACCACCGAGCGCAAAGAGGTCAAAAAATATCCTTTAAAGGCGGTGATTTTACAAAAAACAGAGTAATTTTTAACCGCATACTGGTTGAAAAAGGTCATCTGTCCCAAAACATCGAAATTTAGGATAAAAAAATTTCAAAAAAGTACAATTTTTTAGGGTTAGGTGGTTGACAGTGGTCATTTTTGGTGGTATTATATATTCACTAGGCTAACAAAGGGCAAATTTTGATGTTTTTTCTTACAGGCGAGTATGATCATCAGATCGACGCAAAAAACAGAATAAGAATTCCGTCCAAGCTCAAGGGGGATGAGGATAAGTTCTATTTCTCCAAGGGTACAAGCGGCTGTATTTTTGTGTTCTATAAAGCCGCCATAATGGAAAAACTCGAAAAGCTTGAAGAAATTAAAATTTCAGATATGGAAAAGCAGAAGGGTATGAGAGCCTTCACAAAATCGTTAAAGCTTGTTGAAGTTGACCCCCACGGCAGACTGGTAATTCCCCCCGAACTTGTTTCTTACGCAAAGATTACAAAGGATATTAAAATTTGCGGAGCGGGTTCGAGAATAGAAATCTGGTCGAAAGAAGTTTACAACGAATACTTTGCCGATGAGTCGGAAAGCTTTGACGCAGACTTCAGTACCCTCGATATTTAATTATGGAAGGGTTTGCGCATATCCCCGTTATGCTTGAGGAGTGCATAGACGGACTTAAAGTTAAGGACGGCGGCGTATACTTCGACGGAACGGTGGGCGGCGGAGGTCATTCGTACGAGATATTAAAACGCTCGGCGCCAAGCGGCAGGCTGATAGCAACCGATTTGGACGACGATGCGATAAACGCGGCGAATAAAAGACTTTCGGAGTTCGACGGCAGATTTTACATTTATAAATCAGATTACAAAAACTTTGACGAGGTTTTAAACCTTGCAAACGTTGAATACTTAGACGGCGCGATACTCGACTTCGGAGTTTCAAGCTACCAGCTTGACTGTGAGGAGAGGGGGTTCTCTTATATGAAACCTTTATCGCCGCTCGATATGAGAATGGACAGGTCGTCGCCTTTGACGGCAGCCGACATTGTAAACGGTTATTCCCAAAAAGATTTAGCAAAAATTTTGCGGGAGTACGGAGAGGAAAGTTTCGCCTCGACAATTGCCGCAAACGTGGTAAAGGCAAGAGAGAAAAAGCCTTTGACAACCTGTGGCGAGCTTACGGAGATTATAGAGAGCAGCATACCGGCAAAATTCCGTCAGAACGGACCTTGCGCAAGAAAGAGCTTTCAGGCGCTGAGGATAGCCGTAAACGGTGAATTAGAAGGGTTATACGAGTGTGTTTTAGGTCTTACCCGAAGGCTTAAAAAGGGCGGCAGAATTGCAATTTTAACGTTCCACTCGTTAGAGGACAGAATAGTAAAGCAGGCGTTCAGGTATCTTGAATGCGACTGCATTTGCGACAAAAGCTTGCCCGTCTGCGTATGCGGCAAGAAAAAAGAAATTGAAATTATAACTAAAAAACCCGTTACCGCAACAGTTAAAGAAATGGCGGTAAATTCGCGCTCGAAATGCGCAAAGCTTAGAATAGCAGAAAAAATCATTTAATGCGATAAGGAGAAAAATTATGGCAGTCGCAGCACCTGTATTAGAGAGAAGAGCTAATACCGAAGAGGAATTTGACGTCAGAGAAAAATTAAATACCGCGGTAATGACGGACGACGAAAGGCATAATTCGCAGATAAGCGAAAAGTATGCCAAGCTTATCAATCCCGAATGTAAGCTTTCGGATATAATCGTTAAGGAAACGGCTATAGAGGATAAGCCCAAAATTATTCAAAGACCTTACCTTGTTAAAAACGCGCGTGCCGACGCCGAAATTTTCCGTGCGGACAGCGTTATTAACAGAAGGCTTGATGCGCCTGCCGATCCTGCGGAACACATTATTATGTCTACAGAGACCGATGAGGAGGAGAGCGAAGATCTCCGTCCTACGCAGACGACTATTCAGTACAAAACATCGGGCGTTAAGACTACGGTTGAAGAAGGTAAAATAGCTACCAAAAATACTGAAAGGCGCGGTCTTACCAAAAAGGACAAAATTATTCTTGCAACGGTTGTAACTATTATCGTCGCTTTGTTTATCTTAATCATAGTAAACTCGGCGGTTATTTCAAACATCGGCAAGGATATCAGCTATTTGCAGTCGTCGCTTGCTTCGGCAAAAACGGCTTATACTAACGTAAACAGCGATATGTTGGCATATCGTGAAAACCTTCCCGAAATAGTTGAAAATTTTGCTTTGAGTAACGGAATGGTTCTCAGATAAGGAGATAGCATTATTAAAAAAATAAATAAATCGGGTTTTTCGATAACGGTTTTACAAAAGAGGTTATTGTCACTGGGTGTGGCAATAGCCTTTATTTTTTGTCTGATTTTCGCAAGGCTTTTCTCCGTTCAGATAGTTTGGGG
>JAIDRX010000024.1 GCA_029061495.1 Clostridia bacterium
AAAGCACAAAGTTCTTTTTGCCGTTGACAATACGCTTGCAACGCCAATTCTTTGCAGGCCGAAGGACTTCGGGGCAAACCTGATTATACACTCCTCCTCGAAATATCTTGACGGACACGCGGCGGCGCTCGGCGGAATTATCGTCGATTTGGGTAACTTCAACTTTAAGGGAAACGCGAGGTATTCCTCCTTCAACGAGCCCGACGAAAGCTACCACGGCTTGGTATATGCAGACCTGCCCGTTGCCTTCGGAACGAAGTGCCGCGCACAGATGATTCGCGATTTAGGCGCGATTATGAGCCCGCAGAACGGCTTTGTCTCCTACATAGGGTGCGACACTTTAGCGCTCAGAATGGAGCGCCACTCGTCAAACGCGCAGAAGGTTGCGGCATACCTTTCAAAGCACCCCAAGATAGAGTGGATAAAACATCCCTCTTTAAAAAGCAACAAATATCATAAGCTTGCGGCAAAGTATCTGCCCAACGGTCAGGGCGGCATGATGAGCTTCGGCATTAAGGGAAGCGTTGAAAAGTGCGCCGCGTTTATGGAAGCTTTGAAGCTTATCACGCAGGAAACGCACGTTGCCGACGTGAGAAGCTGCGTATTGCACCCCGCTTCCACCACGCACAGACAGCTTTCGGAAGAAGATCTGAAGGCGGCGGGCGTTCCCGCAAACCTTATAAGGCTTTCGGTAGGAATAGAAAATCCCGACGACATAATAGCCGACTTAGAGCAGGCTTTAAAACAAGTTTAATTTAAAGGTATAAAAATGCCCATAGTTATCGATAAAGACATACCGGCGTATAAAATTTTGACTAGCGAAAGAATTTTCGTTATGGACAAGCAGAGAGCTATCTCTCAGGAAATCCGCCCCATTGAAATTGCCATTTTAAACTTAATGCCCACCAAAGAGGCGACGGAAACGCAGTTTATGCGGCTACTTTCAAACTCGCCCTTGCAGGTGAACGTTACGCTTATAAAAACCTCTACCTACCACTCTACCCACACCGACTCGACCCACCTTGACAGGTTTTACAAGTCGTTTGAGGAAGTGAAAGCAAGCAAGTTCGACGGAATGATTATAACGGGCGCGCCCGTTGAGAATATGCCCTTCGAGCGCGTTGCGTACTGGAAAGAGCTTAAAGAAATTTTAGATTGGACGAAAACAAACGTTACCTCCACCCTGTTTATCTGCTGGGGAGCGCAGGCGGCGCTGCACCACTTTTATAAAATTAAAAAGCACCCCTTAAAAGAAAAGTGCTTCGGGATTTTTGCGCACAACCGCGTGCGAGACGGAGTGCCCGAGCCGCTTATGCGCGGGATTTCGGACGAGTTCCATATGCCGCACTCGCGCCACACGATAATTTACGCTAAGGACATTATCGACGTAAAGGAGCTTAAAATTTTAGCTTACTCAAAGCGCGCGGGGGCTTCGATTATAAAGAGCGTTGACAACAGGCAGGTGTTCGTTACGGGGCATATGGAGTACGAAAGATACACTCTCAAAAACGAGTACGAGCGCGACAAGGCAAAAGGGTTGCCGATAAAACCGCCCGTAAACTATTTCACCGACAAGGATATGAAAGAGGTTAAAATGAACTGGACTTCGACCGCCAACCTCTTTTACATAAACTGGCTTAACTACTACGTATATCAGGTTACGCCTTACGACATAAACGAAATAGAAAAATAAAAAAATCCCGACGGCGTAAACGCCGTCGGGATTTCTATTTATCAGTTATAATTTTTGAAGTACGAGCTGTTAAAAACAATAGGCTCCAGTTCAATTTCGCTTTGTCCGCGCTTTACCGTTAAAATTACGCTGTAGCCCTCTCTTACGGAGAACATTACGTCGCCTACGGTATATCTGCGAGTAACCGCAACGTTTTCTTTTTCGTTGTTAGCGCTGTCAACAACTTTAATGTTGGTTATCAAATCGCCGTACTGTAAATAGCTTAACGCGGGCTGACCGCTTCCGTAGCTGACCATAACGCCTTCGGTAATTTCCGCGCGCTCTGTTTCAGTATTGTAAATTGCGGTAGAGCTGACCGTTTCAAGCGTTACGTTTAAGTAAGCTTTTCTTACGCCGGAAACAAAAGTATTGTCTTCTCTTGCCTCGTATGTGTCGCGCATAAGCTGTACAAGCCGTTTTACGTTACTTGCGGGGAGCGCATAGCCTAAGTTATCGGTGTCCGCCTCGTCGTCCTTTGCGTTGACGACGGCAATTATTTCGCCTTTCGTATTAAAAAGTCCGCCGCCCGAATTCCCGTGGTTTACTGCCGCAGAAGTGCGCAATACGCGGAAAGACGTAGTATCGCTGGGATACGCATCCGACATGCCGACATTGATATATTCGCTGTCCTTCGAGATTATACCGTCCGATACGGAAAGCCCCTCGCTTGCCGCGTTGCCGACTGTATAAACCGTCTCGCCGACGTAAACGTGCTCGTCGTTTGCAAATTCAGCTTTAACCGCGTTGCTCGATTTTAACACGGCGCTGTCAGTTACCTTTAAAAGCGCAATATCGTAATCAACCGAAGCGCCTACAACCTGCGCAGGTATTTTATAATTTCCGCCGAGCTCTTTAATTGAATAGTCGGTGCCGACAGAATAATTTACGTCCTTTAAATCCTGTCCGTATAAAAAGAGGTAAATCTCGTCGGCAAAGGTATTTCTGGAAGTGTCGTCGTAGACTACGTGGCAGTTGGTAACGACCCATGCTTCTCCCTTTGTCTTATCCATGTCTATAATTACGCCCGAACCAGTAAACGCCTTATGCGAAGTGCCGTAGTAGCCCGAGCCGTACGAAAAGCGCGAAACGATTGAAACGCCCGACATAAGCGACTTATTCATAATCGCCTGCAAAGTAGCCTTTTTGTCGAGCTCTACATTTGTGTAGTTAAGATACTTTTGCAAAAATTCATTGAAGGTAAGATTTTCATTACCTTCATGTTGTTTTGCTTCATTATAAATATCAATTATAGAAACGTCCTGACCGTTTATACCGTCTCTGCCGGCAGGTCCCGTTTCACCTTTTTCGCCTTTAAGGAAACAACCGCTTAAAAGCAACATTGCCGCAAGCGCAACGCTTACAATAACCGCTAAAAATTTCTTCATATTTTATCCTTTAAACCGTAATAATATTATAGCCGCAAAATGCGGTACACATTCTATTTTTTAAATTTTAACGCCGTTTTTCTTTAAAAGCGCGCGGGCAGTTTCAACGCTGTCTACGCCAAAAGCGTTTTTTACCGGTGCAAATTCTTTTTCGCGTTCTACCTCGTACGCAAGGCAGCTACCCGTAAGCCTTACCATATCGATGACAAGCGTTTCAAACTTGTAGCCGTTGGGCTCTTTCGGAAAAAACCTTTCGCCGTTTTCGATATGCGGCACCGCCTTTTTTGCAAGGTGGTAAGGGAGCTTTTCAGACTTTGTTTTATTCAGCGTTTTAACGTTGAAAAGGTAATTGAGCGTTACTCCGTAGCGGAAAGTAAGCTCTCCGTCATAATCGCGCAGATTTTTAAGATTTTCGGGCATTTCGTAATATTCTACGATGCAGGGCTTTCCGTCCTGCTCGCACAGAACGCCTACCTTTTCATCTGCGCTCGCCTTTGATACGACTTTTGCCGCACAGCCGCAACCGGACTTTACCGCCGCCCCGATAAATGCGGGGTCGCAAATTCTCTGTAAAACGTTATCAACGCCGTAAACGTTAAGCCACTCTATACCGCCGTTTAAAACGTCCTTGCACGCGCTTGAAACAAGCGACGAGTACCAGCCTCCGTTACCGTTTGGCGAGGTTGAAAGGCGGTGCTTTTCGTCAAGGAGGACCTTGCCGTCAAAACCGCAGACTATTTCCGTATTCTGTATGTAAAAATGTATTTTATCGGATGAATAACCGAAATAATTATTTTCGCGGAAAAACTTTTGCGTGTCGGCGTCGTTTTTGTCGCTCGTCATTATAAACAAATGGAAACACGCACCGACCTTGCCGGTAACCTTTTTAATATTTTCCATCTGCTGTTCGAATATCGACAGAAAGCGCGTTTCGCCTATATTGAACATCCCTTTTGGCTTATTAAAGCCGAGGCGCGTTCCCTGTCCGCCCGCAAGCAAGACTGCGGCAACCTTTCCTTCCTTTAAAAGCTTTTCGCCCACTCTTTCGTATTCGGTGCGGTATTTTGCAATTTCTTTAAGGCTCACCGCGCGGACTGGGCTTAACTTACCTACCGCCGATTGCTCTTTGCGGTAAATGTTTTCTATTACCGAAAAGTCGGCTCTTTCGATATCGTCAAGCAAAGCCCGGCGTTTTTCATCGTCAAGCTCGTCATAATACTGCAAAAGTTGGGTTTGACCGCATTTCTTAAGTAGTGCCTTTGCGGTTAAGTAATCCAATACTTTTTACCTCTTGATTATATTATATTTGTGAAAATAAGTCAATAAAATTGTTAAATTTAAGTTTACCTATTGCAAACGTGGCAAAACAGTTATATAATATATTTATTAGGTTTTTAAATATTATTCTTATTTTTAAGGAGTAAAAATAAATGTTTTGTACCGAATGCGGAGAAAAACTTACGCTGATGTTCAAAACGGACGAAGGACTTGTACCCTACTGCAATAACTGCAAGGAGTACCGCTTCCCCCGCTTTGCCACCGCGGTTATTATGGCGGTTACCAACAGAGAAAAAAATAAAATTTTACTTGCAAAACACAACGGTCAGAACGAGTACATTCTGTTTGCCGGTTACGTTAAAAAGGGCGAAACTGCCGAAAAAGCCGTAACGCGCGAGTTTAAGGAAGAAACGCGGCTCGATACCGTAAAGTATAAGTACCTCTACTCTCGCTATCACGAACCGAGAAACGTTTTGATGCTCGGCTTTTTGGTTATGGCTGAGGACGGAGTTGCCGTTCCCGACGAAAACGAGCTTGAAGAAGTTAAATGGTTCGATTTGGACGAGGCGCAACAAATTATTAAAAAGGATTCTACCGCAGAAGCGATTTTAAAAAGCGCTGTTGCGGAAATTAAAAAATTATAAATAAAGGAGAAAAAAATGAACTTACTTATTAGTAGCGGCGCAATCGCAGGCATCGTATGCGGCGTTATCGGCTTTGTCTTAATAGTCATCCTCATTTGGGGAATCTGCGCAAGAAACAACTTCGTGCGCCTGCAGGGACAGTATGAAGAGGCTTTCCATAACATAGACATCTATCTGAAAAAGCGCTTCGACCTTATCCCCAACCTCGTTGAAACGGTAAAGGGCTATGCAAAGCACGAAAGCCAGACCCTTCAAAACGTTATCGACGCGCGCGCAAAGGCTCAGGCTGCCAACACCCCCGCCGAGAAAATAGAGGCGAACGCACAGCTTACAAAAGCAATGCACATGTTTAACATGGTTGTAGAGCAATACCCCGAGCTTAAAGCAAACACAAACTTTTTAGACCTTCAAGGACAATTAAAGGCAATAGAAACCGAGCTTGCGCACGTAAGGAAGTATTACAACGCAACGGTTAAGCAGTTCAACGTAAAAATCAGGACCTTCCCCGCTTCTATCATTGCCAGAATGATGCATCTTGAAAAACAGCCCTACTTCGAGCTGGACGACCCCATCGAAAGACAAAACGTTAGAGTTCAGTTTTAATTTATGACCCTAAGGGGAAATTATGAAAAAAGTTAAAAAACTGCCCGTATTTTGCATTGCCGCGCTTTTGCTTCTTTTAATAGCTTCGTTTATAGGCGTTATTTGCAGCAACAGAACGGCAAGCGCGGATACTGCGCCTAGAGATGCTTACGATTTTGAAATTTCAAAATACAACGTAACTTACGACGTCGCCGCAGACAGAAAAATCGCCGTAACGGAAGATATTACTATTCATTATCTCGGCTATTCCAGCACGGGATTTATTCGCGATATACCCGTAAATGCCGGCGAACAGGTTAAAAACGTTTCAGTACGTGAATTAATAAACGGCAGGGAACATTTAGTATATTACAACGTCAATATCGATATGGAATACAGGTCGTACGTTTCCGTTGATATAGGCAGCAGTTCCTTAAAAACAAATGAAACGCACACCTACCGCATAAATTACAACTACGTTTTAACAAAAGCGCAGGAAGGCAAAAATAAACTTATTATAAACCCTATCGGTTTCGGTTGGGATTATAATATTTATGACGCCAACGCAACGCTTTTACTCCCCGACGGATATAAAGGCGCTACCTGTTACGCGGGCAAAAAGGGTACCGACGATATCCTTAATTTTACTAAATCTACCGAAAACGGCAGAACGGTATTAAAGGCGCACGCCGACAATCTGGAATATTTTTGCGGAATAACGTTCGATATAGATTTTGAGGACGGAATACTTAAAACGCACACCGACTTTACCCCCTACTGGTTTATAATAGTAGGCGCTGTACTGCTTGCGGTAGTTATTCTTTTAAAGCTTTTCGTATTCAACAAATCGAAGCTTTTGCCCGTAGTAAACTACGAAGCACCCGATAAAATGGACCCTCTTATGATGGGCAAGCTTATCGATAACAAGGTAAACGGCGAAGACGTAACTTCGCTTATCTACTACTGGGCGGACAAGGGATATTTAAAGATAAACCTTGACAATAGGTCAAACCCCGTTTTAATACGAATAGTTCAAAACCTCCCCGAAAACAGCGCAAATTACGAGCGCGATATGTTCAACAGCTTGTTTGCCTCGGGCGACGTTGTAGAGATTAACAGTCTTAAATACAATTTTTACCCCACGGTAAACAGAGTTACCGCGCAGGTAAACAAACAGACCAAGGGGCTTTACAATAACGTAAGTATCGGCATATCGATAATATTTGCGGTGTTGGGCGGACTACTATTAGGGCTTACGCCGCTGATACTCGGTATGGTTCAAATATCCCTTACGCTTTTGTACTACACTCCGATGATAGTTCTCGTCCCCGCGCTGATAATCTACGCGCTTACGGAAACGATAATGTATAACAAGCTGAAGCTTTCAAAGAAAAAGCTAATGCTGTTTTCATTGGGAATTGCGGGGCTTTGTCTTATATGCGGCGTGTTCTACGTCCTGTTTACGCCGAGTTCTATAATAGGCTTGGTTCCGAAAATCCTGTTATGGATAGTCGGATGCGCCGTTATATTATGCTCGGTATTTATCGTAAGCAGAAGCAAGGACTACAACGAAAAGTTAGGCGATATAGTCGGATTCAGAAACTTTATTCTTCTTGCCGAAAAGGACCAGCTTGAAGCAATGCTCGAAGAGGATCCTCAGTTTTACTACCACGTCCTCCCCTACGCTCAGGTTTTGGGAGTTACCGACAAGTGGGAAGAAAAGTTTAAAGGTCTCACCGTACAGCCTCCTCAATGGGTAACGGGAAGCGTGTTTACGGACGTACTTTCATTCCACATTATGAACAATATTTTAAGAAACTCGTTCTCGAGAATTTCGTCAAATATGATTTCACGCCCCTCGTCTTCGGGATTGAGCGGCGGCGGCTTCGGAGGCGGAAGCTTTGGCGGATTCTCCGGCGGCGGACACGGAGGCGGCGGCGGACGCGGCAGGTAGGCAACGCCTACAAACTTGTATCTTAATAGCTTTATCAAGCCACAAGCTTATCACTAATCAATAATAAAATCGCAGGTTACTATACAGCAACCTGCGATTTATTTTAGTTTGATGTGAGATAAGTAATTAATTCCGCTAACGCAATTAAGATACGTGGTCGTAGACATTGCCTACTCGGCTTCTATTTCTATTTTTATTTTAGCGGATATTCCCTCTAACAGCTTTAAATCGATGTCGTACACGCCCACGTTTTTAATAGGCTGGGCGAGGACTACCTTCTTTTTATCCACTTCGTATCCCGCAGTCTGCAATGCCTCGGCAACGTTTGCGCCCGTAACCGAGCCGAAAACCTTTCCGCCCTGTCCCGCCTTTATTTTAATTTTAAAGCTCTTTCCGTTAAGCTCAGTGGCAAGCGCGCGTGTCGCCTTAATTTCTTCAGCTTTATGGAAGTCCGCCGCAGACTTCTTCTGGTTTATGTCGTTTATTTTCGACGCCGTGGCAACCTCGGCAAGTCCTTTTTTTATTAGGAAGTTGCGCGCGTAACCCTCGTTAACGTCAACTATTTCGCCCTTTTTACCCTGTCCTTTAACGTCCTGCAATAAAATAATTTTCATAAGTTACTCCTTTTATCCATTTTAAGCCAAACGCGGCTTTTTGTCAATAGCTTTGAATAAATCGCGCTGCCTTACGCAAAATAATTGCGGAGGATATTTTATGGAAACCGTAAATCACGAAATCGCTTGTAACGTAAACAATTGCAAATTCAACCACGACGGCTGCAACTGCACCCTTAGCCATATAAAGGTCGGCTGCGCTTGCGGCAGCGATACATGCACTTGCTGCGAAAGCTATTCCGAAAAAATCGATCTTTAATTTAAATAGTATTTAAAAGCGGCGCGCAAAATTATTTGCGCGCCGCTTAAGCTTTCATTTAACCTGCGTTTACCCAGCTGCTTATGGGAAGCTTTAATATTCCCATTGCGTTAAACAGGTTTCTGTCGTAGAAGTAGGTTGCAATGCCGCTCTTATCGAAATACTCGTTAAATACGTTCATAAACGCCAAATCGTGCATTGAGTTCGCTACTGCGCCGACCGCAAGCAGTAAAGCTAGAATTGTAATCGTCATAAATATCGCGCCGAGAACGCCGTCTATTATGCTGAATACCGTTCCTTCCCTTGCCCTGTCAATAAGCTTGGGTACGAAAATAGCTATAAGTATTACGAACACGAGAATTAAAAGGAATATTATCGCGGCGAGAATTATCTTCGCCATTTTAAGCGTGGTTATATTCAGCTTTGAAAGCACTGACGAAATCGAGCCCAAAGGTTTTTCAAGTTTTGCCGCAAGCCCTTCCGCAACCGTGCCGAACTCGTCTACCTTAAACGCCATCTGCCACGACACAACAGCCGCGCCTACCACGAGCAGTATTACGACGAGAGTCCACACGGCTGAAGATACGCCGCTTGAGTATCCGCTTCTTACGCAAAGCATTATTATGCCGATAGCAAGGAAATCGAAAATATAATCCGAGAAAAACTTCCACGCGCCGGTTGCGTACATACTGCCCATTGCGCCGTACATTACGCCGTTTTCGGTAGTGAGCCTTGTAAGGTTCAATACGGTCAAAATTGCCGCCGCAAAAATCGCAGTAAGCACCGCGCCCTTTATTGCAAGCGTTATTCCGCCGAAGGTTCTGTCAAGTACGGTAAACACTCCGCCCTTGCTTTTAAGCCTGTGCTTTGTTAGCTTTTTATACTCTTTTTTGTTGTCCGTTGCGGCTGCCGTTAATATCTTTTCCTCTTCGTCCGTCTGTTCGTCGTAGTGCTTATAGCTCCACAGCTCTTTGCGCTTTTCTATAGCCCTCTTTAAAAGCTTTCTTAAAAGTATAAACAGCGCCATAAACAGCACGACGAGTAAAACCGTTATGCCTATCGTCAATATGGCGGGAAGTACGCCGCTCAATTTTTTAGTAATAAGCTTTGCTACGGGTATGCCGATAAGACCTATTAAAATCAGCTCGACGCCCCAGGACTTCACGTTAGTAAAGCCCTTGATAACGCCTATACCCGCTCCCAACGCGGCAAACGCCACGATGCAGCAAATTATTACGATTGCAAAAATGTTCATCTCTACCTCGTAAAGTAGTTATTTGTTAAAGTTATCTTTTAATGAAACTATCTCCGACAGCGCAAGTCCGCCGTCCGATATTTTTTTATAGTATCCGGTGCGCATAAGCTGGAAGGGCTTTCCGTCCTCGCTTTCAGCAAGGTACGGCTCGGCTTTTCCGAAAATTACTTTTTCGCTTTCCTTATTCAACCTTTCCGCATAGTCCTGGTCGGGATACTGCTCGTCCGTGAGCAACGGCTGGTACTGCATAAACTTCGTATCGACGCCGTACTTTGCATCAACCCACTGAATAACGCCCTTGGCCTTGACTTCCGAAGGCTTGTCACTTCCGCTTCTCGTTTCGGGGAAGTAGGTGCATAAAAGCTCCTCAACCTCTCCGTTTTTATCAAGCTTAACCTCGTCGCAACGCACGATGTACGCGCTTTTAAGACGAACGGTACCGCCAACGCAAAGCCTCTTGTACTTGGGCGGAGGATTTAAGGAAAAGTCGTCCCTGTCTATATATACGCTGCCGGTAAATTTAATCTCTCTTGTGCCGCCGTCCTCTTTCATAGGATTTTTGTCGAAAGAAAGATTTTCCTCGCCGCAGTAGTTGGTTATTGTCAACTTCAAAGGATTTAATACCGCCATCGCCCTTTCGGCGTTTTCGTTCAAATTATCGCGGATACAGCTGTCAAGCTGTGCCTGGCTTACCACCGAGTAAGCCTTTGCAACGCCGACGTCGGCGCAGAATTTTTTAAGCGCCTCGGGCGGAACTCCGCGGTTTTTAAGTCCCGCGATAGTGGGCATTCTGGGGTCGTCCCAGCCGCGCACAAAGCCCTCGTCCACAAGCTTTTTTAAATAGCGTTTGGACATTAACATATTGGTTATATTAAGCCTTGCAAACTCTATCTGGCGGGGTACGGGCTTTTTAAAGCCCGCCTTCTCTATAACCCAGTCGTAGAGCGGACGGTGGTTTTCAAACTCCAAAGAGCAGAGTGAATGCGTTATCCCCTCTATCGCGTCGGATAAGGGGTGTGCGTAGTCGTACATAGGATAAATGCACCACTTGTCGCCCGTGCGGTAGTGCGAAACGTGCGCTATGCGGTAAATTACGGGGTCGCGCATATTTATGTTAGGCGAGGACATATCTATTTTCGCCCTTAAAACCTTTGCGCCGTCGGGATATTTGCCCGCCTTCATTTCGCGGAAAAGTTTTAAATTTTCCTCAACGCTTCTGTTGCGGTAAGGCGAATTTGTGCCCGCCTCCGTAAGCGTTCCGCGCGTTGCGGTAATTTCGTCCGCGGAAAGGTCGCAAACGTACGCATTGCCGTCGGTTATAAACTTTTCTGCAATTTCGTATAACTTGTCGTAGTAGTCGGAAGCAAATAAAAGCTTGTCGTACTCGAAGCCCAGCCACTTCACCGCGTCAACGATAGAGTTTACGTACTCGTAATCCTCTTTGGCTGGGTTGGTATCGTCCATTCTCAGATTGAGTTTGCCGTGATACTTTTCCTTAACACCGAAGTTTATGCACATAGCTTTAACGTGCCCTATGTGCAGATAGCCGTTAGGCTCGGGCGGAAAGCGCACCTGTATCTTATTGCCGATACTTTCAAATTTTCCCGCTTCGAGTTCTTCGTTTATAAACTGTTCTATGAAGTTTGTAGCCTCGGGTAATTTCATA
>JAIDRX010000025.1 GCA_029061495.1 Clostridia bacterium
ATATGCGCCGCCGCGTAACTTTATAATAATCTTATGTATTCGGAAAGGCTTTTAAAGCTTGCGTTCTGTTTGTAGGCAAAATATTCGCGTATAAGCCTTAAAGCGCGTTTTTGTCCGTCGGGGGTAATGAAGTCTTCCTCGTACGGCTTGCCGCTTATTTTGCGCAGAACGTTATAAGTTACCCTGCTTGCGCCGAGCCCCGTTCCGCAGTCGGCGCAGGTAAACGCCCCCGCGTCCATATCAAAGCGTAGCCTGTCCTCTCCCACAAGGTCCGCCCCGCAGGAAATGCATTTATCCGCGCTGATGCCGTAGCCCGACTGTTTTAGCGCGAACAGCAAAAAGCGGATAAGCGCCAGACACTCGTCGTCCGAGCACATTTCGGACAGGGCTTTGACTAACTCGTAAAAAATTTCGCGGCACTCGTCACCCTCGAAGGTTAAAGCGTTAGCCGCCTCGCACGCGGCGCTTGCCGCGTAAAACTTGTTTATGTCCGTGCGCAAGTCGTAAAAGCTTTCACTCTCTGAAGCGTTGATAACCGTGTACTTATCCCCTCGGCTTGCGAGGACATACTCCGCAAAGCAAAAAGGCTGAGCCGCAAATTTCAGCTTTGCCGCCGCCTTTTTAACTCCCTTTATTCCCGCGGTGATTTTACCCCTCTCCGCAGTCAATAAGGTTAAAATTTTATCGTTTTCGTTGTAGTCAACCGAGCGCAGCATAACTGCGTTTACAACAATTTCCATAAGTAAAATAATTTATGCCGGAAAATGCAAGGTCGGATTTATTTCGTAATGTATTTTTGCGAAGCAAACTGTTAAGCATTTTCACGACCACAGCAACCTCACGGCAAAGATTTTGCGCCAGCAAAAGATTTGCGTGAACTCCTTTTTTACTCTTTTCCGTCGAGTCTTTTGTATAACATGTAATAGCTTACGTTACCCGTCTTTTCAAACATTTTCCAGGCGAGTTCCGCAGCGTCTTTATCTCTTTCTTTCATAGCACACCCCTTTGATATTAAGATGTGCCAAATTTAAAAAATTATTATTTTTCGCTATAACCGAAATCGCGCAATAGCTCGGGTCGGTTACGCCAGTCCTCTTTCACCTTAACGTAGGTAGTTAAAAAGACTTTTGCACCAAGGAATTTTTCCATATCCTGTCTTGCAAAGGACGACACCTCTTTAATAGCCGCGCCCTGCTTGCCGATAAGGATAGATTTATGATTTTGCTTTTCGCAGATAATATCGAGATTTATTTCGTAAACGCCGTTGTCCTGCTTTTCAAAAACGTTGACGGCGATAGCTATGCCGTGCGGAATTTCCTGCCCGAACTTTAAAAGAATTTTTTCGCGCATTATTTCGGAAATCATAAACCTTTCGCTCTTGTCCGAAACTATGTCCTCGGAAATCACCTTGTCGCCCTTAGGCATTTTGTCCGCAAGGTAGGCTTCGAGCTTTCCGATATTAGTGTACTTGCGCGCGGAAACAGGCAAAATATCGCAGACAACTCCGCTTTGGTAAAGCTTTTCAACGTCGCCTAAAATGCGCTCTTTTTGCATAATGTCTATCTTGGTGTAAGCAACCGCCATAGGAATTTTGCCCGACGAATACTTTTTCATTAAATCGATATCGTCGTCGGCAAGACCTGCGTGTCCGTCGTGAACGTATAAAATAAAATCAACGTCCTTTGCCGCCGTTTCGGTAGTCTTTGACATCATGTCCGAGAGCTTGCTTTTTGCTTTATAAATGCCGGGGGTATCGATAAAAACTATCTGGTAGTCCTGCTTTGTGAGTACGCCCATAATTGCGTCGCGCGTGGTCTGCGGCTTGGGTGAAACTATTGCAACCTTTTCGCCTACAAGCACGTTTACAAGCGTGCTTTTGCCGGCGTTGGCCTTACCTATTAAACCTACGAAACCCGATTTCATTCGCTGTCCCTCGTGGCGTTTATCTTTTTGAGAACGCACTCCTCTTTTTCGCGCATGACCTTTTTGTCGATCTCATCCATATGGTCGTAACCTAAAAGGTGGCACACGCCGTGCGCGGCAAGGTAGTTAAGCTCGCGGTTTAAGCTATGCCCGTACTCCTCCGCCTGCTCTTTGGCGCGCTTTAAGCAAATTGCTATACTGCCTATAAACAGATTTCCGTCCTCGTCGGTATCGCAGGGGAAGTCTTCCTTTTTAAGTGCCTTGCCGAAAATTCCGTCAAGCGAAGGAAAGCTTAAAACGTCGGTTACCGCGTCCTTATCCCTCTGCTCTTTATTGAGGCGGCGGATTTCATCCTCGTCAACGATTATTATTTCCGCCGAAAGCGTGCAGTCGCTTTCAACCTCTCCGCAGAAAGCTACGGCAAGGGGTGAAAAGTCAAAATCTTCGCAGTAAATTTTAAGGTCGTTCATATTACTTGTTTTTCGAAATTGTAAGCTTGGGGTACGCCACTCTCGAGTGGTAAACGCCCGTAAGCTGATTTACTATCGTGCTTTTGATTACAGACAGCTCGCGCATGGTAATGTTGCAGTCGTCAAACTGCTCTAAGTCGAGTCTTTCCTCGATA
The DNA here is from genome assembly GCA_029061495.1 of Clostridia bacterium. Taxonomy (GTDB): domain Bacteria; phylum Bacillota; class Clostridia; order Christensenellales; family Borkfalkiaceae; genus Coproplasma. Next base: position 2,549 of record JAIDRX010000025.1, read on the forward strand.
AGGCTTCTTACAAGCGCTTCAACGTTTGCAGGCGAGCGGTCGGGAAGTGAACGCGTAGCCGCTTCCGAAGCGTCGGCTATCATAATTATAGCCGCTATTTTCGATGTGGGCGTAGGGCCCGAATACGAATAAGTTGCAAGGTTTAACTCGCCGTCGCTCATATTCAAAGCTTTGGCGTAGAAGTACTTTATGGGCAGAGTGCCGTGGTGCTGAACGGCAACGTCGGCAAAAAACTCGGGCAAGCCGTACTTTTTAATAAGCTTTGCACCTTCGCGCGCGTGCGAGCGGATAATATCGACGGAAAGCTCGGGCGTAAGCTCGGAGTGGAAGTTGTATTCCGTCTGGTTTTCGGCAAAGTACTCGGGGTTTTTAAGTTTACCTATGTCGTGGTAGAAAGCCGCGGCGCGGGCAAGCTCGGAGTCCTCACCTATCGCGCTTGCGCACATTTCGGCAAGCTGGGCGACGACTACGCTGTGGTTGTAAGTGCCGGGCGCCTGTAATTTAAGCTTTGCAATGAGCTTTGCGTGGTTCGAAGTAAGCTCGCGTAAGCGGAACGGCGTAAGCTCTGAAAACGTAATCTCGAATACGGGCAAAAAGAACATAAACGCAAGTACCGACAAAACGCAGTCTAAACCGCAATACAGTAATATATTGAGTACTCCGCTCAAATTCACGCTTTCGGGGAGCTGTACTACGAGGTTAATTACCGTTACGGGTATAAACAGTACAAACGCAAGCATTACGCAGCCTATACGCGTCTTAATATGCTTTAAAACTACTATACCGATAATTCCGCAACAGAAACAGGTTAAAAGGCTTGAAAAACTTTCAACCATAGGGACGAATCCGAACGCCTCGCTCGGGCCCACTGTAGCGTCGGCGCTGTTCAGAAACCTGTTGAATATAAAAAGCAACAGTACGTATACGGTGTTTGTAAATATAGCCGCCTTCCGCTGGAACATCATTGCCGCCATAAGAGGGAAAAACAGCAACGGGCGCGCGGTTGCGTTAAGGAATTTGCCTATAACGTTGCAAAGCAACAAAGCAACGCACAGTAAAAGATAAGTTTCGATAATCTTGGTGTACTGCGTAAGTACCATTTTGTTTTCAAAATAATTATAGACGTAGTATATCGCGGTAAGCAACGTTGCCCCGACTGCTACGGATATAACGTTCTTATACTTCATGACTATAAAGTCCTTCAAGCCCACGTCTATGTGAACGAGGTTTATTACAATCATCAAAAGCATAACCGCCAAAAGCACGATAAGCGAACATAATGTAGTAACCATGCTGAGGCATATTTCTTTTTTGGTAAGTTTAGTCTTCAAAATTTCCTCCGGAAAGTAAAGGTTTTATTCTTTTTTGTTTTTATCGTTTTTATTTACGTCGGCTTCGTACGCGCGGACTATGCGCATAACGAGCGGATTTCGCACGACGTCTTTATCCGTAAGGCGGATAATGGAAATATCGTCAACGCCCTGCAACACCCTTGCCGCATGCTCTAATCCGCTTGCCCTGCCGTCGGGCAAATCTATCTGGGTTATATCGCCGGTTACGACCATTTTACTGCCGTCGCCTAGGCGCGTTAAAAACATTTTCATCTGCTCGCGCGTGGTATTCTGCGCCTCGTCCAAAATGACGAAAGCGTTAGAAAGCGTTCTGCCGCGCATATACGCAAGGGGCGCGATTTCTATAGTGCCGCGCTCCATAAGCTTTGCGTAGGTTTCAAGCCCGAGCATTTCCTGTAACGCATCGTACAGAGGGCGCAGATAAGGGTCAACCTTGGTCTGTAAATCTCCGGGGAGAAAGCCGAGCTTTTCGCCCGCTTCAACCGCGGGGCGCGTTAAAATTATTTTATCTACTTGCTTTTGTTTGAAAGCCTGGACGGCAAGGCACACGGCAAGATAGGTTTTACCCGTGCCGGCGGGACCTATGCCGAATGTTACGGTGCAGTGCTTTACGCTGTCAACGTAGCTTTTCTGCCCTACGGTCTTGCACTTTATAGGTTTTCCGCGGTAGGTTATCGCAACCGTGTCCGACGAGAATTTGGTTATGTCGTGGGCTTTGCCTTCACGCGCAAGCTCTATGCAGTACGCTACCCTGCCCTTGTCCACCGCCTCGCCGTTTTCGGCAAGGGTTAAAAGACTTTCTATTATAGAAGCCGCCTGCGCGACCTTTTCGTCCTCGCCCTCTATTACGAAGGTAACGCCGTCAACGCGTATCACCGTACCCGTCTCGCGCATTATTTCGTTTAGGTTCTCGTCGAACGTCCCCAACAATTTCTGAAGCTTGTCCGCGCTGCGCGCGTCTATCTTTTTAACCGTACCGTTCATTTTTCCTTACTTGATATTTATACTTAACTTATGCAAATAGGTGAAATCTATTACGTATATAACTCCGCCCTCAGTAGACTTTACAGTGTGCGAGCGGGTTAAAATTTCGTCCGCGTAAAGCTGAACCGAAGAGTACGCAAGGCGCAAATTTTCGTCCGACTCCTGCGGGGCGAAATATTCGCACTTTTCCCTGCACTCCAATTCCGCATAACCTACGGCAATGCTTTCCACTTCCTGCTCGCCCGCGTACGTTACGGCGGAAATCAGCGTATCGCCCTTTTTAACCTGTGCGCCTATTGAAACAACCGCCGTTCCGCAGATTGCAACTATGTTTTTGACTACTCCGTCCCTGTCGGATACAAGCGGAGTGCGGACCGCCTTTGCGGAATGTTCTTCGTCTACCTGAACGTCTACGCGTAAGATACTGCCCTTCTTTTCTATATTGCAGAAGGTTACCTGCGGAAGCGCAAGAATTTTGCCAGTAGCCGCGGGGGTATCGAAGCCTTTGAACAGCTTAAACTCCTTAGCGCCCGACTCGTATACTATGCGCTTTATTTCGGGCGAAAGATAGCTGCCGCTTCCGTCCACCTCTATCTTTAAAACAAAGGCGTTTGAAAAGGCGGCAATAGCAATAAACGCAAGCGCGCCGACTATGAGCCCCACGCGGTTTATAACGCTTTTTAAAAGTCTGCCGCGGCGGCTTTCTTTGGCTACCTTTATATTATAGCACGGATTGGAAAAAATTGCAAAAACTTTTTTAAGGTGTTTATCTTTTACAAAAAAGGTAAACTTAGCCCCGTCTTTTTTGCAGTCATATATGCCTATTTCGGCTTTTTTAAGCTTTTTTACCGCAGTTTCAGCCGTTGCCGTAACCGAAACCTTTGTAACGTCAGTCAATTTTTACCCCCGAAATGTTGCCTTTTATAAGCAAATCTTCCTCGAAATATTTTGCAAGCGTGAGGTTTTCACCCTCTACCGTGATTTTGTTTTTTTTGAGCGCTAAAACTATTTTTTCGGGCGTGTACTCTGCCACGCCCTTTATACTGCGGAAGTATCCGCCGAACCCGGGCACGACCGAAAAAGATTTAAGCGTATCCGCGCCGAGTTCCGATAGAATTTGTTCGAGAAGTTTCATATAATATATTATGTATATATAAATTGCGGTATGCCGAATAAAATTGAAGCAAAATATATAAAGCCGCCGCGCAC
>JAIDRX010000026.1:0-659 GCA_029061495.1 Clostridia bacterium
CTGTAGGACATCGCTTTCCGCTGTATGGACTGTTCCGCATCGGCAAGCTTTACCCGAATACTTCCGTCGGCTTGCGGCGGAGTTGTCAAAACGGCAAGCTCCAATGCGTTGTAAGCCGTGCGCAAATCACCGCCGGCGGTCCTTGCTATATGGTCGAGCGCTTCCTCGTCAACTTGTGCGTTATATTCGCCCAAACCGCGCCGTTTATCGCCCAAAGCTTTAACGATTGCCCCCCTAATATCCTCGAACGAAAGCCTTTTGAACTCGAAAACGCGGCATCTTGAAACTATTGCCGGCGTCATCGAAGCATACGGGTTTTCCGTTGTAGAGCCTATAAAAATTATGGTGCCCTGCTCTATTGCGGGCAGAAGCGAGTCCGACTGCGTCTTGTTGAACCGGTGGCACTCGTCAAGCATAAGGTATGTACGCTTGCCGTACATTTTAAGGCTGTCGCGCGCCTTTTCCACGGCCCTCTTCACGTCGGCAACGCCTGCCTGTACGGCGTTGAGTTTTATAAACTCGCCGTTAGTCGTAGAAGCCACGATATTTGCAAGCGTGGTTTTGCCCGTACCGGGAGGACCCCAGAATATACAGCTTCCAAGCCTGTCAAGCGATATCGCGCGGCGGAGAAGCGAGCCTTCCGCAACTATATGCCTTTG
>JAIDRX010000026.1:669-1283 GCA_029061495.1 Clostridia bacterium
ATAAAATCGTTTAAGTTGTTTGCGCGCATACGCTCGGCAAGCGGCTGAGCCGCGCTTTCGTTGCCGTTTAAATCGAATAAATCCATTGTTTTTACGAAAGTAATTTTTTAATTTTTTTAACGTTTGCCTTGCCTGCCTCGTAGCCCTCTACGTAGGCTTTGTCAAGGTCTTTGATAAGATACTGGCTCATACCCTTCATTTCGGGTGAGATTAAAAGGTCACACAGCTTTTTTTCAAGGGTGCGCGCCTGTTCGGTCTGGTGACTGTCCATAACGTCGAAAACCCTTAAAACCATCATTACGATGTTGGGAATTTTATCGACCGGCTCGAACGTGTTTTTTAAAACGTCAACGGCAACCACTACGTCCGCGCCCATTTCCTTGACCTGTTTTACGGGCACGCGGCAAAGGCAGCCGCCGTCAACGAACATTTTGCCGTCCGACTTTACGGGGCGGAAAACTACGGGAATAGTGCTTGAAGCTTTTATCGCCTGAACCGCGTTGCCTTCCTTAAAGACGTGGAGCGTGCCCGAATGAAGTTCGGTTGCAACGCATCTGAACGGAATTTCAAGGTCCTGAATTTGTTTGTCGCCGAGGTATTCTTTGAGCATACTC
>JAIDRX010000027.1 GCA_029061495.1 Clostridia bacterium
ACGAGAGCCAGACAAAGAGCAAGCTTTGCTCAACTTACGTGCGTACGTTCGTTTACAAGGCCGTATGCGACAAATTCGGCACCTACTTAGAGGAACACCCCGCACAGACCAAAGAGCTTATTATGCGCTGTATTACGGCTCAGCGTGCAAGAGAGGCTGCAAGGCTCGCTCGCGAGGATACTCGCCGTAAAGGTGTTTTAGAAAGTACCAAGCTTCCCGGTAAACTTGCAGACTGCTCGGACAAGCGTTCTGAGCTTTGCGAAATTTATATCGTCGAAGGCGACAGTGCAGGCGGTACGGCAAAGCAGGGCAGGGACAGGCGTTTCCAGGCGATACTTCCGTTGCGCGGTAAAATTTTAAACGTTGAAAAGGTAAGGATAAACCGCGTACTCGAAAACGAGGAAATCAAAGCTATGATAACCGCTTTCGGTTGCGGTATACAGGAAAACTTCGATGAAAGCAAATTAAGATACGACAGAATTATAATCATGACCGATGCCGACGTAGACGGCTCGCATATCAGAATTTTACTTTTAACGTTCTTCTTCCGCTATATGCGTCCGCTCGTTGAAAACGGACACGTTTACGCGGCTCAGCCGCCACTTTACAAGGCGTTCGGCAAGGGCATTCCCGATACCTATCTCTACGACGATAAGGCGCTTGAAGATTTCAGAAAAGCCCACCCCGGTAAATTCGAGCTTCAGCGCTATAAGGGCCTCGGCGAAATGGATAAAGAACAGCTTTGGGAAACTACTATGGACCCCGCAAAGCGCACGCTTGTAAGAATTAACGTAGAGGACGCTGTAGAGGCGGATAAGACCTTTGCGCTACTTATGGGCGAGCAACCCGAACTTCGCAGGCAGTTTATTGAGGATAACGCAAAGCTCGTAGCAGAGCTTGACGTTTAAGGAGGGATACGATGGCTAAAAAAGAGACCAGTGCGGAATTAACCGAAGAGTTTAAAAAGACGCTTGCCATGACCAAAATGCTTGACGTCGAAGTAGACGAAGAGCTTAAAAAATCGTTCATTGCCTATGCAATGGCAGTAAACGTATCCCGTGCAATTCCCGACGTAAGGGACGGTTTAAAACCCGTTCACCGCAGAATTTTGTACTCGATGCACGAGCTGGGCTTGACGTACGACAAAGCTTTCAGAAAGTGCGCCCGTATCGTCGGCGACTGCTTAGGTAAATATCACCCCCACGGCGACTCGTCCGTGTACGATGCGTTAGTAAGACTTGCCCAGGATTTCTCTATAAATTTCCCCCTCGTTGACGGACACGGTAACTTCGGTTCGGTAGACGGCGACCCCGCCGCGGCAATGAGGTATACCGAGGCGAGAATGTCAAAGCTCGCTTCCGAAATGCTCCGCGATTTGGATAAAGAAACGGTTGACTTCTACCCGACGTTCGACGACACCGGTATGCAGCCCACGGTTTTACCTTCGCGTTTCCCCAACCTTCTTGTAAACGGCTCCGACGGTATCGCCGTCGGTATGGCTACGAATATTCCTCCCCACAACCTCGGCGAGGTTATTGACGGCGTTATCGCGCTTATCGATAATCCCGAAATCGACGTTGACGGACTTATGGAATACGTCCTCGCTCCCGACTTCCCTACTGGCGCCGTAATTATGGGTAGAAGCGGAATAAAGAAGGCTTACAGAACGGGCAGAGGCAGCATTATTATCCGCTCGCGTTGCGAGATAGAAGAGTATCAAAGCGGTCAGATGACCCGCACGCGTATAGTAGTTACCGAAATTCCCTATCAGGTAAACAAGGCAAAGCTTATCGAGAGCATTGCCGACCTCGTAAGAGATAAGCGTATCGAAGGAATTTCCGATATCCGCGAGGAATCGGACAGACACGGTATGCGTATCGTAATCGAAGTTAAAAAGGATGCGAACGCTCAGGTTGTTTTAAACACGCTGTACAAGCATACGAACCTTCAGATTTCCGACGGAATCATAATGCTTGCGCTCGTTGACGGCACGCCTAGGATTTTAAATCTCAAAGAGTGCTTACATTACTATCTCGAACACCAGAAAGAAATTATCGTCCGCCGCACCAAGTACGACCTTGTCAAGACGGAAGAGCGCGCGCATATCTTGCGCGGACTTGTAATCGCGCAGGCGCACATCAACGAAGTAGTAAAAATCTGCCGCACGGCTGTCGATAAGACGGACTGCGTTAACAAATTAACCGAAAAATTCGAGCTTGACGAGCGCCAGGCAACTGCAGTCGCAGAGTTAAGGCTTTACAGACTGTCCCACCTCGAGGTTGACAAACTCAAAGAAGAGCTTGCTCAGCTCGAAGCAACCATAAAAGATTTAAAGGATATACTTGCGCACGAAAGCAGAGTACTTCAGGTAATAAAAGACGACCTTCTCGAAATCAAGCGCAAATATCCTTCGGATAGAAAGACGGAAATCGCTGTCGACTACAACGAGATAGAGGACGCCGATTTAATTCCCGTAGAACAGGTAGTCGTATCGATGACCCACACGGGCTATGCAAAGCGCCTTCCCGTTTCGGAATACCGCGCACAGCACCGCGGCGGTACGGGTATCACGGCTCACCGCCCTAAGGACGAGGACTTCGTTTCGCATATGTTCGTATGCTCGTCGCATGACGACATTCTGTTGTTCTCTAACTTCGGCAGAGTTTATAAAATCAAGGCTTACGAAATTCCCGAAGCCGCACGCGCGGCACGCGGCAGAGCTATCGTCAATATCGTTCAGATAGCTCAGGAAGAAAAGATAACAACGCTTATCCCCATAGGCGAAAGCAGGTCGGGCTTCGTCGTAATGGCAACCCGTCAGGGACTTATTAAAAAGACCAGCTTAAAAGCGTTTACGCGCATTAACCGCAACGGTAAAATTGCAATTAAAATGAATAAGGGCGATGACTTAATTTCGGTAGAGTTCTCAACAGGCAGAAACGAAATTATGATAGCTTCCAAGTTCGGTAAGTGTATCCGCTTCCATGAAAGAAACGTCCGCGCAACGGGCAGAGGCACGGCGGGCGTCAAGGCAATGAAACTTGACAAGGGCGACGTTCTTGTAGATATGCTCGTCGTCGATAAGACGAAGGATATTTTAACCGTTACGTCTAAGGGCTACGGCAAGCGCAGTAACGTCGAGGATTACAGAGTTCAGGGCAGAGCCGGCAAGGGTATCAAAGCGGGCGTATTCAATAAGGTTACGGGCGATTTGGTAAACTTGAAACAGGTAACCGAGGATGACGACGTTATGATTATTTCCGACAGCGGTACGGTAATAAGAATGCACTGTTCCGACATTTCGCGCATAGGCAGAAACACCAAGGGTGTAAGGCTTATGAGGCTTAAACGCGGCGCTGTTGCAACTATCGCTCTTACCGAAAGGGACGAGGATGAAGAAGTAACCGCACCTGTAGAAACCGCCGACGAAAACACTGTAGTAGAGGAAGAAGCGGAAGATTAATTCAAATTAAGAAAACCCCCTAAGGTTTTAAAACCTTAGGGGGTTTTCTTATATAATTTTATTGTTCGCCGCTTTTTTCCTGTTGCTGTGGTTGTACGGACTGTAAATTGTGAAGCTTGGGTTTTACTTTGGTCTTTTTTGCCGAGGGGAATATAACGTGCATAATATTCAATAGCCATCCCGACAACGGGAACGCCGCTTCTACGACTACGACTATCGTAAGTATCTTTCCGTAATCCCATTTAATTTCCGCCCAGCCTGTATAGAACAGCTTATCTACAAGGAATGCTGGCAGTGCGTACGCGGCAATACAAATTGCAAGTACAACGGCGCATAGAATACCGCGGTACAAATTGAAAGGTTGGCACGTTCTGAACACCATTACGAATCCCGAGAAGGTCAGCGCAATCATACACATTGCAATGTAGTGCGATCCGAACAGTCCGGGGTTTATCGCCTTTGTTATATACATTGCCATAACGCATATAATCATAAGCAACGCGCCTGAAATAGCGCCGCTCATAACGTGCGTAATAAACTTGCCTTGCACTCGTTCCTTGTTGGGTTGCAGCGAGAGGAAGAATGAAGGTGCCGCAATTATCGCCATTTCCAAAAGCAAAACGTTTTGCGGCATAAACAGGTAAGGCACCTGCATAGCAATACACAAAAGCGCAAGCACCGCAGTAAACAGCGTCTTCATTAGGAAGAGCGAGGACGAGCTTTTAATGTTGTTTATAACTCGTCTACCCTCGGCAACTACTTTCGGCATAGAGTCGAAGTTGTTGTCCATAAGCACTAAGTGGCTTACGTTTCTCGCCGCTTCGCTTCCCGAAGCAACTGAGATGGCACAGTCGGCTTCCTTCAAAGCGAGTATATCGTTTACGCCGTCGCCCGTCATTGCAACGGTGTTTCCTTCGGCCTTGATTGCACGTACTAAAATTGCTTTCTGTTCGGGCGTAACTCTGCCGAAAACGGTGTACTTGTTCGCAACGTTTTCAACTTCCTTTTCGTTCAGCCCTTCCAGGGAAATAAACTTTTCCGCGCCCTTAATTCCCGCGCGTTTTGCAACTTCGCAAACGGTTATGGGGTTGTCGCCCGAAATAACTTTTACGTTTACGTCGTTATCTCCGAACCACTTAATTGTGTTAATCGCGTCTTCGCGGATATTGTCCGCTATCGAAATTACCGCAATAGGCTTCATGACCGCGGGCAACTTGTCGCCGACGATAGGGGAAGGGGAGTGCGCCAAAACGATAACTCTCAGACCCATCTGCGCGTATTGCTTAACTATCTTTTCAACCTTTGCAGGGTAGGGTTTGAGTACAAACTCGGGTGCGCCCATGCAGAACGTTCCCACGTCCTCAAACGTTGCCGCGGACAGCTTTCTCTTTGACGAGAAAGGAATAGTTACCGTCGGGGTCAGTTTATCGTTGTAACCGAAGTGGTTGTTCAGCGCGATAGAGGTTTGGTTGTTGCCGTCAAGCGCGGCAAGCATACTTCCCATTATGTCGTTTAACGAGTACTCTCCGACGGAATTCAATATAACGCAGTCGTTGACTCTCATTCTGCCGTCGGTAATCGTACCGGTCTTGTCAAGGCATAAAACGTTTACCCTTGCCAGCATTTCCAACGAGTACATATCCTGCACGAGGGTGTGGTTTTTAGCAAGCCTTACAATTCCCACGGCAAGCGCTACGCTGGTCAGCAGTAACATGCCCGACGGTATCATACCGATTACGACGGTACACGTTCGTTGAATGGAGTAGTTAATGTTTTTAGAGAATATCCACGCGGTAACTTTACTGTACGCTACGGGGTCCGCAAGATCTATCTGTTTAAAAGTCGTAATGAACGTTCCTATAGCGATAGGTATAATCAAAATAGAAATAACTTTGATTATAAGCTTTGTCGAGTTCATAAGCTCCGAGTTGGGGCGCTTATATTTTTTCGCCTTCGAAGTCAGCTTTTCAATGTAAGTTTCCTTGCCGACTTTTTCAACTCTGAACTTTCCGCTGCCCGAGGAGATAAAGCTTCCCGCATACAGCAAATCGCCCGCATTTTTCTTAATCGCAACCGACTCGCCCGTCAGAAGGCTTTCGTTTACTTCAACCGAGCCTTCCGCAAGAATACAGTCGGCGGGTACTTGGTTTCCGAGTTCCAGAATAAGCACGTCGTCAAGCACCAGCTCTGTCGCCGGAATTTCCACGACCTCGCCGTCCCGCACGACTTTGACCGTATTCGAGGCCAGTAGCGATAGCTTATCAATAGACAGCTTCGAGCGGATTTCCTGTATAATACCTATTATAATGTTTGCTGACGTTATAATGAGGACGAGGTAGTTCGTAAAGCCCTTGGTGTTTGCAAGTATAAGCGCGATACCGGCAAGCAGACACAAAAGGTTAAAAAACGTGCAGATATTGCCTATAAATATACTTGCGTACGAACGGGAGTACTTCTTGTTAGTGTCGTTAAACAAAAACTGGGTAAACCTCGTCTGAACCTGCGCGGTTGATAAGCCCTTGTTGAGTCTGGGGGAATATCTGTCAACCTTTCCGCTTACCGACTTTTTAGGGTGGCGCTTGAAGTACTTGACTATCTTTTCCTTATTAAACTCCTGCTTTTTTTCGGTACGGCCCTTTTCGTCCTCAACCGCAGGCTCGGGTGTTACAACCTCTTCAACTTCCGCAGTTTCGGCGGGAGTAGTGCCTTCGGTCTTTTCGGCGTTCTTTTTGCCGTTTACTTTATAAAATATTTTACTCATAGACTACCATTAAAAAATAATTCTACAAATATCATTATACCATATCGTTTTTTATTTTTCAAGATAATAACGGTGATTTAATTGCAATAACGCAAAAATTGAAGTATAATTGTTTTATTAATCGGAGGATAAAGGCTAATGATAGATATAAACCTCATACGTAACAACCCCGAGCTTGTTAAAGAG
>JAIDRX010000028.1 GCA_029061495.1 Clostridia bacterium
CCGTAAACTACCCCACGCGTTTTTATGGGGATTCCGCGCAGAATTATATTGTCTGTTAAATCGTGATTATAATAAAATTTTATATTTTTGAGGCTTTCGCGCATCTCGGAAAACAGCATATCGAAAATAAAATTAATTTCCTCTTTGCCCTTTTCCACAGCTTGAGCCTTGCTTTTTTCGCCGTAAACGTTGTAAAAAACGTTATATCGGCCTTTTTTTACGTCCTTGTCGTAATCATCAAGGGCGTCAATTAAATATACCCATTTACCCAGCGAATAAAACAACCTTTCGGTTTCCGCGGTTGAAAACTCTTTTAAAAGATATACCGAAATTTCGCGCATCATTTCGGCGGTAGGCTCTGCCGCCATATCTATAACCGCGCAGCCGGCTTTTTCAAGTTCGGCAAGCTCGCCTGTGCGCCGCGAGATAATTTCCGCAACCTCCGGATGGCGCTTTAACGCGCGCCTATAACCTTTTTTATATAAATGCCGAAGCGCGCCGCGAGCCTCGCCGTCCGCCTTGTCGTCGCAGAGCTTAAAGTACGCAAGCACCGTGTTGACACAGCCTAGCGCAACCGTGGTATCGTCTACCGCGGTAACCGGCCGTCTCTTTATTAAATGAACGGCGCAGCGCTCCCTTTTTATTTTTACGTCCTCGCCGCGGATATTATGAACGAGCGCCGAGGTAAAAGCCATATCGTAGGTCAGCGCCGTGCGCGCAACCTGGCCGCAGCCCGAGCCTATGCTTTTGCACAGTCCGCAGTACAGTGCTTTATATAAAGTTTCGTCCTTTTTAAAAAGGTACGGACTATCGGGAGATATATACCCAAACATTAAATTTGATAAAATCCTATCTTTTTATACACTTTGGAAAGCGTGCGCGCAGCCGTCTTGTGCGCCGTTTCCGCGCCCGATAAAAGCACTCCGTTGAGATACTCTTTATCGGCCAAAAGCTTTGCCTGCTCGGCCTGCAGGGGAACAAGCTTGTCCGCAACCGCCTCGCCTACTGCAAGCTTGAAATCGCCGTAGCCCTTGCCCGTAAAATCTTTTTCCGCCTCGGCAACGGTCTTGCCCGTGAATACCGAGTAAATGGAAAGCAGGTTGCTTACGCCGGGCTTATTTTCGGGGTCGTACTTGATTTCCGAGCCGCTGTCCGTTACCGCGCGCTTGAACTTGCGGATAACCGTATCCTTATCGTCGGATAAAAATATCGAGCCGTTAGGGTTTTCGGCGGACTTGGACATTTTTTTATCGGGGTTAAGTAAGTCGTTTATTTTAGCGCCGACCTTCATATAAAGCCCCTCGGGCACGGTAAAGGTCGGAGTGTAGACGTTGTTGAAACGCTGGGCGATATCCCTGGATATTTCAAGGTGCTGCCGTTGGTCAAGACCTACGGGCACGATATCCGCCTGATATAAGAGTATATCCGCAGCCATTAACACTGGGTAGTCCATAAGCCCCATATTTATGTTGTCGGCGTGGCGCGCGCTCTTATCCTTGAACTGCGTCATACGCTCCATTTCGCCGACGTAGGTAAAGGTGTTTAAAACCCAGCAAAGCTCGGCGTGCTCGGGCACGTGCGACTGAACGTACAAAACGCACTTTTCGGGGTCTACTCCGCACGCGATATACAGCGCGAGAAGCGACAGGGTTTTCTGCCGCAGCTCCGCAGGGTTCTGCCTTACGGTTATTGCGTGCATATTTGCAATAGCAAAATAGCAGTTGTAATCGTCCTGAAGCGAAACCCAGTTTTTAATTGCGCCTATATAGTTGCCTATTGTTAAGTTGTTGGTCGGCTGAACTGCCGAATAAAGCGTTTTTTGCCCGTCTTTCATATACGGTTTAATGATAACATATCAAAAAGCAAAATGCAAAGTATTTTTTGTCGATAAAACTTTAATCACCAAACTTCATTAAAACGCACACACTCTTTACACAAAAAAGTCCGCACTTTGAAAAGTGCGGACTTTTTATTTATGCAAGTTTTTTAGGGGTTTGGTTCGTACCCGTCGTGTTTATGCAGTACAGGTGCGAGTCGCCTAGATTGTTGTAGTAGTTTACGAAGTAAATTTTGCCGTCCTCGCCGACCGTGAAGTCCTCGGCGTAATACGAGCTTCCTCTTGCCAAAAGCAGCGTAGGAGTCGTATCCTCGCGCGCGGATTTATCTATTACGTAAATGCCCGAAGTGCCAAGTATAGTGTCTGTATAGTAATAAATCTTATCGCCTTTTACCACTATTTTCAACGGGTCGGTATTCGAGGTCATAATTTTCGCGTAGCCCGTGCCGTCGATATTTATGCACGCAAGCCGCTTTTGACCTACGCCGTACGTTTCCCTGAAATACACAACGCCGTTATCGATTACAAACGTATCGAAGTTACCTTTCTTAACCGTTGCGGTTACGTCTTGCGTGTAACCCGTAACGGGCATTTTAAGCAAATCGTTACCGTCGACGAAGTAAATATTGCCTTCGTAGTAAGTGAGGTTTGTCGCGCCCTTAGTGTAGATAATTTCGTCCGTGCCGTCAGGCTTTATAATATGTATTGCCGTGCGCGCGCCTGCCGCGTTCTTTTCTACGTAGAAAATATTTGTACCGTCGGTTACTATGTCGTTACAGTCGTAGGTGGAAATTTTTTCGGGCAAGCCGCCGTCGGTTAAGCTGACTTTGTACAAGTCGTTATTCACTCCGTAGCTTACGCCGTTGAAATACAAGTTATCGCCTATAATCGTGAAGTCGGAAACCTTGCAGGAAGTAATCCTTACACAGTTGCCCCCGTCGGGGTCGTAGGAATACAGCGCCTTGTCGTTATAGATATCAAGGTAGTAAAGTTTTCCGCCGTACCACTGCGTTTTGCTTCCGCGGCTGACGGGCGTATATTCGGGCGCAACAAAACCTTTCAGAACTTCCAGCTCGCTTCCGTTTGAAATGTTATATACAATCAGCATCTGGTCGCTTACTCGGTAGTATGCTAATTGGCTATCGGAAAGCTTTGTTAGCGAGGAATAAAGCGAGTTGTTGCGCTCTATTACTTTTTCGCCGACGGCGTTGCTGTTCGTCGAAGCGTTCGCCTTGACCTTGTAAATTCCCTTGCCCATTAAGTTGGACGAAAGAAGGTCAACGTTTACGTAGTACAAATCCGTGCCGACAACCGTGAGGTTCGCGCCTGCGTCCTGCGTAAGCTTTACGGTTTTTTCGCTTGAAATATCGTAGCGCGCAATATAGTCGCCGAGCAGTTTATTGACCGTGAAATACAGGCTGTTTGCGCTTGCTGTGAGGCAGGTTATCTTTTCGTTAACGACGACAGACCTCTCGCCGCCCGATACGGAAACGCGGGAAAGCTTGCCGCCGTTCGCCCCGTCCGCAAAGTAGAGATAGCCGCTTACGTACTGCATATATTCCGCCTTACCGGACGATA
>JAIDRX010000029.1 GCA_029061495.1 Clostridia bacterium
CTTTAAGTCCGCCGCGCCTAATCATATCAATGGTGTGGTCCCAAAGAATATCTTGGTGAATTGTTTTCACTGAAATGAGTATACTACAAAAAACGGCAAAAAACTTTACTTACGACAAATTGTCGTTAAAATGATTTTATGATATACACGGGGAAAATAATTAAAGAAGAACGGCTGCAAAAGAAAATGAGCCAGCGCAACCTTGCCGAAGTTTTGGGCGTTACGCAGGACAGCGTTTCTCTTTGGGAAAAGGGAAAGCGGCTGCCCGCTACCGAGCATATAATTGCGCTGTGCAAATATTTCGGTATATCCGCCGACTATCTTTTGGGACTTGATAAAACTAAATAATCAAAAAAAGCGGCGGACTTTAAGTCCGCCGCATTTAATTTTTATATTTATCTGATACATTCGGGATAGAGAGGGAACTGCCTGCAAAGAGAGGCAACCTCCGCCTTAACCTTATCGAAGGCTCCTTCCTTCTTTTCGATAATTTCGGAAATTAGCCCCGCTATAATTTTAGACTCGTTCTCCTTCATTCCGCGCGAGGTCATAGCCGGCGTTCCTATACGTATGCCAGACGTTACGAAGGGCTTTTGCACGTCGAAAGGAACGGCGTTTTTATTGACGGTGATATGTACTTCGTCCAGCAAAGCTTCAAGCTCTTTGCCTGTCATTCCCTTGTCCGTAAGGTTTAAAAGTATAAGGTGGTTATCCGTTCCGCCCGAAACCATTCTGACATTGCGCGCGCGGAATTCCTCCGCCATAGCCGCCGCATTTTTGACGATTTGCGTCTGGTACTCTTTAAACTCGGGAGAAAGCGCCTCTTTGAATGCAACCGCCTTAGCCGCTATAATATGCATTAAGGGGCCGCCCTGTATACCGGGGAATATTGCCTTGTCGATAGCCTTGCCCCACTCCTCCTTGCACATAATAACGCCGCCGCGCGGCCCGCGCAGGGTCTTGTGCGTAGTGGTTGTTACGAAGTCCGCATAGGGCACGGGCGAGGGGTGAAGTCCCGCCGCAACCAAGCCCGCGATGTGCGCGATGTCAACCATCATAAGCGCGCCTACTTCGTCGCAGATTTCGCGTATGCGCTTGAAGTCTATTACTCTCGGATATGCGCTTGCGCCCGAAATTATTACTTTGGGTTTACACTCCTTTGCAATGCGCTCCATCTCGTCGTAGTCGATAACTTCCTGTCCTTCGCTTACGCCGTAGGGAACGATATTGAAGTACTTGCCCGAAATGTTTACGGGCGAGCCGTGCGAGAGATGTCCGCCGTGGGCAAGGTTCATACCCATAACGGTGTCTCCGGGCTGACAGGTTGCAAACAGAACGGCGAGGTTTGCGCTTGCACCCGAATGGGGCTGCACGTTGCAGTACTCGCAGCCGAAAAGCTGTTTTAATCTGTCGCGCGCAAGATCCTCGGCAATATCGACGTACTGGCAACCGCCGTAATAGCGGTGCGCGGGATAGCCCTCCGCATACTTGTTTGTAAGGTGGCTGCCCGCCGCCGCCATAACCGCGGGGGATACGAAGTTTTCGCTTGCGATAAGCTCTATATTATTTTGCTGACGGTACAACTCTTTCATTAACGCGTCGGCAATTTCGGGGTCTTCCTGCTGAAGGAGAGATATATCTATCATTTTAAGCTCCGTAAGTTTTTTATTTATTATATCACGTTTTTTGTAATATCACAATAGAAAATGAAAAAATTTTTAAAGTAAACCGCCGCGCGGAAATTCCGCGCGGCGGCAAAAAGTTTTATAAATTTTCTTTGAGGAAGGCTTCGGCCTCGGACTTTGACATATAGCCCAAAGACTTTGCCTTTATTTCTCCCTTTTCGAATACGGCGACAAGGGGGATAGACATTATTCCGTAGCGCGCGGCAAGCTCTGCATTTTCGTCGATATCCACTTTTACGAAAACCGCGTCCGTAAAGCTTTCGGAAACCTGCTCCATTACCGGTGCAAGCATCTTGCAGGGACCGCACCAGGTTGCGAAGAAGTCGCACACCACTTTTTTATCGCCGTTAATAAGTTCGTCAAACTCTTTTATGTCAACTTGATTTACCATTTTATTTTTTCTCCTGTAGTAAGTATGCGTAAAGATTTTCAACTTTAACCGCGCAAGCCGTTCCGTCCGCCATATTTTTTACGTTAAGAACTTTTGATTTAAGCTCGTCCTCTCCTATTACAGCGGCGAACTTCGCGCCTATCTTGTCGGCGTATTTTAACTGCGCCTTCACAGAGCGCCCCATGTGGTCTATCTCCGCGCGCACTCCTTTAAGCCTTAAATCCGTCGCAATTTTAAACGCGGCGGCGCGGCTTATCTCATCCATACCTGCAAGGTAAATCGCGGGCTTGTCCGCTTCGGGGAAGGGTGCGGACGAGTTTTCCATTAAAAGCATAAGCCGCTCTATCCCTGCGGCGAAGCCTATCGCGGGGGTGGGGTTGCCGCCCAGTTCCTCGACGAGTCCGTCGTATCTGCCGCCGCCGCACACGGTACCCTGCGAGCCTATCTCATCCGATACGAACTCGAACACCGTCTTAGAGTAATAATCGAGTCCGCGCACTATGCGGGGGTTGACCGTATATTTTTTGCCGTACCCGTCCAGAAGCGACTTCACGCCGTTGAAATGCTCCGCGCACTCTTCGCACAAAAAGTCCGTAATATTGGGTGCGCCCGCGTTGATTTTTTTACAGCCCTCTTCCTTGCAGTCTAACATTCTCAAAGGGTTTTTATCGAACCTCAAACGGCACGTTTCGCACATGCCCACAAGGCGGGGTTTAAAGTATTCTTTAAGCGCCCTGTTATACTCGGCGCGGCAGGTTTTACAGCCTATGGAGTTTATCTGCAACTGCGTTTTAACGCCTAACATATCAAGGAATGTCGACGCGGCGAAAATAACTTCCGCGTCCGTCTGGTACGAGGCGGAGCCGAAAACCTCTATACCGAACTGGTGGAACTCTCTCAGTCTCCCCGCCTGAGGTCTTTCGTACCTGAACGCGGGGGTTATGTAGTACGTCTTTACCGGCATAGGACTGCTTGCAAGACCGTTTTCTATAAACAGTCTTACAACTCCGGCGGTACCTTCGGGCTTGAGGGTTATAGACCTTCCGCCCTTGTCCTCGAAGGTGTACATCTCTTTATTTACGACGTCCGTTCCCTCTCCAACCCCGCGGCGGAAAAGCTCGGTATACTCGAATACGGGCGTGCGGATTTCGCTTAAATTAAAAACCCTTGCGACCTCGCGCGCGGTATTTTCGATATACTGCCATTTATAGGATTCGTCGGGTAAAACGTCCTTCGTTCCCTTGGGTATGTTTATCATAATGCTCCTTTAACTCGGTAACCTTTCATTACTTAATTTCAGTCTTCTTTCGGAACGAACTTTTCGCCGAAATATCTGTCAAGCGCGGCAACGGCTTCCTCGCTGTCGTCCTCCGCCGCTTCGCGCCAAAGCTCGCGCGCGCGGGGCTTGTCGCTTTCGCATCCTTTCCCGAAGAAACAGCACTCGCCGAGCTTATATAAAATTTCGCCGTCGCCGTATTCGCTTGCGGCAACCAAAAGGTTGTATGCGGTCTGCGCGTTCTTTTCAACGCCGTTGCCCTCTAAATACATTAAAGCAAGATAATACTTTGCGGAAGAGAAAGTCTCGACCGAAGTCAAAAGCTCGAAAGCTTTTTTATAGTCGCGCGCAACCCCCGTACCGTTATAGTAACATCTGCCGAGATTTAAAATACCGAGCTTGTTTCCCTCGTCTGCGCGCGCTTTGAAAATTTCAATTGCCTTTTGCTCGTTTTTGGGTAAACCACTACCCTCCAAATAGAGAGTACCCAGTTTAACTTCCGCGTCCTTGTCCCCCGCGTCCGCCGCACGCTTATACCAGTAAACGGCTTTGCCCATATCCGCAGGCTCGGCAAACTCGTAAAGTCTGCCCATTCTGTAAAGCGCGTCCTCGCCGTTTCCGTCTATAAATTTTTTACACCACAGCACGGCGTTTTCCAAGTCCTCGTTCATGTCGTAATAATCTACGACGTTGCCTATGGCCTCGATATCGCCCTGTTCCGCGGCTTTTAAATTCCACTTGAATTCGTTTTCGTCGTCGTCATAATCAAGGCAGTAAATACGCGCCACGGCTTTCTGAACTTCGACGTTTCCCTTTTCCGCAAGGGGTAAATAGTATTTGAGTGCGAGCTCGGGATTTTCCTCTATCACGGGCTCGCCTATATCCCGCCCGTAGTGATAGATATCGCCAAGCTTTTCCGCCGCCTCGTCAACGCCCTGCGCCGCCGCTTTTTCCAAAAGCTCTATCGCAGTATCGTTTTCGTCATAGCAGAAGTTGTCGGCATAGTAAAACTGCGCCTTTGCATGTCCCGCGTCTGCCGCTTTTTTCATCAGTTTTTTGCCGAGAATATAGTCGCTGTCTTTTACCGTCTTTTCGATATGACCCAACGCAAGGGTGTACAGCTCGTCCGCGGTTAAGCTTTCATAACGCTTATCGTCGTATTTGCTTAACGGCTTGTCTTTGTGCGTAGGCGCGCCGTGGATAATTCTGTAAAGCCCGACGATTACGCTTACCGCCATAAACACGCCGACAACGGCAAAAAATATTATAACTGCAGTTTCCGTCGTATTAATCAGCAGGTTCATATTAACCCTCTTATAAAACGTATTTCTTTAAGTCGCGGTTTTTGATAATATTTTCAAGATGTTCTTCAACGTACTTTGCGTTTACTTCAACCTTAACCACGGGGTAGTCGTTGCCGCCAGCGTTGAAAGAAATATCCTCCAAAAGATGCTCCATAACCGTGTGAAGTCTGCGCGCGCCGATATCCTCGCTCGTAGAGTTTATATCCTCCGAAACCTCTGCTATCTTTTCGATAGCGTCGGAAGTGAAGTGCAAGTCGATATTGTCAACGGACAAAAGCGCCGAGTACTGCGTCGTGATAGCGTTCTGCGGCTGAGTGAGGATATTCACAAAGTCCTCTTTTGTTAAGCTTTGCAATTCAACCTGAATGGGAAATCTGCCCTGCAACTCAGGGATTAAGTCCTCCACCTTTGAGACGTGGAAAGCGCCCGCCGCTATAAAGAGAATGTAGTCCGTCTTTATAGGTCCGTACTTTGTCTGTACGGTGCAGCCCTCAACTATGGGCAGTATATCGCGCTGAACGCCCTCGCGGGATACGTCCGCGCCCTGATTGCCTTTACCTGCGATTTTATCTATTTCGTCAATAAAAATAATTCCGTCATTTTCCGCGCGGCGTATTGCCTCGGCGTTTACCGCGTCGTTATCGATAAGCTTGTCCGCTTCCTCCGCGATAATAAGGTTTTTAGCTTCCTTAACGGAAATTTTACGCTTCTTTTTCTTTTGCATTCCGAGTCCGGAAAATACCGAGCCCAAGTCTATTGCCGCGCCGCTGCCGGGGGAAAGCTCCAACGGCTTAGGTACGTCGTCCACTTCTATTTCGATTACGGTATTGTCGTACTTACCCGCGTGTATATCGTCCACAAGCTTCTGCTCGAAAACTTCTTTGGCAGTTTCGCCGCGCTCGTCCTTTTTAGCCTCGGCAAGAACCTTAGCAATTCTGCGCTCGGCGGTAGCCGTAGCCTTGTAGCTGACTTCGGCAGTCTTTTCCTCTTTTACAAGACGGATAGCGCACTCGGCTAAGTCGCGCACCATAGACTCTACATCTCTGCCGACGTAGCCGACCTCGGTGTACTTGGTCGCTTCAACCTTTAAAAAGGGAGCTTTAACAAGCTTTGCAAGCCTGCGTGCGATTTCCGTTTTACCGACGCCCGTAGGTCCCTTCATTATAATGTTTTTGGGCGTAATTTCGTCCTGCAACTCGGGCGAAAGCTGACTTCTACGGTATCTGTTCCTGAGTGCTATCGCAACAGCCTTTTTCGCCTCGTTCTGACCTATGATGTATTTATTTAATTCGTGTACTATTTGTTTGGGTGTTAAATCCATAATAATCTCCTTTTCACGAAAATCTCGGCTATTCTGCGCCTGCGATTTTCCGTGATTTTGAGGGCTACTCGCCCTCGTGCCGCAATTTTTAGGGCACACAAATATTTAATTGCGGCACTTCACCTCGCCGAGGCGAAAGTTTTCGCAAATTGGGTGCGCTACGCAAAAAGCGTCGTTTTTGCTTGCGCAGTTAAATTGTTTCGCACTTAATGTTGTCGTTTGTAAACACGCAAATTTCGCTTGCGATTTTGAGCGACTTGGTTGCAATTTGTTCTGCGGTATAGTCGGTGTTCTGGCAGAGTGCGCGCGCCGCCGCAAGTGCGTAGTTGCCGCCGCTGCCTATAGCCGCTATTCCGTCGTCGGGCTCTATAACCTCGCCCGTACCCGAAACTATCAAAAGCGTATTGCTGTCGGCTACTATCATTAAAGCTTCAAGCTTTCTTACGGCTTTATCTGAGCGCCAAAGCTCTGCAAGCTCCACCGCCGAGCGCATAAGGTTGCCAGAAAATTTATTGAGCATACCCTCGAACTTTTCACTCAAAGAAAACGCGTCCGAAACGGAACCCGCAAAGCCCAAAATAACTTTGCCGCCGTAAATTCTGCGTACCTTCTGCGCGCTGTTTTTAAAAATTACGCTCTCACCCATGGTAACCTGTCCGTCGCCCGCGATAGCCGTCTTTCCGTTTTTCTTAACCGCACATATTGTAGTTGCGTGAAATTCAATCATTTATATTTTCTCCTTGTACGCGCGGATGCTTTCCAAGGCTCTTTCTGCAAGGTAAGCGTAGCGCTGTTTTTTGTCTTTTATTATTTTTTCAGCCGGTTTCAAAATTCCGAAGTTTGCATTCATCGGCTGGAAGTTACTGCTCTTTGTAGATACGTGCGCCGCAAGCGCGCCCAAAACCGTCGTATTGTCGGGAACGATAGAAGGCTTGCCGCACATCTTGCGGTAGGCATTT
>JAIDRX010000003.1 GCA_029061495.1 Clostridia bacterium
AGCGGGTTTATCCTCTTCAGTATACATTTCGTTATTCGCCTTGAGGAAGTCGAAAAGCTTTGTAATTATAATATCGCTCGTTATATATTCAACCTGTCTGGGGTCGATAGTCTTTTTGTACTCTTCAAGCGTTTTGCCTACGGACTTTGCCTGCTCCTCGATTTTGGCATCAAGCTCGCCCTCGCCTACGGTGAAGTTTTCCGTGCGTACGATTTTGTCGATTACAAGCTGGCTTAAAACTCTCGTTTCAGCCTGCGCTTTGTACTGTGCGCGGAACTCTTCCATAGACTGCTTCATGTACTTTAAGTACTCTTCAAGCTTCAAGCCCTGATACATAAGGCGGTAGCTGAAATCCTGAACCATTCTGTCGATTTCGTTCTCTACCATAGCGTCGGGAATTTCAGCCTTTGCGTGCTTGCAGATTTCGGTTACGATGCTGTTTTCAGTCTCGTCCCTGCCGCGGTTTTCGGCGTTTCTTTCAAGGCGCTCGCGAGCCTTCTTTTTGTATTCCTCAACCGTTTCAACACCCGCGTGGCTCTTTACAAACTCGTCGGTGAGTTCGGGCAATTTCTTTTCGGTGATCTTATGAAGGGTAATGGTGAACACCGCTTCCTTACCGCGAAGGTTGTCCGCCTGGTACTCCTCGGGAAATTTTACATTGATATCCTTGGTCTCGCCGACCTTCATACCTACGCAACCGTCCTCGAAGCCGGGGATAAACGAGTTGCTGCCTAAAACCAAATCGTAGTCCTCAGCGGTGCCGCCGGGGAACTTTTCTCCGTCAACGCTGCCCGAAAAGTCGATTTTGACGGTATCGCCCAATTTGCTGGCTCTATCTTTAACCTCTACGTTTTCAGCCGCGCTTTCCAAAATTTTGTTAACCTCAGCCTGAACGTCGGCATCGGATACATTATATTCAAACTTTTTTATTTTTAAACCTGTGTATTTGTCGATAGTAACTTCGGGCTTTATGGGAACGATAGCCGAAAGAACTACGCCCTTGCCCTCGGTCATATCCTCTACGTCCAAAGTGGGCTCGCCCACAGCCGTAAAGTTATCCTTCTCCTTTTCAAGAATGTTAGGATAGTTATCCGAATAGAGGACGTTGAAAGCCTCCTCGAACAAAATGCTTTTGCCGTAGTAGTTTTCAAGTACGGGCTTGGGAACCTTGCCCTTTCTGAAACCGGGGACTGAATACTTACCCCTGACCTTTAAATAGGACTTGTTTAAAGCGTCCTGCCACTCTTCTTCGGAAAACGTGATGGTAAGTTTTACCGTGCTTTTTTCACCGGCTGCCTGAGTATACTTCATTTTAATCTCCTGAAAGTAATAAAATATTTATTTTTTTATGCAAATTATATTGTAACACAATACTTTTATTTTGAAAAGCGTTTTGCCGACAAGTTAATTAATTTACTTTTGATTTTTTTTGCTATATAATAATGTTATAATAATTTAAAGGATTCAAGTATGCCGCAGGACGCTTTCACAATTCGATATATTGCCGATGAGCTTAAAAGCGAGCTTGCAGGCGGAAAAATTTCGCGCATAATACAGCCTGCGCGCGATTTCCTCACGTTTATTATATACACCCGAAAGGGCAACCTTAAACTCGACGCCTGCCTTTCGGCGCGTTCCGCGCGTTTAAGCCTCGGCGAAGGCGAACGCCCCGTGCCTCAGGTTGCGCCCAATTTCTGCATGCTGCTAAGAAAGCACCTGCAAAATGCGGAGATACTCGATATAGTCCAGCCCGACTTCGAGAGGATAATTTACTTCGATTTGAAGTGCGTTTCCGACTTTTCCTCTACCGTTATGCGGCTGTACTTCGAGATAATGGGCAAGTACTCAAACGCGGTATTAACCGAAAACGGCGTGATTGTCGGTGCGCTTAAAACCTCTGCAATAGGCGAAAATACAAAGCGCGTACTCTTCGGCGGGGTGAAGTACGTTCCGCCCGAACCGCAGGATAAAATTGCCCCCGACGATATAGAAGAGCTTACAAAAGCTTTGAAAAGCGCGGGCGACAAAACGGAGTTTTTAAGCGGCAGGGTCAAGGGCTTAGCCTACGCCACCGCCGTTGAAATGGTTGAAGCCTACGGTGAAAATATCACCGCGCAAAATATTTACGACTATATTTTTAAAGAAAAAGCCGAACCGTGCGTAACGTATTCCGACGGACAACCGACTGATTTTAAAGTGCGCTCGAAGTCGCAAAGCCAAAAGCGTTACGCAAGTATCCTGGAAGCGCAGTGCGCGTACTACTCCTACGAATACGAAAAGGCGAGCTTCCGCGAGAGAAAGACAAAGCTTGAAAGCGCTTTGGGCGGCGCCGTTAAAAAGGCTGAAAAGAGGCTTGCGATCGAAAACGAAAAACTGCTTGAGTGCAGCGGCGCGGAAAATATAAAGCTTAAAGGCGAGCTTATTACGGCGAACATCTACGCGATAGAACGCGGCGCAACTTCTTTCAAGGCTATAAATTACTACGACCCGAACGGCGGCGAAATAAAGATAGATTTGGACAGGGCGCTCACCCCCTCTCAGAACGCGCAGAAGTATTACAAAAAGTACGCAAAGTTAAAGAGAACACAGACGGCGGTTACCGCTCAGAAAAAGGAAACGGAAAAAAGACTCGACTATTTAAAGAGCATTGCCGCAAACATTTCGGCGGCGGAAAAAATTGCCGACTTTGCCGAAACCGAGGAAGAGCTTATTTCCTTAGGGCTTTTAAAACAACCTGCGGTAAAAAATAAAAAGGTGGTTACTCCACCTTACAGGACTTATATCTTAGACGGATTTAAAATTATTTCGGGCAGAAACAATTTACAGAACGACAGGCTAACGAAAAGCCTTGCGCAGGACGATATATGGCTGCACACGCAAAAGTACCACTCCTCCCACGTTGCAATAATTACGGAGGGGAAGACAATTCCCGACAGCGTGCTTTTGACGGCGGCAGAAATTTGCGCGTACTACTCGGACGGGCGCGAGGGAAATAAAATCCCCGTCGATTATACTAAAAAGAAGTTCGTTAAAAAACCGCCTGCAACAAACGCGGGCTTTGCAATTTATACCGACTACTCTACGATACTCGTAAACCCCGACCCCCACACGGAGCTGATAAATGAATAAAGACGATAAAGAAAAACTTCCTCCCCCTTCTACCTACACGGGCAAAACCTACGCTTATATTGCGCTTGCACTGCTCGTTGCGGGTTTGGTTGCACTGCTCGTTGCGGGCGCGAGTGCGCTGGGGCTGATATTTAAGAATTTAGGCGTTTACGCGCTTATTGCCGCCGTTCTATTACAGCTTGGCGCGCTTTCGTTTGCAAACGTGCAGAAAAAGAAAAACAATTTTAAATATCTTAAAATAATAATCTTATGCGCATACGTCCTTTTGGGCATATCCGTATTGCTTTTTATAGGCGGAATTATTTACGCTTCGTCAACAAATTAGCTTTTTATGGTATAAATTCAGTTAAATTTTGCCAATAATAAAGTTAATGGACAGAATAAGCGGTGCGGTTCTCGATAAAATTAATTCCGTAAGCCAGACCGGGCGTTACGTTATTTTTACCGAGGACGAATTTTTTGAATGTTTCCCCGACGGGTGCGAAAGGTCGACCGACGAGCTTGACAAGGCTTTGACCAATTTGCGCGGCGGGGGATACATCGATATTAAATACTCGCGCGGCGATACCTATTGCGTGGCTTCATTAAAAGAGTACGTTGAAGAAACTAACGAAGTTGCGCCCGTGCCCGAAAAGCCGAAACGCAAGCTCGACTTTGTGTTCGTTTCCGCATTTGCGGGCGGAGCACTGGGAAGCCTTTTGATATCGCTGATATTTGCGCTGATATAGTTATGCTGAACAGAAGCGAAAACGAAGTTATGTCCGCGGTTTTCAACCTGTGCGACGGAACCGACGGTTGCCTCGTTTCCCCTCTCGATATCCTGTCCATACTGCCCGCTAAAAGAAAATACAGCGTCGAAAAGATTGACGGTATTTTGCACGACTTGAAGTGCGACGGGTATTTCGATTTGATTACCAGCGAAAGAAAAGGCGAAAAGATGTACGTTATAAGCCTTAAAGACAACGGCTTTGCGTATAAAAGGAGCGCAAAACAGCGCCAGCGCGATATAGCTTTCAGGATAGTGCTTGCGTTTATCGGAGCTATGGCAACGTTTATTTTCGGTCTTATTATAAAAGGAATTTTCGGTTAAATAGAAAAGCCGTCCCTCTATCCGGGACGGCTTTTTGTATTATCGGAATAACTAAACGGATATGCGCAAAAAATATATTTGATAAAATTTGCTTTTTTATATATGTTTTGGTACAATAATTAAAAG
>JAIDRX010000030.1 GCA_029061495.1 Clostridia bacterium
GTTTCAGACTCGGGCTGCGGGATAGACCCCGAAACGGGAAAGCATATCTTTGAAAAGTTTTATCAGGGCGACACGTCTCACGCGCAGGAAGGCAACGGCTTGGGGCTTGCCCTTGTAAAAAAGGTTATCGATTTAATAGGCGGACAAATTTCCGTCGAGAGCGAATTAGGCAAGGGCAGTACCTTTACGGTGGTTCTGCAAAACGCGGAGTAAAAGAGCAATATGGAAAATAACGAAAATAAAAACACCTTTATCTACAACTACGCCGCGCCGACAGAGACCGAGCGCAGGGAGATAGAGGATATAAGAAATAACTATCTTGCCGTGGCGCGCAAAGAGGAAAAGATAGAAAAGCTTAAAAAGCTTGATAAGCGCGTAAACCGCCCTGCAATGTTGGCGGGGTATCTTATAGGCATAGCCGGGCTTTTGTTATTCGGCTTCGGCATGACCTTGGTTTTGGAGTGGCACAAAATTGCGTGGGGCTGTATAGTTTCGCTTTGCGGCGTCGTGGTAATGGTTTTCGCGTACTTTGCGTATAAGCTGATTTTAAGCCGAAATAAGGAAAAGTACGGCAAAGAAATTTTAAAGCTTACGGACGAACTTCTTAACGGAAAGGGCGAAAAGTAGTATTTTAAATTTTTTTAAAAGGGCTATTGCAAAGCGGAAATTTATGTGATATAATTATACCGTTATAAATCAATACCTTTGGAGGGTTTAAAATGACTGAACAACAGTTGATTGAAAAAATCAAACAGACTAAAATCGTACCCGTAGTTGTACTTAACTCGATCGAGGAGACCTTGCCCAAAATGCAGGCTCTCGTAGACGGAGGACTTCCCTGCGCGGAAATCACTTTCAGAACGGCTTGCGCCGCTGAAGCTATCGCGCTGACGGTTAAAAAATTCCCTGATATGCTTGTGGGCGCAGGTACGGTTATCAATAAAGAGCAGTGCGAAAAGGCTATCGCCGCAGGCTCTAAGTTTATAGTATCCCCCGGATTTTCCGAGGAAGTTGCAGACTGCTGCAAAAAGCACAAAATGCTTTATCTCCCCGGCATCGTAACCCCTACCGAGGCAATGGCGGCAATAGCTAAGGGACTTACCACTTTGAAGTTCTTCCCCGCGTCGAACTACGGCGGACTTAAAACCATAAAAGCTATCTGCGCGGCTTTCCCTTATTTGCAGATTATGCCCACGGGCGGAATTTCTACCGACAACATTTTAGAGTACCTTGCGTACGATAAAATTATCGCGTGCGGCGGAAGCTGGATGATGAGCGGAACTCCCGACGAAATCAAGGCTAAGACCAAAGCCGCGGTTGAACTCGTTAAAAACGCGTAAAGTTAAATAATAAAAAAAGCCGTCCGCGCTGAAAGCGGACGGCTTTTAAATTGTTAATTTGTATTGCGGAAGCCTTTTCCGAGTATCTCTTTCGCGTCGGTTAAAATCACGAAGGAGTCGGGGTCAACCGCGTGAATTTTAAGTTTAAGCTTTAACGCTTCGCCGCGCTTTAGTACGGTAATCATAACCGTCTTTTTTTCGTGGGTGAAGCCGCCTTCCGCCTCGAACGAGGTAAATCCGCGGTGAATAGTGTCGAGTATAAAGGGCGAAATGAGTTCGGGGTGGGCGGTTATTATAGTTACGTACTTGCTTTTGCCTATGCTCTCTATTACGCTGTCAACGAGGAAGGCTTTAATTATAAGACCGAAAACGGAGAAAAGGCCTGTCGTAACGTCGAATATAAAGAAGGTGGAGGAGGCTATAAGCGCGTCGGTAATCAGTAGCGCCCTGCCGATAGGAACCCTTGTGTATTTTTTGAGGATAAGCGCAATTATATCCGTGCCGCCCGAGGATGCTCCGCAGTTGAAAATTATCGCGCTGCCTGCACCAGTCATAAACATTGCGAGGATAAATTCAAGAAATTTTTGGTCTGTCAACGTGTGCCCCGCTGAAAGCTCAATGCCCGCGGCTTGAAATATCCACTGCATAGCGTACATTTCAAGACTGTAAACAAGGCTGCAGTAAACGGTTTTAAATGTACATCCCTTGCCGAGGAATATAAAACCGACTATTAAAAGGAGGACGTTTATTGCGTTCATTATAACGGTCTGCGACATCCAGTGTACGCGCGGCGTTATATACTTTGAAAGAATTATCGAAATACCGCTGACGCCGCCCGTCGCAAAGTTGTTGGGACCTTTAAAAAAGTATACGCCCGCGGCAAGCAGAAGCATACCTAAATTAAGTACTACCCAGTAAAGCGCGGTATTTAATGCCTTTTGCGATTTTTCGCTTCTCGGCTTTTTCTCTCTTTCAGTTTTTTCTCCCTTATTGCGTAACATAAAATTCCTTAAAATCCGCTTGCGAAGCCCTTGCCGAGTATTTCGTTAGCGTCGGTTATAATTACGAAGGCTTCGGGGTCGAACGCTTTAACCTTTGCTTTAAGCCTTAAAGCTTCGCCGCGCTTGCAGATGGTTATCATAACCTTTTTCTTTTCGTGCGTGTATCCGCCCTCCGCATCATACATAGTATACCCGTGTTGAATCACGTTTAAAATGTATTCCGATATTTCGTCGGGCTTTTGCGTAATAATCGTAATGTATTTAGTCTTGCCGAAGCTTTCTATTATACCGTCCAGAAGGAAGGTTCGGGCAAACAGACCGAGGAAGGAGTACAGTGAGATGGCAACGCTGCCGACGGTAAAAATGGAAACAGAGCAAACTATAAGGTCTACGATAAGCAGGGATACGCCAACGTTGATTTTAGTGAATTTTTTAAGTATAAGCGCGATTATGTCCGTACCGCCGGAGGATGCGCCGCAGTTAAAAATTATCGCGCCGCCGACTCCGAATAAAAGTATTGCGATACAGAGTTCGAGGAAGGGTTGACCTTCCGAGACGATATTGCCGGCTTTGTCAACAACGGCGGTAACCGGGTGATCGAGTGGTACTACCTTTTCAAAAAAGAGGATAAGCCCCGTGTAAAGAAGAGAGCAGAAAGCGGTTTTAAACGTGCAGCTTTTACCGAGGATAATAAAGCCGAGTATAAGCAAAAATACGTTTATAAAAAGCATTATTACCGCGGGAGTAAGCCAGCTTACCAGGGGCTGTACTACCGAGGCAAGCATAATTGCGATACCGCCGACTCCGCCCAAAACGAAGTTGTACGGTATCTGGAAAAAGTAAACGCTTATGGACATTAAAATTATGCCCACTACCATAAGCGCCCATCTTATCGCCGTGCGCTTGCGCTGTTGCGCCTTGGTTAAAACTTTATCACCGCGCGGCTTTACTTCTATA
Source organism: Clostridia bacterium (assembly GCA_029061495.1). Classification (GTDB taxonomy): domain Bacteria; phylum Bacillota; class Clostridia; order Christensenellales; family Borkfalkiaceae; genus Coproplasma. The sequence goes on from JAIDRX010000030.1 coordinate 3,299, forward strand.
GGGCCGTTTTCGCTCGTTTGCATTTCGTTACCGGCGGGTAACTGTACGGTGGCGGTTTCTTCCGAGGCTTGCGCGCTCTCGGCGGCTTGCGTGTTCTCGGCAATTTCCTGTTCTTTTACCGCTGTTTCGGCGGTTGTTTTCTTGTGCTTAGCTTTCATATGCTCCCAAAAAATCAATAAATTTCAAAGCTAATAAATCATATCATATCGGGGGCGCGTTGTCAATGAAAAAGTTCTTGCCAAATACCCCCTGTAAAATAAATTCGATATTGACTTTGTGCATTAATTGTGGTACAATTTTAAAGGCGGTTTAAAACCGATACGACGACTTTAAGGACGGGCTTATGATTAACAGAAAAGCGCTTTTCGCCGACGAAACGGAAAGCTTCAAAACTCCGTACGAGCCGATGCCCGGCGACAGGGTAACGCTTAAACTGCGCACTCTTAAAAACGACGTTTTGCAGGCGTACGCGCTTATAAACGGCATAAAGCGTAAGATGGAAAAAATTCCTTCGAAGGACGCGGAGGGCAATTTCGACTACTATCAGATGTCGTTTACCTGTACGGATAAGCCCGTAAATTATTACTTTTTAGTTTACGACGAGGACGACCAGGTTGCGTACAACAGATTAGGCTGCGTTGAAAACGTTCAGTCGGAGTTCGATTTCTGTTTTACCCCCGGATTTAAAGTTCCCGACTGGGCTAAGGGCACGGTATTCTACCAGATTTTTACAGACCGTTTTTGCAACGGCAACCCAGATAACGACGTAACTGACAACGAGTATTATTATACGGGCGGACACTCTAAAAGAATTACCGAGTGGTACAAATTCCCCGACGAGCTTGACGTTCGCTGTTTCTACGGCGGCGACTTGCAGGGCGTAAGACAAAAGCTTGACTACCTGCAGGAGCTTGGGGTTGAGGCTATATATTTCAACCCGCTGTTCGTTTCTCCTTCAAATCATAAGTACGACACCCAGGACTACGACCATATCGACCCGCACCTCGCGGTGATAGAAGACGATCTGGACCACGCTATGCAGTACTGGGAAAAGAACAACGGCTACGCCCCCAAGTATATAAAGAGGACCACCTCGCGCGTAAACCTCGAAAAGAGCAACGAGTATTTTGCCGAGCTTGTAAAGGAAATTCATTCGCGCGGTATGCGCGTGGTCATAGACGGAGTGTTCAACCACTGCGGCTCGTTCAATAAGTGGCTTGACAGAGAGGGGATATACCTCAACAAAGACGGATACGAAAAGGGAGCTTTTCAAGCCGCGGACAGTCCGTACAGAAGTTACTTTAAATTCAAAAAGCCCAACGAGGCTAAAAGCGAATACGAGGGATGGTGGGACTTCCCCACGCTCCCCAAACTCAATTACGAAAAGAGCGCCGCGCTTGAGGAGTACATTTTATCCACGGGCAGTAAGTGGGTTTCAGCGCCGTACAACGTTGACGGCTGGAGGCTTGACGTCGCGGCGGACTTGGGACACAGCCCGAGATACAACCATAAATTCTGGCAGGCGTTCCGCGAAAGAGTGCGCTCGGCTAACCCTCAGGCGTTTATATTTGCAGAGCAGTACGGCGACCCCGCACCGTGGTTCAACGGAAAAGAGTGGGACTCGGTCATGAACTACGACGCCTTTATGGAGCCTGTAACCTGGTTTTTAACGGGTATGGAAAAGCACAGCGAGGCCTTCGACGGCGGCAAGCTTTGGGACGGCAATCACTTCTTCGAAACTATGTTCAAGTGCATGTCAAGATTCCCCCGTCCCGCGCTGGACTCGGCTTTGAACCAGCTTTCTAATCACGACCACTCTCGCTTTTTAACGCGTACCAACGGCATGGTGGGAACTATCAGGACAATGGGTCCCCACGCGGCGGCTGACAACGTTGACACGCGCGTTATGTCGCTTGCAGTACTTATTCAGATGACTTGGCCGGGTTCACCCGGTATCTACTACGCGGACGAGGTCGGACAGGTCGGCTGGACCGATCCCGACAGCCGAAGAACCTACCCTTGGGGGCAGGAGGACGAAGGGCTGCTTGATTTCCACAAAAGCGCAATAGCATTGAGGAAGGATATTCACTGCCTTAAAATGGGCAGCGTTAAAAAGCTGGACGCGGGCAACGGATATATTATATACGGCAGATTCGATAAAGAGGACTGCGCCGCGGTCGTTATAAACTGCACCGACGGCGATTTGAGCTTAAGCGTTCCCGTTTGGGAGCTGGGCGTTCCCGCAGGCGTAAAAATGACCCGCAAAATTTTATGCGGCGATTATGGTTTCACCTGCGACGAACAGAAGTGCGAAGTTCAGCACGGCAGGCTGTTTGTAACGTTACCTGCCAAAGCCGGGTGTGTTTACACATATACTTTTGACAACGAATAATTTAACGCCGCAAGGCGCTTAGATAAATTTAAAAGGTTGGGAAAATAAGATGGAAAACAGGTTTTTCGGGGATTTGGACAGATATCTGTTCCACCACGGAACTCATTACGAGCTGTACAACAAAATGGGTGCGCATATCCGCGAGATTAACGGAGTGCGCGGCGTTCACTTCGTACTTTGGGCGCCCAACGCGCGCGCGGTGTGCGTCATTTCCGACGGAAACGGCTGGACTCCCTGGCAAGACATTATGGAAAAGGTTGACGACGCTATCTGGGAGCTTTTCGTGCCCGGTATGTGCGAGGGGGTTAAGTACAAGTACCTCATAGTCCGTGCCGACGGTAGCGAGGTTGAAAAAATCGACCCGTACGCGTTCCGCTCGGAGCTTCGCCCCAGCAACGCTTCCATTATTGCAAACCTCGATAATTACGAGTGGAAGGATAGCGATTGGAGAAAGCAGAAGAAGGGTGAAAACTTCCTTGAAAAGCCTATGGCAGTTTACGAGGTCCACCTCGGAAGCTGGAAAAAGGACTTATCAAAGTGGGACGAGGACCAGTACTTCGATTACCGCCGCCTTGCGCACGAGCTTGCCGAATACGTCAATTATATGGGCTACACACATATCGAGCTTATGGGCATATGCGAGTATCCCTTCGACCCGTCGTGGGGCTATCAGGTAACCGGTTACTTCTGCCCGACCTCGCGCTACGGCTCGCCCGAGGACTTTATGTACTTCGTGGACTATATGCACGAGCACGGAATAGGCGTAATTTTAGACTGGGTGCCCGCGCACTTCCCCAAGGACGATTACGCGCTTGCAAACTTTGACGGAACGCCCCTCTACGAATACGCAGACCCCTTACGCGCCGAGTATCCCGAATGGGGAACCAAAGCTTTCGATTTAGGCAAAAAGGAAGTATCTAACTTTTTAATGGCATCTGCCTTTTTCTGGGTAGAAAAATACCACATAGACGCACTGCGCGTTGACGCGGTTGCCGCAATGCTTTACAACAGCTTCGGAAGAGAAGAGTACCGACCCAACGAGTACGGCGGAAACGAAAATCTGGAAAGCTTCGAGTTTTTCCGCCATTTAAACAGCATTATCCGCCAGCGCACCGACGCGTTTTTAATTGCAGAGGACTCGTCTATAATCGCGGGCGTTACCGCCCCTGCAAAGAAGGGCGGCTTGGGCTTCGGCTTAAAGTGGAATATGGGCTGGATGAACGACGGTATCCGCTACTACAACACCGACCCTATTTTCAGACCCTACCATCACCATTTGATGACCCATACTCTGGAGTACTGCTTTATTGAAAACTATATGCTCGTTTTATCCCACGACGAAGTAGTATACGGCAAGGGCAGTATGATAAACAAGTTTATAGGCAACAAGCTCGATAAAATGGGAAGCTTGAAAACCTGTTACACCATGATGACGGGACATCCCGGCAAAAAGCTTCTGTTTATGGGTCAGGATTTTGCACAGGAGAGGGAATGGAACTTTAAGACGGGACTTGACTGGTTCCTCTGCGACGACCCGGGACACCGCGACGTCATGGATTGCTACCGCTCGCTGCTGCATATTTACAAGTCGTACCCCGTACTCTATAACGACTGCGGCGGCGACAAGACCTTTGAGTGGATAAACAGCGGCGACTGCAACCGCAACATTTTCACCTTTATAAGGCGAAACCCCTGGAACTATAACAACGCGCTTATATTCGTTTGCAACTTCGCCCCTGTCGAAAGATGGGAGATGGGCGTGGGCGCACCCGTTGACGGCGTTTATAAGAGAATTTTTTCAACCTACCCCGACGGAAGCTCGCTTGAAATAGAGGCAAAGGAAGAGCTTTGCGACGGCAGAAAGTATAAGCTTATTTTCAACCTCCGTCCGTACGAGTCGTGCATCTTCGAAATTCCTTACCACGAAAGCACGCCCGAGGAAAAGGAAACGGAAAAGAAGGTAAGAAGCAGAATAAAGAAGGAGCACGAGGAAGTTAAAAACGACCTCTCGCACGTGCCTCAGGTTCCCCCTATGGGAGAAAAGCCTGCAAAAACCGCGGCTAAGAAACCTGCGGCAACGGCAAAAAAGCCTGCGGCTAAGAAAACCGCGAAAAAATCTTAATTTAAAAAATTTTAACCCCATGGGGTTATTTGTTGCCCGCGGGCAACAAATATAAATATTTAAAAGTAAAAAATTTAAAGGAGATAAATGATGAAAAAAGGAAAACTTCTTTCTTTGCTCCTTGCAGGAGCAATGGCGGCGGCCCTGTTCGCAGGCTGCGGAGGCGGCGATAAGGGCGGCAACGGAGACGGCGGTGATCCCGACGACACCGGCAATATTACCGGTAGCAATCCCGGCGACAATGAGGGCGGCGGTGGCGGCGGCCAAACTACGATTGACACTTCCGCAAAGTTCAACGGCAAAATTTACGTTGTAGGCGACAGTACGGTATGTAACTTCGGTTCGACGGACGACGCACTTTATATCCCCCGTTACGGTTACGGTACGCAGATTTCCAGCTACATAAACGTATTAAGCGCAAACGTGAAAAACCTTGCGCTCTCTGGCAGAAGCTCGTACAGCTTTACAAAAGAAAGCAATTATTATACATTTACGGGCGGTATCAACTCGGACGATTACCTTTTCATAGGCTTCGGACATAACGATGAAAAATACGAAGTTGACAGATATGCCGATCCTACTCTTGCATCCGACGACAAGACTGAAATGATAGGCACATACGACGCAAACCGTGAGGTATCTTTTAAATATATTTTAAAGCACTATTACATTGACATTGCTAAAGCGGCGGGTGCGACTCCCGTATTATGTACGCCGATAGTAAGACTCAATAAAGACTCGAGCAAGTACGACACGGACCACATCACGTCGGATAAGACGAATTATAAAGATTCGACAAGCGGCGTTACTACCGACTGGAAGGGCGGCAACTATGCACAGGCTATCCGCGAATTAGCTGAGGAAGAAGGTTTAACCTGCATCGACCTTACAACTACGACTAAAAACGATTATAAGGCGATAGGTTATGACGAGGCTGTTAAATATCACTCGATAAAAGCAGGCAAGTGGACGGACGATTCAAAAACTGCGATAGAACCTGATTTGGGTTCAGCCGATAATACTCATACAAACCTTTACGGCGCTAAAATGAACGCTTACCATATTGCAAATGCGATAAAGTCGTCAAATCTTTCGCTTGCTTCAAGCGTAAAAACCAACAATACCAAACCCGTGTATTCCGACTATGCAACGGATATGGTAAATTCAGATTACGAAGTTCCGTCTAACGAGCCGTTCAAACC
>JAIDRX010000031.1 GCA_029061495.1 Clostridia bacterium
GTACGGCACTATGCAGTAACTGCAAAAATTATTGCAGCCGTAAGTTATGTTTACCCATGCGTTAGGGTAGCTTGTCCTGAGCGGTTTATCACCCTCGAAAACTTGTCCGTCGTCCTCAATGATTTCAACAAGCGCCTTTTTACTCTTTTCTTTTTTTATAACGTAATCTTTTAATTCGTGCAGGTTGTGCGTTCCGAAAATGATATCGACGTAAGGAAATTTTTCTTTAAGGTTTTCCGCCTTGCCCATCTGCTGCGGAAGGCAACCGCCCACGGCAATTATCATATCCCTTTTCTTTGCTTTAAGCTTTTTAAGCATGCCGATATTGCCGAAAGCGTGATTTTCCGCATTCTCTCTTATACAGCAAGTGTTAAAAACAACTATATCCGCGTTTTCTATCTCGTCGCAACTCGAGTAGCCGAGCTCCGATAAAATACCCGCTATTTTTTCCGATTCGTGTACGTTCATCTGACAGCCGTACGTTACTATGTGAAAATACTTTTGCATAATTACCTTATTATAAATAATTATATAATTTTTTTGCTTTTTTTTCAAACGATTTGCAACAAATATTTAATTTTATAAATACTAATTGTAATGACTAAGTTTTTGAAAATTTCCGCAAGTATTTTAATAAGCTTTTTGACGGTATTTTTGATAGCGTTTTCAACTTACGCTATAATAACGAAAAACGCCGTTCTCGACCCTAAAAAACTTACCGGCGCGGGACAAAACGTTACAATTTATGATGATGACGGAAACGAAATAATCAGCGCCTCGCTCGACGCAAAAAACAAAAGTGTTTCTTTAAAAAATTTACAACCGCACACGGTTAACGCTTTTATTGCTTCGGAAGACAGAACATTTTACAAACACAGCGGACTTAACTACAAGCGTATGATTAAAGCCCTGTTTAAAAATATTGCGGCACGCTCTTTTAAAGAAGGCGCGTCCACCATCAGCCAACAGCTTATCAAAAACACGCACCTTTCAAATGACAAAACCATTAAAAGAAAGCTTAATGAAATAAAGCTAACAAAGAAGCTTGAAAAAAAGTACACTAAAGACGAAATTCTTGAAATGTACCTAAACACAATATACTTCGGGCATAACTGCTACGGTTTACAGAGCGCGGCAGAGTTTTACTTCAATAAGAAAGCCGAAAACTTGAGCCTTACCGAAAGTGCGACGATAGTCGGACTTTTAACTTCTCCAAATAACTACTCCCCTTTTAAAAATCCCGAAAAAAGCCTGTTACGCAGAAACATAGTTTTAAAAAGTATGCTTAGCTGTGGGTACATTGATAATGGCGAATATTCCGCGGCAATTAACGAGCCTTTAAATGCGGTTAAATCAACGCGCGAGTCCGTTTGCGGCGATTACGTCAGCGCGATTTTCGACGAGATAGACGAAATAGACTTCGACTATTATGCACTTACTGACGGTTGCAAAATTAAAACTTATCTCAAAGCCGACCTACAAAAATTTATCGAAAGTACGGAATATAAATGCGATAACTCCGTAATAGTAACGGACAATTTAACAGGCGGAGTCAACGCGTACAAGTCAACGATAGGCGGCGCTAAAAGACAACCCGGGTCTACCGTTAAGCCCTTATTTGTCTATGCGCCCGCTATCGAGGAAAAGCTTATAAATCCTTACACAAAAATTCTTGACGAAAAGGTCGATTTTAACGGCTACTCGCCAGAGAATTACGACAAAAAATATCACGGCTTTATTAGCGTTGCGGAAAGTTTAAAAAACAGCTATAACGTACCTGCAATAAAAACTTTAAACGCCCTGACTTTGCCTAAGTGCGAAAAATACCTCACGGCAATGGATATCAAACTTGATGACGAAGAAAAAAATCTTTCTCTCGCGCTCGGAGGTATGAAATACGGACTAACCATTCAGGAAATTGCCGACAAATACTCCATTTTCCCCAACGGCGGAAATTACCGCCCTTCGCACTTCATTAAAGAAATAGTTTCAAAAGACGGCAAAACGCTTTATAAAAATCAAACGGTTGCAAATCACGTTTACTCGAAAGGAACCTGCTCGCTTATAAACGATATGCTTTTACAAACAACAAAAAGCGGCACGGCAAAAAAACTTAAAGACTTAAACTTTGACGTCGCGGCAAAGACAGGAACTTGCGGAAATGCTGACGGCAACACCGACGCATATGCAATCGGCTATACCTCGCAAAACTGCGTAGCCGTATGGCTTGGAAACGCCGACAACAGCCGCTCGGCAATTACAGGCGGAAAAGACTGCTGTAACGTTTTGAAGCCGCTTTTGCGGGAAATGTATTCCGATGGCAAGCCCTACGCATTGGATACCACAACCGACACCGTAACAGTCGGTATCGATCAGGAAGAATATAACGAAAATAATAAATTTGTTATAGCGGATAATGCTTGCCCTAAGCTTAATATTTTAAATATCAAAGTTTTAAAAGGTTGCGAGCCTCAAGAACAATCTGACAGATTTACAAACCCTTCAATCCTAGTGCCGACAATTTCGGTCAAAAACAATGTCGTATATATTGAATTATGCCACGCAAAGTACTACTCATTTATTGTAAAACGTGGTAAAAACGGTATATTTGAAACAATTTATGACGGAAACTGGCAAGAAACTATAATAGATAACCCTTCGGAAGGTTATTACTCCTATATCGTTACTCCGTACTATAAAAATGGTCACGAAGTGCATTTTGGCAAAGAAATTATACTTCCTTCGGTAAACCTTTCAGGCGACGGCAGATCGCCGCAAATAAAAATTCCCGATATAGCTTATAAAGACTGGTACAATCAATAATAAAAGCCACCAATTTGCGGTGGCTTTTATTTTTATATATTAATAACTTCAAGACTTTTAATTGCTTCGTCTACGAGCGCCTGCACATTGAGTTTACTTTCTTCCTCTTCTACTGCCGAAAGCACGGGGCGCGTTACGGGATGCTTAGGTAAAAATACAGTACAACAATCCTCGTAAGGTTCTATCGATGTTTCATAAGTTCCTATTGCTCGGCTACGCTCAATGATTTCATTTTTATCGAAGCCGCACAAAGGGCGAAGCACGGGCAGCTTTTCAATTACACTGTTTGAAGAAGTCATTCCCTCTACCGTCTGACTGGCAACCTGCGCAAGGCTTTCACCGGTAATGATACACTGCGCTCCGCGAGATAGTGCAAGGCGCTCGGCAATGCGCATCATAAATCGCCTTAAAAGCGTTACCATATATTCGCCGTTACACTTTTTATGAATTTCTTCCTGAATATGCGTAACTGATATAATATTCAACCTTAAACCGCAGTTGTAGGCCGATAAAATTTTTGTAAGCTCGATTACCTTTTCACGCGCCTGCATATTCGTATACGGATAGCTGTGAAAATGAATACACTCTATATTCATACCACGCTTTGCTATCATATGCCCGGCAACGGGACTATCGATACCGCCCGATATAAGCAGCATACCTTTGCCCGAAGTTCCGACAGGCATACCGCCCGCGCCCTTAAAAAACTCGTTAAAAACAAGCGCAGTACCGTTTTCCCTCACGTCAACGTTTACAATAAACTTCGGCTCGTGCACGTCAACTTTAAGCTTTTTATTTTCAGACAAAAGCCTTCCGCCGATTTCCGCGCTTATCTGCATAGAATTAAGCGCAAAAGTTTTATCCGCACGGTGCGTTTCAACCTTAAACGTACCCTCTGTAAAGCTTACAGTTTTTGCCGCCGCAAAAATTTCATTCATGTCAGACGAAACTTTCAGTCCTACGCTGTATGAGTGAATACCGAAAACTTTTTTCAGCCTTCCAAGTATTTTTTCCGTTTCGTCTTCTTTAAAATTTTCTATCAGATATCTTCCGCTTTGGCGGTGAACTTCGTGCTTTATTCCCTTTAAACTCTTTTCGATATTTACCGAAAAGACTCTCTCGAACCAGCCTCTGTTTTTGCCCTTTAAATGAATTTCGGCATATCTGATTATAATTACTTTTTCCATATTTAAGCCATTATATCTTTTTTGTTTTTTACTATGCGGTTTAAAATTTCCGTAGCTTTTTCAATTTCACTTAAAGTATTTTCCGGTGAAAAGCTTATTCTTAAAACTCCATCCGCAGTATTTTCGTCAATTCCGCAGGACAAAATTATCCTTGAATATCTGTTTTTCTTATTAGACGAACATGCCGACCCCGTACCGATTATAAGCCCCGCATCATCCGCTTCATGCAGAATAGTTTCACCTCTGACGCCGTTTGCCGCAACGCTTAAAATATACGGTGAAGCGTTTTCCACAGAGATAAACGAAAACAGACTTTTATCCAAACGCGAACGCATATCTTTGTTCAACTTTTTAACTTTTTCTAAGCATTCATTTAATACAGAGTACCTTTTAATAGCCGCAAACTCAAAGCACTTTATACCGAAAACATTTTCCGTTCCGCTTCTTAAGCCCTGTTCCTGCCCGCCGCCGTAAATGAACGGCTTAAGCGCAAGGCTCTTTCTTTTAATAAGCGCACCGCACCCCTTTATTCCGCCTATCTTGTGCGCGCTAATGGAATAAAGGTCAATATCCTTACTCAATTTAAACGCTATTTTGCCAAAAGCCTGCACCCCGTCCGAATGAAACAGCGCATTTTTATTTTTGGCTTTTACCGCTGCAGAAATCGCCGCAATGTCGTTTACCGCGCCCGTTTCATTGTTGACGTGAATTATGGACACTATCGAAGTTTTTTCATCTATAAGACTTAAAAGACTTTCTATGTTTACGCTTCCGTCGCTGTTGAGTTCCGCAAATCTCACTTCCGTTCCGCGCTGTTTTAATTCGGTTACAGCAGAATAAATCGCGGAATGTTCTCCAAGCGTAGTTACGACGTTGCCGCGCTTTCCGCCGCAAAATATTGCATGGTTGTCGGCTTCCGTTCCGCTTGAAGTAAACGTAAGTGAAAAATTGTTTTCATCGGCAATTAAAGATAATATTTTGCGCCTCGATTCCTTTAATTCGAGTTGCAAATTATAACCTTCCGCATAGAGCGCGGAAGGGTTATAAAATTCCGATAAAATATACTTTTCTGCGGCTTTAACGCACTCACTATCAGGTTTTGTAGTTGCCGCGTTGTCAAGGTAAATCATTAAATTTCAATTAAGCCTTCAAACGACTGTCTTACCGTTCCGTCAAGCTCGACGTCGCCGTTTTCGTTATATTTGACGAACAAATCGCCACCCTTTAATTTTACGGTTATAATTTCACCGCGCAGACAGTGTCCGCCGGCAATTGCGGCAACTGCCGCCGCAGCTGCCGCCGTTCCGCAAGCCCAAGTTTCACAGTTGACCTTTTCCCAAACTCGCATTTTAACCGTTACGTTATTTACTACGCGCACGCACTCAACGTACGTACCCTGAGGGAAATATCCCGAATCGTTTATCGCCTGACCCAAGGCTTCGATATCGATATCGTCAACCTTTTCGCAGAATATAACGCAGTGAGGATTACCCACGTTTACAAGCGTAATATTGTAAGGCTTGCCCTCGAACTTCACTTCTTTTTCAATCACTTCACCGTCAAATGTTGACGGAATAAGCACGCCGTCAAACACGGCTTTACCGAGATTAACGGAAACGGAACTTGCCTTACCGTCAAACGAATTTACGCAAAGCTCTTTAACTCCGCTACTGCTTTCTATCAGCATCTTTTCGCCTGCAAGCTTATTGTCAAACAGATATTTTGCAACGCATCTTATGGGGTTAGCCGCCATTCCGCCGTCGCTTCCGTCGCGGTTGAATACGCGCATTTTCGCGTCAGCAACGAGCGATTTTTCTATCATAACAACGCCGTCCGCGCCTATTCCGTAATGTCTGTCCGCAAAATTTATTGCGAGAGACTCGGGACAGGTAATTCTTTCGTCCATGTTGTTAAAGAAAATATAGTCGTTTCCGCAGCTGTGCATCTTGCAGAAATTGAGCTTTAACTTTTCTTTTCTTAAATTGTTTATATCTACAAGCTCTGTATTAAACTGGTTATATCTACCGGCAATAACGTCTGCAAGCGCGTTGGTCGTATCAAGCGATGTCAACACGGTAATGCCGAGAAGTATTGCATGGTGATGTAAACTGATATAGTTAGTTATCGACTCCATATCCGTTTTACCGGTATAAACTATGTAATCGATTTTGCCCTCGTCCATCAGCTTAAAAATTTCGTCGTTTGACGAAAGGCGCGCAACCACGTTGCACTCGAGACCGAGGCTCTTGATAACCTTGCATGTACCTTTCGTTGCGTACAGCGTTAAACCGAGATCTGCAAATTTTTTGACTATATTTACTATCTCGAATTTATCCTGGTCGTTAATCGTAAAATATATGCCCGAAGGATTTTGCTTTGTAGGGTGCTTCATATTAAAGCCTGCCGAAACAAGCCCTTTGAAAAGCGCCTCTTCCTTCGTTTTGCCAATACCAAGAACCTCGCCCGTGGACTTCATTTCGGGGCCTAACTGCGAGTTTACATCGTTAAGTTTTTCAAACGAGAATACGGGAACTTTTACGGCAACATATGGTGAATTAGGATAAAGCCCTGTACCAAAGCCGAGATTTTTAAGTTTTTGACCGACTAAAATTTTCGTAGCAAGGTCTACCATGGGGATACCTGTAACCTTTGAAATATAGGGTATCGTACGCGATGCCCTCGGGTTTACCTCGATAACGTACAGCTCATTATGATAGATAAGGTACTGTATATTTATAAGACCTTTAGTCTTTAACGATATTGCAAGCTTTGTAGAAATATCAACGACTTTTTTAAGCATTGCGTCGCTTAAATTGTACGGAGGATATACAGCGATAGAGTCGCCGCTGTGAACGCCCGCCCTCTCAATATGCTGCATGATACCGGGAATGAGCACGTCTTCGCCGTCGGAAATCGCGTCAACTTCCAGCTCGGTACCCATAAGGTATTTGTCGCATAGTACAGGGTTTTCAATCTTTTGCGCGAGAATAACGTCCATATATCTTTCGATATCGTTTTGCGTAAACGCTATGGTCATATTCTGTCCGCCGATTACGTACGACGGGCGCAAAAGTACGGGATATCCTAGGGTCTTTGCAGCTTTTACCGCTTCTTTTTTGCTCATTACGGTCAAGCCCTTGGGACGGGCAATACCGAACTGCTCTAAAAGCTCGTCAAATCTCTCTCTGTCCTCGGCAAGGTCTACGCTGTCTGCGGGAGTACCGAGTATTCTTATACCCTTTTTATCGAGATAGCTACAAAGCTTTATAGCTGTCTGTCCGCCGAACGTAATTACAACGCCGTAAGGTTTTTCTATATCGATAACATTTTGAACATCCTCGGGAGTGAGCGACTCGAAATACAGCCTGTCCGCGGTATCGAAGTCTGTTGAAACCGTTTCGGGGTTGTTGTTTATAATAATTACTTCGTAGCCGAGTCTCTTTAAAGCCCACACGCAGTGAACGGACGAATAGTCAAACTCGATACCCTGACCAATTCTTATAGGACCCGAGCCTATAACTATTATTCTCTTTTTCTTGCTCTCTTTTACAAATTGCTTTGCCTCGTCGTGATCCTTTTCATCGTAAGTCGAATAGAAATACGGCGTCTGCGCGGCAAATTCCGCACCACAGGTATCAACCATTTTAAATACAGCGTTTCTGTGCATAGGCAAAGCGTTGCCAGAAAGCTTTTCAAGCTCTTTATCGGGATAACCAAGCTCTTTACCACGCAGGTACTGCTCTTTGGTTATGCTGGTATTTGCTATCTCATTTTCATAGTCCGAAAGGTTTTTAAGCTTGTTTAAGAACCACTCGTCTATCTTTGTGATAGCATAAATCTGCTCTATCGAAACACCGCGTTTAATAGCCTGATATACAACGAATAACCTTTCGTCTGTAAGCTCTGAAAGCTTTTCAACTATCGTTTCATCGGTAAGCGCCTCAAACTTAGGATGATTTAAAGTTGAGACGGAAATTTCAGCACCACGCACCGCCTTCATAATAGCCATCTCGAAGCTCGTACCGATAGCCATAACTTCGCCGGTAGCCTTCATACGCGTACCTAAATTTCTCTTTGCGTACAAAAATTTATCAAACGGCCACTTGGGAAGTTTAACAACAACATAGTCAAGCGTAGGCTCGAAGCATGCAAAAGTTTTACCCGTAACATCGTTTTTTATTTCGTCAAGAGTGTAGCCGAGCGCAATTTTAGTTGCAACCTTTGCTATGGGATAGCCAGTCGCTTTTGACGCAAGCGCGGACGAACGCGAAACTCTGGGGTTAACTTCTATTACCGAATACTCGAACGAATCGGGATTCAGCGCAAACTGGCAGTTACAACCGCCTTCTATTTTCAGCTCGGATATAATATCGAGTGATGCCGTTCTCAGCATCTGGTACTCTTTATCAGAAAGAGTTACTGCAGGAGCAATTACTATCGAGTCGCCAGTATGTATACCTACGGGGTCGAAGTTTTCCATCGAGCAGACGGTAAGCACGTTACCCTTAGAGTCGCGTAAAACCTCGAACTCTATCTCCTTCCAACCGCCGATATATTTTTCTATTAATACCTGCGTTATGGGGGACAGCATAAGTCCGTTATGCGCTATCAAGCGAAGCTCATCCTCGGTGTACGCAACACCGCCGCCGGCACCTCCGAGCGTGTAAGCAGGTCTTACTATTACGGGATAACCGCCTATTTTTTTAGCAACGGCAACGCACTCGTCAACAGTATAGGCAATGTCCGAAGGAACGATGGGCTGGTTGATTTTCTGCATCGTTTCCTTGAACAGCTCTCTGTCCTCAGCCCTGTCTATAGAGTCGAGATTAACGCCGATAAGCTTTACACCATACTCGTCCAAAAAGCCGGATTTTGCAAGCTGACAGCCGAGCGTAAGTCCCGTCTGTCCACCGAGCGAAGCCAAAAGACTGTCGGGGCGCTCTTTAATTATAATTCTCTTTAAGCTGTCAACGGTTAAAGGTTCAAGATAAATTTCGTCTGCAAGCGCGCTGTCCGTCATAATGGTTGCGGGGTTAGAGTTGCAAAGCACAACGTTAATTCCTGCATCCTTTAAAACGCGGCATGCCTGTGCGCCTGCATAGTCGAACTCCGCCGCCTGACCGATAACTATAGGTCCCGAACCTATTACGAGTACTTTCTTTATATCCTCTCTCTTAGGCATTGTATTTACCATCCTTAACGTTGCTTATAAATTTGTTAAACAGAAACGAAGCGTCGTGCGGTCCGCCGCAAGCTTCGGGGTGAAACTGAACGGTAAACGCGTTGAGCTCGGGATAGTCGAACCCCTCGCAAGTGTTGTCGTTTGCGTTTACATAACTGAGCTTACCCTTGCCGTTCAAGCTTGAGGACAGCACCTCGTAACCGTGGTTTTGGCTTGAAATATAAACTCTGCCGGTTTCGAGATTTTTAACGGGCTGGTTTGCTCCGCGGTGTCCGTATTTCATCTTTTTGGTTTTACCGCCCATCGCGAGAGCGAAAAGCTGATGCCCAAGGCATATACCGAATATGGGAAGCTTACCTGCAAGCAGTTTTAAATTTTCAATAATTCCGGCGTTTTCGACAGGATCGCCAGGACCGTTGGTAAGCATTAAGCCCTGAGGGTTAAGCGCTAAAATTTGCTCAGCCGTATAGAAAGACGGCACCTTTACGCAGTAACAGCCGCGTTTTACAAGCTCGCGGATAATATTGTCCTTTGCACCGAAATCCCAGACTACTACTTTTATACCGTTTTCGTTTCCGTAGTACTCTACATCTTGGCAAGTTACGCTGTCCACCGCGTTTTTGATTTTATACGCTTTAACTTCGTCAAAATTCTGAAGGGGTGCGGAAGTTATCGCAGCATTCATTACGCCAGCCTCGCGCACGATTTTAGTAAGCTCGCGCGTGTCTATTCCGTAAATTCCGACTATACCGTTATCCTCGAGGTATTTGTCAAGCGTTTCCTCGCATCTGAAATTTGAGGGTTCGTCGCATTTTTCACGGACAATATAGGCGGAAACCCACGGCTTTTTACTCTCACTATCGGGAGGTATGACGCCGTAATTGCCTATAAGCGGAAAGGTCTGCGTAACAATCTGACCGTAATAGCTGGGGTCGGTCAGCGTTTCGATATAGCCCGTCATACCAGTCGTAAAGACAAGCTCGCCGACTACTTCTCCGTCCGCACCGAAGCGCTTTCCGACAAACTGTTTGCCGTTTTGTAAAGTTAAATAAACTTTGCCGTTTTTCATCTACGTTTATCCTTGTAAAAAGTTATTTTAAAAGTTTTACCATTACAGCTTTCTGTGCGTGAAGTCTGTTTTCTGCCTCGTCGAAAATCTCTTTAGCGTGGGCTTCGAAAACTTCGTCGGTAATTTCCTCGCCCCTGTGCGCAGGCAGACAGTGCATAACCATAACGTCGCTCTTTGCCTTTGCAAGATTTTTCGAGTTTACCTGATAATCTTTAAATATTTTCTCGCGCGCCTGTTTTTCTTTTTCCATTCCCATTGAAGCCCAAACATCTGTATATACTACGTCTGCATCTTTTATTGCTTCTTCAATGCTTTCGGTAACGGTTATATTTCCATTTTCCTTTGCCCACTTAATTATATCCTTGTCGGGTTCGTATCCCTTAGGGCATGCAATCGCAAATGACATACCAAGCTTTATAGCGCCGACAATAAGGCTGTTTGCCATATTGTTGCCATCGCCTATGTAAGTCATTTTGAGCCCCTTAAAGCTACCCTTATACTCGCGTATGGTCATAAGGTCTGCAAGAACCTGACAAGGGTGCGCGTAGTCCGTAAGTCCGTTTATTACTGGGATAGTACCGTACTTTGCAAGATCTTCTACTTCTTTCTGCTCGAAGGTCCTTATCATTATTCCGTCAAGATAACGCGAAAGAACTCTTGCAGTATCCTGGACGGGCTCGCCCCTGCCTATCTGCAAATCTGCGCTCGATAAAAACAAGCCATAGCCGCCGAGCTCGTAAATTCCGGTTTCAAACGAAACCCTCGTACGGGTCGAAGCCTTCTGGAAAATCATTCCAAGCTTTTTGCCCTTTAAATAATCTTTTTGTATGCCGTTTACCCTTTCAAACTTTAATTGGTCGGCAAGATTCAATATTGATAAAATTTCTTCGCGAGTCAAATCCTGTAACTTAAGTAAATGCTTCATTTTGAAATAACCTCGTTTAATATTTTTAAAGCTTCGTCAATTTCACCCTTCTTTATGTTAAGCGGCGGTAAAAGTCTTACTTTGCTGTGCGCTGTAAGAACTATAAGCCCCTTTTCAAGACACGCCTCGGCAACCTCTCTTGCAGGTTTATCCGTTTCAATGCCGATCATAAGCCCCATACCACTTACGCTTTTAACGTTTTTGATTTTTGACAGATTCTCTTTAAAGTACGCGCCTTTGCCCTGTACTTCCAACAAAAGCTTATTATCAATTCTTTTTAAAATACTGTATCCGCCCGCGCACGCTATGGGGTTACCCCCGAATGTCGTACCGTGATCGCCTGCCTGCAAAGTATTTGCGCACTTATCAAACATCATACATGCGCCGATAGGCAAGCCTCCGCCAAGCCCTTTAGCCGTGGTAACTATATCCGGTTTAAGCCCATACGCCTCATACGCGTAAAGATAGCCCGTTCTGCCGTTGCCTGTCTGAACCTCGTCGCAAATTAAGAGTATATCCCGCTCCTTGCAAAAGCTTTCAAGTCTCTTTAAAAATTCGCCGTCAAGCACGTTTACGCCGCTTTCACCCTGAACGACTTCGACCATAACCGCGCACGTTTTATCGGTATAATTAGCGATTATGTCAGACATAGTAGCTTGCGAATACTTAAATCCATCCACAAAAGGCGCAAAATACTTATGAAACTGATCCTGTCCCGTTGCTGAAAGGGTCGCTATCGTTCTGCCGTGGAAGGAGTTTTTTAATGTTATAATTTCGTATCTGCCATCACCGTATTTATCTAAGGAGTACTTCCTCGCAGTCTTTATCGCGCACTCGTTCGCTTCCGCGCCGCTATTGCCGAAAAACACTTTTTTAGCACCGGTCTTTTCGCATAAAAGCTTTGCAAGCTTTGTCTGCGGTTCGGCGTAATACAGGTTGCAAACGTGCTGAACGCAATTAATTTGTTCGTTGACAGCCTGCTTCCATTCTTCGTCGTTTATGCCGAATATATTTACGCCTATACCGGTGGCACAGTCGATATATTCTTTTCCGTCAGCATCGTACAGTTTACTGCCTTTGCCCTCTTTAATAACTATACCATACCGAGCATACGTGTTTGCGATGTATTCTTTATCGTCGGATATAATATTTTGTTTGTCCACAACTTCTCCTTTACTAAAAGAAAGACTGATTTAATTAATAAATCAGTCAATTATAAAACATTGTTCCGCTGCCTTCTTCGGATAAAATTTCAACTAAAATGGAATGAGGAACCCTGCCGTCGGTTATAAACACTTTTTTAACGCCGCGGCGGATAGCTTCTTTACAGCACTCTATTTTAGGAATCATTCCTCCCGATATTATTCCCTGTTTAACCAATGCGGGAATATCGGAAACGTAAACTTTTTTAATTAAACTGTCGGGGTCGTCCTTATTTTCAAGCAACCCCCTAATATCAGTCATAAGTATAAGACTTTCTGCGTTCAGCGCACCTGAAATCGCTGCCGCCGCAGTGTCCGCATTAACGTTATAAACGTTACCCTCGTCATCGTAACCGACTGTTGAAATTACGGGGATATATCCCAAACCCAAAAGGTCGTGAATAATAGTCGTATCTATGCCTACTACCTTACCGACGAAGCCGAGTTCCTCGTCCTGCTTTTCGCACTTTAAAAGATGTCCGTCATGTCCGCAAATACCTATAGCTTTACCGCCGCCCTGCTCTAAAAGCTCAACGAGAGATTTGTTTACCTTACCGGCAAGAACCATCCTTACTATTTCGGCAGTTTCCGCGTCGGTGTACCTTAAACCGTTTACAAACTTACTTTCCTTTCCCATAAGACGGATCGTCTGCGAAATTTCGGGACCGCCGCCGTGAACGAGCACGACCTTTATTCCCAAAAGATTTAAAACGACCAAATCGCGCATAACGGAGGCCTTTAAACTCTCCTCCGTCATTGCGTTTCCGCCGTACTTAACGACAAGTATTTTATTGAAATACTTTTTAATATAGGGCATAGCCTCTATTAAAAATTCCGCTTGCTGAACTTTTTCCATAAATTAAGTTCTGTAATCTCCGTTTATTTTAACGTAATCGTAAGTCAAATCACAGCCCCAGGCGACAGCCTTATACGAGCCTAACTTCAAATCTATAATAATTTTTATTTCGTCTTCGGACAAAACTTTTTTTGCAAGCTCTTCCGAAAAGTCTACACCGTAGCCGTCTTTACATACAAAAAGCTCTCCCGCACGCGAAACAAAAGTAACATCTATACTGTTTACGTTCACTTTTTCGCCCGAATAGCCTATCGCACAGAGAACCCTGCCCCAGTTAGCGTCAGCGCCGAACATTGCGGCTTTTACAAGCGAAGACTTAATAACAGTCTTTGCAACGTTTTTAGCCATAGACTCGCTTCCCGCTCCGCTGACTTTACACTCGATTAGTTTCGTAGCTCCCTCGCCGTCTTTTGCAATCATTCTTGAAAGCTTTACCGTACAGTAATTTAAAGCGGTTTTAAATGCTTCGAAATCGGCTCCTTCGCTATCGATAATCTTATTACCAGCAAGACCGTTTGCAAGTATACAGCAGGTATCGTTTGTGGACTGGTCTCCGTCAACGCTAATCATATTGAACGAACTTTTTACGTCCTCGGAAAGCGCCTTTTGAAGCATCTTAGAAGTTATAGAAACATCGCTAGTCAGGAAAATGAGATTAGTTGCCATATTGGGGCAAACCATACCTATTCCCTTTGCAATTGCGCCTATTACACACTTAACTCCGGCGATGGTAAACTCAACCGCCACGGTCTTCTGCGTTGTATCCGTAGTCATTATCGCTTCGTTTGCGTCAACACTGTTGTTACCGAGATCCGAATACAACCCGCTCATAGCAGCGGCAATAGGTTCGATAGAAAGCTTTTGACCGATTACGCCCGTGGAAGCCACTATTACGTCGTTCGCCTTAATACCGCTTACCTTTTCAACGAGCGAACACATCTCTTTTGCAACCCGTATGCCGTCGGTGTTACAGGTATTTGCGTTTCCGCTATTGCAGATTATCGCCTGCGCCTTTCCGTCCGCAAGATTATTTTTAGTTACGACTACGGGTGCACCCTTTACAAGGTTACTCGTATAAACTCCCGCGGCGTTTGCGGGAACTTCGCTGACAATAAGCGCCAAATCTTTTTTAGTTTTATTTTTCCTTATTCCGCAGTGAACGCCTGCGGCTTTAAAACCTTTGGGGGCACATACGCCGCCCGCTATTTCCTTAATTTCCATTTTGTTAAATCAAAGATAATTTTTCGTCAACGCCGAGCATTATATTCATATTCTGAACGGCAGCGCCCGAAGCACCCTTGCCCAAATTATCGAATACGCTTGCAATTAAAATCTGCTCGTCATTTCCGCTGATATAAATTTTAAGATTATTTGTACCCGCAAGCTCGTTAGCCGCAAGAAATGCAGGAATATCGCTTTCATCGGGTACTTTTATGAAGTTCTGTTTGGCATAGTACTCTGCAAAAAATTCTCTTAGCGCTTTTACATCGTACTTTTGAGCCATAAATCTGGTATATACGGGAACAGTTACGCACATTCCGCAATAATAATCGCAGATAAACGGATTAAATATCGGCTTGTATTTTAAACCGCACTCATTAACCATTTCGGGCAAATGCTTATGCGCAAGCCCTAACGCGTACTCTCTCGGAGAATCAAGCAACTTATCTCTGCCTTCCGTCTCGTACTGCGCAATTGCCTTTTTACCTGCTCCGGAGTAACCCGAAATAGAATGTGCAACAAAAGGATAATCAGCCCCAACTATTCCGCTTTTTACAAGCGGTGCAACTATAGATATAAAACCCGTTGCATGACAGCCGGGGTTTGAAACTCTCTTCGCCGAAGCAATTTTCGCTCTGCGTTCATCCGAAAGCTCGGGAAGTCCGTAAACCCAGTCTTTATTTACCCGGTGCGCGGTTGATGCGTCGATAATTCTGGCGCTCGGGTTTTCTACCAAAGCAACGGCTTCGCGCGCCGCGTCGTCGGGCAAACATAAAATGCTTATATCTGCCGAGTTGAGGCACTCTTTTCTTGCTTTAACGTCTTTGCGTTTTTCGTCCGAAAGATGAAATACGTTTACATCTTTACGCACTTTAAGCCTGTCGTAAATCTGCAGACCCGTCGTGCCTTCTTTTCCGTCTATAAAAACGTTGTACATTATTTTAACTTTTTGCTGTCCAAAAGGGCCTTAACCTTAATAGGAAGTCCGAACAGGTTTATAAATCCCTGTGAATCCATCTGGTCGTAGCAGTCATCCTCACCGAAGGTTGCTATCTCCTCGCTGTAAAGCGAATGAGGCGATTTGATACCTGCATTAAGAATATTGCCCTTATATATTTTAAGTTTAACGTCGCCGGTTACGGTCTCCTGCGTTTTATCAACGAAAGCATCAAGTGCCTCCCTTAACGGAGTAAACCATTGACCGTCGTAAACCATTTCACCATACTTTATTGCAATAAGCTGCTTATAGTGCTGAGTTGCTTTATCAAGGCAAATCGATTCCAAAAGTTCGTGCGCGAAATACAATATCGTACCGCCGGGGGTTTCATACACACCCCTACTCTTCATACCGACAAGTCTGTTTTCAACCATGTCTATAAGACCTACGCCGTTTTTGCCGCCGACCTCGTTAAGCTTATCCATAAGCGAAACGCTGTCTAACTTTTTGCCGTCAATTGCGGTAGGGATACCTTTTTCAAAGTGAATTGAAATATACGTAGCCTCGTCGGGAGCCTTCCAGGGAGATACGCCGAGCTCGCAAATTTTATCGTAATCGGGTTCGTTTGCAGGATCCTCCAAATCGAGGCCCTCGTGCGACAAATGCCAAAGGTTTTTATCCTTAGAGTAGTTCGTCTCTCTGTTAATTTTCAAAGGAATATTATGAGCTTCGGCATAATCGATCTCCTCGTCGCGGCTCTTTATATCCCAAATACGCCAGGGGGCGATAATTTTCATTTCAGGAGCGAAAGCTTTAATCGAAAGCTCGAACCTTACCTGATCGTTTCCCTTACCCGTGCAACCGTGGCAAATTGCGTCCGCGCCTTCTTTTTTTGCGATTTCTACAATTCTTTTTGCAATTACGGGACGGGCAAACGACGTACCTAAAAGATACTTGTTTTCGTAAACGGCGCCCGCTTTCATTGTGGGATAAATATAATCCTCTATGAACTCTTTCTTAAGGTCGAGAATATACAGCTTAGAAGCGCCTGTCTTTTTCGCCTTCTCTTCAAGTCCTTCAAGCTCGGTAGTCTGGCCTACGTCGCCGGAAACTGCTATAACTTCGCAGTTGTCATAATTCTCTTTAAGCCAAGGGATAATAATCGAGGTATCGAGACCTCCAGAGTAAGCAAGAACAACTTTTTTGATTTTCTTTTCCAATTTCAATTCACCTTCGCAAATTTTTTGCGCGTAAAGCGCTCTTATTTTTAATCTAAAAAATTATACAATAATATATATTGTCAAGTCAAGCGAATTAACCCGTATATTTTGTCGTAAGCAAAATTTATTTTGAATAATTTTTCATAAATTTTGTATATATGCATAAATATACACAATTTTTAAATTATTGTGAATATTTACAAGTCAGGCGTCAGTTCAAATGCAAAGCTTAATATATTCTCGTAAGATAATCATATTTTTTAAGCTCGTTCCTTACTTTTTTATAGTTTGGAATGTATTCGGAAACCAAATCCCAGAACTCCGCCGAGTGGTTAAAATGAACGGTATGACACAGCTCGTGTATTATGACGTATCTTTGTATCTCAGGCGGAAGCATAAAAATTACGCTGTTAAACTTTAAGCTTTTATTACGGTCACAACAGCCCCATCTGCTTTTATAACTCTTTATAGTTATGCTGTTTGCAAACAGACTGATTTGTGCCGACAATTCGTAAACGTAGTTTATAAATTGCTTAGAAAAGTTTTTTACTAAAAGCTGTTTTATTCTCTTTACATTTTTTACGTATACCGCATTCTGCGTAATCAAGTTTTTATCGCCGACAAAAAGCGGAAGTCTGATACCCGAAACATAAATCTCAGAATAATTTAAAATTGCACCGTTCTCGCTTTGCTTTTTGTTGTTTGCATAAATTACTTTTTCAAGCCACTTTCTTTTCTGCGCAATAAAATCGTTCACCTTAGTGTCAGACATATATTTCGGACAGCGTACCGTTATCGAGTTATCCGCGGCAACGGTCAAAGATATGCTTTTCCGCGCCGAGCGCAAAATTTTAATATTATACTCCAACGAATTTTATCCTCATCTGAATACGAAGCTCGTCGCCTACCCTGCCTTCTATAAAATAACCGTCTCCGTCGCTGCTTTTATAAAAGTCCAACTTTTCACCCTGTTTACACTGCTTGACGTAAGTTATCTGCACGGAACTTACAGACAAATTTTCAAGTTCCTCAACCGAAAAAACGTCAAGCATAAAATCTGCATACTTTGTATTATTCACGTGAAAATAATGGTCGTAGTCTGAATACGTTGCTATCTTAGAATAAGCCAACTCCCCCTCGGTAATTCTCGGAATTTTCCAACCTGAAAACTCGACGCTTCTCTCGGTGTTATAATTATCAAAATCCCCTTCATTAAAATAGGCGTTAGACGGAAGTATTGCAAAGGTTTTAGTGTCGACCATGCACCAGCGCGAAGTTGCAACGCCCACCTTTTCTTTTCCGGAGTAAATTTCAAAATCCCTGACAAAAATCATATGTCTGGGCTTAATCGGCCATGTATGTACCGAAAGCGTTTCTCCAAGCTTTATATTCCTCTCAAGCTTTATATACCAGTTGACTATTACAAAACCTATATTTTTCGGCGCAACGTCGTCATAACCGAAACCAAGCTCGTCCGCAGAAAGACAAGCCGACTCTTCAAGAAAAGATAACAGCGACGAAAGTTTTAAATTGTCGTAAGGATCAACGTCCGTGTATCTTAGTTTGTAATCATTAATGTTTCTGTACATACTTTTACCTCTGTTTTTATTCAAAAAAATTTTATCACTAATATTCCAAAAAGTCCAATATTTCAGCAAAAAAGCTTAATTATGTGTGGCATAGTACCCTTTATTTGCTGTAAAACATTGACATTTTGTACCAATATATGATATAATAATTAAAATTACGGAGGATGAGCCTTTATGGATGACAACACCGAAAATTACGATGCCCCGATAGAGCGCAACGGCGAAACTAAAAGCGCCATAAGTGCGGACTTAATCCGCGGGCACATAAATACGATAATACTCCGCACCTTGTACGAACGCGACAAGTACGGCTATGAAATTATCGAGGAAATAGAAAGTAAAAGCCACGGTCAGTATACGCTTAAACAACCCACGCTTTACAGCGCGTTAAAAAGGCTTGAATCTCAAGGCTATATTACAGCCTATTGGAAGACGGACGAGGTATCACTCGGCGGCAGAAGAAAGTATTATACGCTTACTGACAGCGGCAGAGAAATTACCGAAAAAAATCAGGCCGAATGGGAATATTCGAGAACGGTTATAGACAACCTCATATCCGACCGTTCGTTTGATTTTTCTCAGCCCGCCCCTTCCGCTATCGACTTTAAAATTCTTAAAAAGTCAACCTCGCGCGTGCCCGTTTTAAAAGACGACGATTATGACGAGGACGAAGAAGATTTTGTAAGCGAGGAAAGACAGCTTCCTAAGGTTGAAATAAAACCCGAAACAGCTACGTTTACCGAGCAAAGCGTTTACTATGAACAGCTTGTCGCTCCTACCCGTTCAGTTGAACCTGCACCTGCTCCCGCTCCCGAGCCTGAACCCGAGGTTACAGAACCTGTTACCGTTCAAGAGCCTGTAAAGCAGGAAGAAGTCAAAGGCGAAGAACCTTTCGTTCCCTACTCTTCACAGCAGGAAGAACCCGAACCTATGGACGAGGAGCAGCGCAGAATCGTTCACGAAAATTATTTGAAATTAATATCGGAGCCTGCTCCCAAACCTCAGGTTGTTCACGAAGTTGAGCCCGTTCCCGTTGCGGACGAAATCGACACTGATAAGCTTATATATAACAATAAGCCCGAAACGGAAAGAGATTACCGCAACCTCATAAATAATCTTTTTGTAAAGACGGTTAAAACAAAGCCTCATCACGAACCCGTTCAACCCGTAGAAAAAAAGACGGCTACCTCTACCGTTAAGCTTGACGATATGAGTACCAAAGCCGAAAACGACGGACTGAAAATAAATTCGTCCGACTATACAATAACCGGTTCACGTAGAAAGAGCTATAACAGAGGCAGTTCGATGTTTAAAAGCTCGCTGATAATTTCTGTAATATTCTTACTTGAATTTACCATGTGCCTGCTTTTCAGAAAAGAACTCGGCGTAGGGCTTACATATCCCTTCGTTATCCTTGCTATTGGTGCGGCTCAGCTTTTGATATTCGGCGTTCTGTGCTATACGGATCTCGGCAAAAATTCAAGAAAGCCTGCATCTAACTTATACATTTCGGCGTGCATTGTAGTAACGATTATACTTATATTTATAATCTTTATTGTATCTATTTTACTTCACGTAAACTTTGCATCTGCAGGCGACATAATGGCAAAAATTATCATACCCTGCTTTGTAGCACTTAATATCCCCGCATTTGCGGTTTGCTTCTATCTTTTCAGTAAATAAGCAAAATGAAAATTTTAATCGTAGTTAAATCAAAACACAACGACAATACTTTAAAGATTGCGGAAGCAATGTCCGAGGTTGCACCCGTAACCCTTACCGAGCTTGAAAATGTAAGTAACTACAAGCTAAGCGAATACGATATAGTCGGCTTCGGCAGTGGTATTTATTTCGGCAAACACGATAAAGAATTGTTAAAATTCGTTAAAAGCGTTTGTGATAAAAAAGCTTACAGCTTTGTATTCTCCACAAGCGGCTCTAAGAACTTTGAAAAGAACAACCGCACGCTTGTAAAGCTTTTAGAGAGCAAAAACAAAGTTGTGCTCGGTTCTTTCGGGTGCACAGGGCATGATAAATTCTTTATCTTTGCTCTCGGCGGCGGACTTAATAAGGGCCACCCTAATATGGACGATTTTGATGCCGCACAAAGCTTTATACTTGAAGTAATCGATAAGTACAACAAACTTAATTAATTGTATTAAAAATCCCCGCAGCCAACGGCTGCGGGGATTGTAATATTTACTTATTTTGCAAATTCACTTGCTCTGAATTCCCTGATTACGTTTACTTTTATCTGTCCGGGATATTCAAGTTCTTTTTCAATTTTCTTTGCAATATCCTTAGCAAGGAACATCGTCTGCGCGTCGTCTATCTGCTCGGGCTTAACGATTACGCGCACCTCTCTGCCTGCCTGAATTGCATAGCACTTTTCAACACCGTTGAAGTCTCCTGCAATAGCTTCAAGCTTTTCAAGACGTTTAACGTAGTTCGTGCCAGTCTCGCGTCTTGCTCCGGGTCTTGCGCCGGAAATTGCGTCCGCCGCGGCAACGAGAACAGCCTCGATAGTTTTAGGCTCACAGTCGCCATGATGCGCGGCTATTGCGTTAATAACATTGTTGCTTTCCCTGTACTTCTTTGCAAGGTCGGCGCCTATCTGAATATGTGTACCTTCCTGCTCGTGGTCAACAGCCTTACCTATATCATGTAAGAGTCCCGCGCGCTTAGCAAGCGTTACGTCCGCACCGAGCTCGGAAGCCATAAGCCCTGCAAGCTGAGCAACTTCTATAGAGTGCTTGTACACGTTCTGACCATAGCTCGTTCTGTATTTCAGTCTACCCAAAAGCTTGATAATTTCGGGATGAAGTCCGAATATACCGACCTCGAACATTGCGCTTTCGCCCGCAGCCTTAATTTCGGCGTCCATTTCCTTTTTAACCTTTTCAACGGTTTCCTCTATCCTTGCGGGATGAATTCTACCGTCGGAAATAAGTTTTTCAAGCGAAAGTCTTGCAATCTCACGCCTTACCGGGTCAAAGCCCGACAAAATAACTACTTCGGGAGTATCGTCGATTATAAGCTCGATACCCGTTGCATTTTCGATAGCGCGGATATTTCTGCCCTCACGCCCAATAAGTCTTGCCTTCATATCGTCGCTAGGCAACTGAACAACCGATACGGTAATTTCAGACGCATGGTCTGCGGCGCAACGCTGAATAGCAAGGGAAATAATCTTTTTCGCTTCCTGGCTTGCTTCTTCTTTTGCGGTCTGCTCGATATTTCTGACCTGAAGTGCAACGTCATGACGCGTTTCTTCCAAAATTTCGTTTGAAAGCGCCTGTTTAGCCTCCTCTTTGGTAAGCTGCGCAACTTTTTCAAGTTCGCTTACCATCAATTCGTGCTGGTGGTTTATCTTTTCCTGAGTTTTTTCTATTTCTTTTTCTTTGTTTACAAGCTCGCGCTTTTGCTGTTCCAAAGACTCGTTCTTTTTATTGAGCGCGTCTTCTTTTTTATCGAGCGAATCTTCCTTCTGCAAAAGTCTCTGTTCCTGTTTTTGCAGTTCGGATTTCTTCTCTCTGCTCTCTCTTTCGAATTCGTTTCTTAATTGCAGCTCCTGTTCCTTGGCCTCAATTATTGCTTCTTTTTTTAACGCTTTGCATTTTTGCGACGCTTCTTCAAGCATTTTATCTTTCAGCGTTTTCAAATCACCCAGCTCTTTTTGCATCTGCATTTTTTTGATTAAAAAGCCGACGAAAAAACCTACGCCAAGTGCAATAACAAAGCAACCTACTGTAAGCCCGATAGTCAAGCCTACACTTACATTGCTTGCGAGAAACAGGGTGCTTAAAATGTTAGTGTTCACAGTAAGCCTCCTGACGTTAAATTTTAAATATATAACAAAACCTTTTAAGGTTAGTCTATATCCTTATATATTTTACACCTATATTTATTAAAAGTCAATTTAATAATTTAAATACTTTTCACAATATAAAAAAAAGCGGAAAAACCGCTCTTTTTTGTAAATTATTATTTGATTTTATTCAACCATTCGCTTACAATCGCGTCCGACGGCATACGCCAGTCGCCTCTGGGGGAAAGCGAAACAGCACCTACTTTAACCCCGTCCGGCATACACGAGCGTTTGAATTGCTGTGAGAAAAATCTTTTATAAAAATTAACGAGCCATTTCTTTATCGTTACCTTATCGTAAACGCCGTCGAATGCAGTTTCGGCAATATACTGAACCTTATCTGGCGCAAATCCCCAACGTATAGCATAATACAAAAAGAAGTCGTGCAGAATATAAGGCCCTACTATATCTTCCGTTTTTTGAGTTATTTCTCCGTTCTTTGCAGGAGGAAGCAGTTCGGGGCTGATTTCCGTTGACAAAATACTTTTAAGCACTTTGCCGCACTCGCCGCCGAGCCTTTCCGCCTCGTAATTTACGATATGTTTAACAAGCGTTTTTGGAACGGACGAGTTAACCGCATACATTGACATATGGTCGCCGTTATATGTCGCCCATCCGAGCGCAAGTTCGCTTAAATCGCCCGTACCGAGAACGAGTCCGCCCATATCGTTTGCAATATCCATGAGAATAAGCGTTCTCATTCTCGCCTGCGCGTTTTCGTACGTTACGTTGCGGTTATCCTTATCGTGTCCGATATCCGAAAAATGCTTTAGAACGCTGTCAGAAATAGGCACGACTTTACCAGTTACGCCGAGAGAATCGATAAGCTTTAAAGAATTACCCTTAGTCTTATCCGTAGTGCCGAAGCCAGGCATTGTTACGGCGATTATATTCTTTCTGTCCTTTTTAAGATTATCAAACGTTCTGCATGCAATAAGCAATGCCAAAGTAGAATCAAGTCCGCCTGAAATGCCAATAACGACAGTTTTGCAATTCGTATGCTTTAACCGCTTTTCCAACCCCTTTGCAAGAATGGATAAAATAAGCTCAGTTCTTTCCGAAAGCTTATTTCCGTCCTCGGGAACAAACGGAGTTTTTGAGAATTTGCGGGTTAGGGCTAATTCTTTTGTAGATGTTTTAAAAAGTATATGAGTATAAGCGCTCTCTGAATTTTTAACGGTTATGTTTTCAGTATAATATCCGCTTGATATCCTACGTCTTTCAGCCGTAAGCATTTCAATATCAATATCACCGTACAATAGCCCGTTTTCAAAAAGCTTGCTTTGGGCAAGTATTAAGCCGTTTTCGGCAATGATATTATGTCCCGCAAAAACCATATCGGTAGTGCTTTCGCCGTCGCCTGCGTCGCAGTAAACGTAACCGCAAACAAGCTTACCCGACTGCATTTTTACGAGATTTTTTCTGTACTCTGCTTTACCTACAGTTTCGTCGCTACAAGAGAGATTTACTATTATATTAGCGCCAGCCTGTGCTTGCTCAATCGAAGGCGCTTGCGGTGCCCATAAGTCCTCGCAAATTTCAACCGCAACCGTGAAATCAGGGCAGTTTGAAGCTTTAAAAATTATGTTAGTACTGAGTTCAATTGAGCTGTATTCGCCGAAATTAACAACCGAACTAACCTTGGGCGCAGGGGTAAAGTGGCGCCTTTCGTAAAACTCGCCATAGTTAGGTAAATACGTTTTAGGCACAACGCCCAAAATTTGCCCGTTGCAAATACCGACGGCACAGTTATACAGCTTTCCGTCGCACACTACAGGCGCTCCGACGAACACGAGGGTTTCTATCCCTTCCGTCGCTTTGCAAATTTTAACAAGGGCATTTTCAACGCTGT
This sequence comes from Clostridia bacterium, assembly GCA_029061495.1. Classification (GTDB taxonomy): domain Bacteria; phylum Bacillota; class Clostridia; order Christensenellales; family Borkfalkiaceae; genus Coproplasma. The sequence goes on from JAIDRX010000031.1 coordinate 23,932, forward strand.
CCAACAGCGTTTTTTGATTGAACAAATCTCCGCAAGTATAGCCGCAGATACAAAGCTCTGGAAAGACGGTCAACTGACTGCCTTTTTTAGAACTCTCCTTTATAGCTTTTATTATTTGCTCGGTATTAAATTCAACGTCGGCAATCCTAATTTCTGGAGTTGCCGCGCACACCCTGATATATCCGAATTGCATTTAGTCCTTCTTACTGAGCGAGGCTTTGTGCGCCTCTCTGATTTTTGAATCAATCTCCGCTTTAACTTCGGGATGTTCTTTTAAATATTCCCTCATTTTTTCACGGCCCTGAGCAAGATTTTCTTCGTTATAATAAATGAACGCACCGCTCTTTGTAAGTATTCCATATTCTATTCCAAGGTCGATAAGGCAACCTTCCTGCGAAATTCCTTCGCCGTAAATGATATCAAATTCTGCAACCTTGAAAGGAGGCGCAACCTTGTTTTTAACAACCTTGCACTTCGTTCTATTACCTATTATATCACCGTCGTTTTTAAGCGCGTCGGCTTTTCTTATATCAAGCCTTACGGTAGCAAAATACTTCAATGCTTTACCGCCGGGAGTCGTCTCGGGATTACCGAACATAACACCGACCTTTTCGCGAAGCTGGTTAATAAATATTACGCAGGTTTTTGACCTGTTAGTTATTGCGGTAAGCTTTCTTAAAGCCTGCGACATAAGCCTTGCTAAAAGTCCAACGTGCGTATCGCCCATATCACCCTCTATTTCAGCCTTAGGGGTAAGAGCTGCAACCGAGTCGACTACAATTACGTCAACCGCGCTCGAACGGACAAGCGACTCGCATATATCAAGCGCCTGTTCGCCAGTGTCGGGCTGTGAAAGATAAAGCTCGTTTGTATCAACGCCGAGTGCGTGTGCATACTGCGCGTCGAGCGCATGCTCTGCATCTATAAACGCTGCAACTCCGCCAGCCTTCTGCGTTTCCGCAATTATATGCAGGGCAACCGTAGTTTTACCTGACGATTCGGGTCCGTATATCTCCAATATTCTGCCGCGGGGTACACCTCCCACGCCGAGAGCAAGGTCAAGCGAAAGGCAACCCGTAGGGATAATCTCAAGGTCGGTATTTACCTTATAGTCGCCCAACTTCATAATAGCGCCTTTGCCGTACTGCTTTTCAATCATTGCAACGGTTGAGTTCAGTGCTTTTAATTTTTCTTCGTTCATATTTATCTCCTGAATTATTTTAACGTTTTAAATGCAAGAAACAGCGCTAAGTTTATCGCCGTCTGCGTTATTGTGTTTCTGTCGCCCTTTAAGTTGTACTTATATACGGAAATATGCTCATGCGTTCCCACGGCGATATATATGAGCCCCACGGGTTTTTGCGTATTGTCCGACTTCGGACCCGCTATGCCCGTCGTAGCGATACTTATATCGCAGTTTCCGCTTTCCATAAGCCCTTCAGCCATTTCCGAAGCGGTCTGCTGAGAAACCGCGCCGTACTGCTTCAAAGTCATATCCTTTACGCCTAGCCGCCTATGCTTTGACCCGTTTGAATACGTGTTCAGCCCTTCGTAAAAAACTTCGCTGATTCCGGGAACGTCCACAAGCCGCTTACATATTCCGCCACCCGTGAACGACTCAGCAACGCTTATTTTCATTCTTCTCAGCTTTAAAATCTGGAACAGTCTTTCTGCAAGCGGAACGTTTTCAAGCGCGTAAACGTACTCGTCAAGCGAACTTAAAAGCGCCCTGTAAATTTTATCGAAAACACTCTTTTGAATATTTTCGGAATATGCAATTTCAATTGTGCAGTCGCTGAAACTTTCGATTATGTTAAAGTCGATTAATCTTTTTAAATCTTCCTGTCCTTCGATATTCAAGGCGCTGTCTATAGAATTTTTAATTACGTCGGCAGGAGCGCCTACCGTACGGATATACGCCTTTTCACGTTTGTTTCCGTACTTGTTATCAAGTATATTTTTTACGTCGTCTATGCGCAGTCTGCACTCTTTGTCCGTAAAAACAAACACGCTGTCATTGCCGTTTTTTAAAATTCCAAGCTCGTTGAATTCGGCAAGATATAAAGAGCTTATAAATCTTTTTAAAGTTTTCTGCATTTCCGACGGACACAAAAGTACTAAATTTTCATAGTGCCTTTTTCCGTCTTTAAGCGCGCGTACAATTTCGTCAGAATTGTTGTACGAAATATACGAAATTTTATCAAAGTAATATCCGCATTCGGAAAATGATAAAATCAAAGAATTAGCTTCGTCGAATACGTTGACTTTCCTGTTCCTGAATACGAGAAGGCAATTCTTTCCGATTCTGAAATCAGTTTTCGCTGTTTCCATTATCTTTTAAAACCTGCAAATTTTTAACGATATATATTATACCTGAAATTATGGTAAGTAAAACAGCGATAACGAATACGGCGATACCTATATAGTTAATTACTTTGCCTATAATATGGTCTGTGAGCTCAACGACTCCTTCGCCTATTAAAAATATACCGATAGCGATATCCTGCGCAAAGGTTTTGTATTTGCCCAGTTTATCCGCCGCAATAACAATGCCGGAATTAGCCGCGACCATTCTTAAACCGCTGACTATAATCTCCCTTGCAAGAATAATTGCAACGCTGCACCCTGCGACTATCATAGCCCAGTTGTCGAGGTTCGCGCAGAAAATCTCCGGTTTAGTCAAAAGAACCACAAAGCCCGACAGAACCAGTACCTTGTCCGCAATGGGGTCAAGGAATTTGCCGAGGTTTGTAACTACGTTATATTTGCGCGCCAACATACCGTCGAACAAATCGGTAAAGCATGCAACCGCGAACACCGTCCACGCCACGAAATAATGCGCGGTAAAATGCAAATAGAAAAACAGAACGAATACGGGAATCATTACGATTCTGCTTATCGTAAGTCTATTGGGCAAATTCATAGCGCCGTTTCCGCGTACTACCTTGTTCATTTTGGTGTTTTGCTTTTCTTCTTCATTCATAACGAATAGTCCTCCGTTTTGCCGTACAAATCGTAAATGTCGCTTTCGGTAATTACTACGTCGCAGTACTCACCCTGAGCGGCGCTGTGCGCGTTGAAATAAACTTTTCCGTCAATGTCGGGAGCGCTGAAATACGCTCTGCCGACAAAACAGTTTTTATCGTAATCGATACCGTCGCACAACACTTTTACGGTTTTGCCTATGTAACCTTTTAACTTTTCAGCCGAAACTTCTCTTTGAACCGCGTAAAGCTTTTTAACCCTGCGCTTTTTAATTGCGGCGGGAACTTGTCCATTCAGCGAATATGCCGGTGTACCATGCTCTCTCGAATATGCGAAAAATCCGCAGTTATCGAGTTTTGCCTCGCGCAGGAAGCCGCAAAGCGCGTCGCATTCCTCCTCCGTTTCGGTGGGGAAGCCTGCAATAAAAGTTGAGCGAATTGCAATTTCCGGAATGTTTTCCCTAAGCTTATTTATCAAACTTAAATAACGCTCTCTGCTCCCGGCCCTTCGCATCAGCTTTAAAATTCTGTCCTCGCTGTGCTGAAAAGGTATATCAAGATATTTTATTATCTTTTCATTATCCCTTATCTCCGCTATCAGCTCGTCGTCAAGCATATCGGGATAACAGTAAAGTAATCTTACACTATTAATGTTGACAAGAGCTGTCAACTTTTGTAAAATTTCTTTTAATTTTTTTTTGCCGTATAAATCAATACCGTAGCGCGTAATATCCTGCGCAACTATTATAAGCTCGGCAACGTCGCTAAGTGAGGAAGCTTCCTCTAAAAGCTTTTCCATAGGGAAACTTTCGTACTTTCCACGTATATCTGGTATAAGACAGTACGCACAGTGGTTACTGCACCCCTCGGCAATTTTCAAATACGCATAATGCTGGGGCGTGGTTATAAGCCTGTCCGACAAAAAACAACAGTTGCCGCGGCCTACGAAGTTAACTCTGTCGCCCTCGTAAGATTTTTCAAGTGCTTCGAAAATTTTGTCGTAGTCGCGCGTTCCTAAAAAAACGTCCGCCTCGTCAAGAGAATCAAAAGTTTCGCCTATAAACTTCTGAGGTAAACAACCTGTTACTACAAGCTTTTCAAGATTTCCGCTTTTGTAAGCCGCACAGTCTAAAATCGTTTCAATCGCTTCCTTGCGCGATTCGTTTAAAAACGCGCAAGTGTTGACGATTAAAATTTGTGCTTCCTCAATACTGTCGGTTATATGACAGCCTTTCTCCTTAATTATTGCCAAAAGTTTTTCGGAATCTACCCTGTTTTTATCGCAACCGAGAGAAATTAATCCGAATTTCTTTTGCGTAAAATTAATCATCGGGTTCTCCGTAGGTGTTTATAAACTCCTCTCTGGACATCAAAACCTTTCTGGGCTTAGAACCCTCTGACTGGGTGATATAGTTCATATTCTCCATCCAGTCAATAATTTTACAAGCCTTAATATATCCAACGGGGAAACGGCGCTGAATCATAGAAACCGAAGCCTGATTTGAAGTTACGCAGTAATACAGTGCCTTTATGTAGGTGTCGTCTATCTTTGCGTCGCCGTCAACAGCCGCTTCGTCGCCGCCGCCCGACGAGTTGGACGCTTCCTCTTCGACCTTGTTAATGAAGTCTGAAGCGTCCTCGTCAAAGTAAGTTTCGTTATGCTCTTTAACGAAGTCCGTAACCTTCTGCACCTCGTGTGTGTCGATAAAGCATCCCTGTATACGCGCAAGGTCGGGATTTTCCGCCGAACGGAAATACAAATCGCCCTTGCCCAAAAGCTTTTCCGCACCGCCGATATCGAATATCGTTCTCGCGTCGTCGAAGGAGTTAACCTTAAAGCCTATACGCGTAGGTAAGTTGGATTTGATAAGACCTGTAATACAGTCTACCGAGGGACGCTGTGTTGCGAGAATCAAATGTATTCCGCAGGCGCGCGCCTTTTGTACGAGCTTGATTATTCTGCCCTCTATATCCTTTTTAGCCTGCAACATCAAGTCGCCGAACTCGTCGAGGATAATTACTATTTTGGGCAGTTTTTCTTCGCCTTCAGGTAAATGGCTGTTGTACTCGTCAAGGTTTTTGGTTGCCCTGCCGCCTTCGGTCATATCCTTGAAAAGGCTGTACCTGCGCTCCATTTCTTTAATCGCCCAGTTAAGCGCTTTTATAGCCTTATCCACCTCATGAATAATTTCGTTAATCATAAGGTGAGGCAGTTTGTCGTAAGAGATAAATTCAACCTGTTTAGGGTCAACAAGAATAAACCTTAATTCCTCCGGACCGTATTTGTACAGTAAGCTTACTATAAGCGCGCTTAAGCAAATACTTTTACCACTGCCCGTAGTACCTGCAACCAAAAGGTGAGGCATTTTAGTTATATCGGGGCAAACAACTTCGCCCTCAACGTTTTTACCGAGTGCAAAGGTCAATGCGTTGGATTTGCTGTTTATAAACTTGGGACTTGCAAGCATGCTTTTAAGCCCGACGATAGTCCTCGCATTATTGGGAACTTCTATTGACAGCGCGCCCTTAGAGTAGTTAAGATACGCCGTAACGTTTTCCTTCATTAACGCCATAGCGACCGCCTCTCTGTAATTGAGCGACTGTTTTATTTTAGTTTTGTCCTCGATAATCACGTCATAGCGCGTAATTGCGGGACCTATCGTAACGTTTGAAACTTCACTGCTGATTTTAAATCTTGCAAGCGTTTCCTCGATTGTGCGCTTGTTGTCCTCAATCTCTCCCGTGTTAACGTTGCTATGCTCGGGGTAATCGTCCAATAAATCGAGCGTAGGGTGAACGTACTTTTTCCAGACGTGTTTGGGCTTTTCCGCTTGTACGGGAGTTTGCACCGCCTGAGGCTCTGCTTTGCGCTCCTGACGAACTACGGGCGCGGGTGCCACGGGTGCAGGCGCGGCAGTATGCGTTTCGGTAAAGCCTACCGCGGGGCTTTCGTCCTCAATATCGTCATCGTCGTCAACCGTAAGCTTTGCGCTGTGGGGGAACGCGGAAAAATTATCATCGTCATCTTCGTATAAATTGTCGTCATCAAAAAGATTAGCGTTGCTCCTTTCAGCCCTTCTTGACGAAAGTCTTGAAACGTCGGGCTCTATGCTCTGCTCTCCTCTGGGAACGTTTGACGAATTAAAAAGGTTATACATATTGACCGAGCCGCTCTCCTTTTCGGGCTGCTCGTCAACCTGTGGCTCCTCTATCTGTTCTGCACTTTCGGAAGCAGCCTCGTTAGGCTCTTCCCTTACGGAACGATTCAAATACTCGTTACGCTCGGGTGCCGGTTCGTTTATATAATTTTCATACTGTGAGGACTCAGCTTTGATTTCGGGCTGGGCATTGTCTTTAACTTCATCGCGGAGAGTCTGCGAGTAGTCTACAGCCGTATCCGACTCCTCAACAGTATAATTCGTATCCTGTACGGAATATACGTCTCCCGAAACCGGCTCGATATCGTCAAGCTTTTCAACGGGCTTTTCACCGTAGACGTAGTTTGAAGGCATCGGGGATACGGGTTTATTTAAAACGTCTTCCTGAAAGCTTTCACTGTAAGGCTTGCTCGGCAATGTCTTTTTTCCACTGGAGAAACTGCTTAAATAATCCCCCTCGCTTTGCACTGGGTGATTAAAATACGAGTCGTCGCTGAAAATCATATTGCGTCTGTAGCTTTCAGCTGCAAACTCACCGTTCTCGAAAAGTATTTTTCGTCCGAGGTTTTGCCGAGTATTGTCCTCCACCGCGGCTTCCTGCACTGCGGGCTGGTGTTCTATTATCTGCTGTTTGCGCCTTTCACTTGCTTTTAAAGGTTTATAGTAATAGTCCGACTCCTCTCTTACGGGCTGAGCCTGCTCTTTAATTTCGGGCTGAATTTTTACGGATTTTTCGCTTTCAACGCCGTTAACGATAACGCCGCCCCTGCGCGAGCTGCGCACGCCGCGGAACACCAAAAACAGAAGATATCCGCATACTACTAAAAGAAGCGAATAAATAACGTACGCGCCGATATACGTCGTAAGCTTTGCTACGGGGTATACTAAAATTGCGCAAATAACTCCGCCGAAGGTATAACCCGAAAGTCCGTTTGCCGCGTTTTTATAGCATGCGGCAATGTATGCACCGTAACCGGATAAAGATATATTTCTACTTGAAACCGCATGGAAAAGCAGGAAAAATACTACTACGGTAAGCGAAATAACAAGCGCGGGTTTAAGGCTAACTTTAATTTTTTTGCCGAAAATAAGCCACTCGCCGAGGTACGCCAACAGCGCAAGAATAACGAATGAACCGTAACCGAACGTACCGTACATAAACGTGCATATTGCCGCACCCAGCCCCGCGAACACGGTACTGCGTGTAAGCAGCATTAAAAAGACTATTGCTGTAAAAAGCAGCAAAGTCGTTCCTAAAGTTTCCTTCGTAAATATTATCGAAGACTTGTTATTTTTATCCCTGTTTTTATTATTCAGTTTCATACTCTGTAAAGTTACCTCTCATGATAACAACTCAGTTTTTATTATATCATTTATGCAAAAAAATAACAACAAAATGACGGTAAAATTATTATTTTTTTATATAATAATGAAAACGGAATAAAATAAAAAAACGCGCCTATTCAGGCGCGCTTTTTAAAATTTATAAATTAAAGTTTTTTCTTGCCTTTTTCGGCTTCGTAAATGCTGTCCGCGTCGTTCCATGCATACATTGCGCGGATTTCCTTGCCTACCTCTTCGAGCTGGTGCGTTGCTTCCAACGCGCGTTTTGCATTGAAGTGCGCCCTGCCGTTGTTGTTTTCGGCTATCCACTTAGAAGCAAAAGTGCCGTCCTGAATTTCTTCAAGCACCTTTTTCATTTCCTTTTTGGTCTCCTCGGTGATAAGGCGCTTGCCTGTTTCGTAATCGCCGTATTCCGCCGTATCTGATATAGAATATCTCATCATCGAGAACCCGCCCTTGTAGATTAAGTCTACTATAAGCTTCATTTCGTGAATACACTCGAAGTATGCGTTTTTAGGGTCATAGCCCGCTTCAACCAAGGTTTCGAAACCCGCTTTCATAAGCGCGGTAACACCGCCGCAAAGAACCGCCTGTTCGCCGAAAAGGTCTGTTTCGGTTTCGCATTTGAAAGTCGTTTCAAGCACGCCCGCTCTCGCTCCGCCGATACCTGCGGCGTACGCAAGCGCAACGTCCAAAGCCTTGCCTGTATAGTCCTGATGAATTGCTACAAGACAGGGAACGCCTTTCCCCTCCTGATATTCCGAGCGAACTGTATGACCGGGTCCCTTGGGCGCGATCATGAAGACGTCAACGTTTGCAGGGGGAACTATCTGCTTGAAGTGAATATTGAAGCCGTGCGCAAAAGCAAGCGCCACGCCCTCTTTTAAATTATTTACAATACTTTCTTTATAAACTTTCGCTTGGGTTTCGTCGTTGATTAAAATCATAACGACGTCCGCACGCTTAGTAGCTTCCGCAACGGTATAAACCTTGAAGCCCGCCGCTTCTGCCTTGGGCCACGATTTACCGCCCTCGTGCAAGCCGATTATAACATTCACGCCGCTGTCTCTCAAATTAAGCGCGTGAGCATGTCCCTGACTGCCGTATCCGACGATAGCCACGGTTTTATTTTTTAATACTTTTAAGTCGCAATCCGACTGATAGAAAATCTTTGCCATAGATGTATCCTCCGAAGTTTGTTTAATTATATAATTATTCACGTTTTAAGTCAAGCAATATTAAAAATTATTAAAAAAAAGCCCCGTAAATTTGCATAACGGTGCAAAAACGTGTATAATTATAAAAAATCAACGAGGAACGCTATGAACGAACTACCCGCGAAAGAAACGATAATTGTCCTAAGAAACCTGTTAAAAAACGAACTGTTCGCCGCATTTTTAAACTATGCGGAAAAGGGACAGCCTTACCAAGCCGAATTTTTAAATAAGCTTTATTCTCTCGGAAAAGAAAATAACTTACTAGGTGCATTGCAGGAAATAATTTTAAAAGATGAAAACGCTTTTTCCGTAAGCTGTGCAAACGGCAAACTACCGTCCGCATACGTTTTGAAAGCATACAAAAGCGAACTTGAAATTATATTCAACCTCGCTACAAATACTCCTAATCGCGGACACTATTCATTAGGAAAATGCTTAGCGCCTTTCGACGAGGAATTTAATCACGATTATACTATACAATGCCTCTACAACTATTACCAGAAAAACGGATACGGCGAATTTATCGACCACTCCGCTTTCGTATACGAAAACGACAATTTAAAGCCTGTTGCCACAACATCGAAAATAACGCTTGAAAGTCTTAAAGACTACGAAAGCGAAAAGCAGATAATAACCTCTAACTTAATAAATTTTTTAAACGGCTTGCCCTTTTCCGATATGCTTTTATACGGCGACCGAGGCACGGGGAAATCCTCTACCGTTCACGCAATGCTGAACAAGTATTTCAGTCAGGGTCTTAGACTTATAGAAGTAAATAAAGAGAATCTGAAAGACATACCTGCAATAAAGCGGCTTATTCTTTCAAGCCCTCTTAAATTCATTATATTTATCGACGACTTATCTCTTGATGACGGAGACGAAAAAACCTCGCTCTTAAAATCGAACTTAGAAGGTTCGATTTCGGGAAAGGCTTCAAACGTTATGATCGTCGCGACCTCGAACAGACGGCATATTGTTAAGGAAAATTATTCCGACAGAGAAAACTCCGTTCACGCAAGAGACTCTATTGAAGAACAGCTTTCTCTGTCCGACAGGTTCGGTATTATCGTTTTATTTTCAACCACCGACAAAGAAAAATATCTGTCAATTGTAAAACAGCTTGCCGCCGATAAAGGTTTGCCTTGCGACAATAAGTTAGTTGAAATTGCCGAGCGCTGGGCGCTTACAAACGGCGGTCGATCGCCGAGGCGCGCCGCGCAGATAGTTGATATGGTCTACTCTTGCCGCGTCAAGGGCGAGCCGGTAGATTTTTAATAAGATTTTTAGCAATAAAATATATATCACCCGCGCCGAGAAACAAAACCATGTCCCCCTCGCCCGCCTTAGATATGAATTCCGAAATATCCCGCATGTCGTCGCCGTAGTGGGATTTTTTCACGCTCTGAGAAAGAGTAAGCGCACTGCCCGAGTCGTCGAAATATTCGCGCGCGGCAAAAGTTTTAAAAATAAGCAAATTATTCAGCGGTGCAAGCACTTTTACAAACTGTGAAAACAGGTTTTTGGTTCTCGAATATGTATGCGGTTGAAATATTACGTATAATTTACCCAAACATATCTTTTTTGCCGTGCGGATAACCGCGCGCAATTCTTCGGGGTGGTGTGCATAGTCGGCTATACACACCGCGCCGTTTATGCTTCCTATATTTTCAAACCTGCGCTCAACGCCCGTAAAAGAATTAAGCCCGTCTTTTATAAACTCGAACTGTATCCCTGCGCTTCTTGCGGCGGCAATCGCAGCTACTGCGTTAAGTACGTTATGCTTGCCGTAAACGTTCAAAGATATTTCGCCGAGTTCTTCCGCCCCTTCGTAAGCGGTAAACGAATATGCTCCGCCAGTGCTTTGTATCTTTTTTGCAAAATAGTCCGCGCATTTATCGTATCCGAAACTATACCCGAAGTTTATAGGCAAATCGCGGTAAAGCGAAACTGCTACGACCGCACTGTTAGCAAAACGCAGGTATGCTTCCGTCAAGGCCTGCTCGCTGCCGTAACACTCTAAGTGGTCCGCACCGCTGTTTAATATTACGGCAATATCAGGCTTTAAAAGCAAAAAGTTCTTTTTATATTCGCACGCTTCTGTAATGAAAAAGTCTTTGCCGCCCGAATAGAAATTTGTAAACTCGCTGTCGCTACCGCCTATGTGGGCGGTAAATTTTTTGCCCGCCGCCGCAAAAATATGCGCAAGCATAGAACAGCAAGTTGTCTTCCCGTGGCAACCGGAAACCGCAATAACCTTTTTGAAACTGCGGCTAACTTCGTATAAAAGCTGTCCGCGCGAAATTATATTTTTGGACAGTTTTTTTGCTTCGCACAGGTGATAGTCGTTTTCCTTAATGGCGTCCGTATACACAATAAGAGAATAATCTTTAACGCTGTCCTGCTCTTCACCGATGCTTATTTGGGCCCCCATGCTCTTAAGTTCTTCGGTATATTGATTTTCCGCGGCGTCGTATCCGCCCACCTTTTTGCCCTCGGACAGAAAATATTTTGCAAGTCCGCTCATGCTTACTCCGCCTATGCCGATAAAGTAAAAACTGTCGTATTTGTCCTCAATATAAATGCGCATAATACATATTATTAAAAAATATAAATTTTTAGCACGAAATATGTATAATTTTTTATCAAAACGTAAAAAAATTTTAATAAAGCTATTGAAATTATTTAACTTTTATTGTACAATATAAACAATGAAAGTATTATCTGGCAGGTGAATTATGAAAATCTCAGATGTACGAATCAGATTAGTTAACAAGGAGGACAATAAACTAAAAGCAGTAGCTTCCATTACCATTGACGAATGTTTCGTCGTACACGACATAAAAGTAATAGAAGCTGCAGACGGCGCGTTTATTGCAATGCCGAGCAGAAAAACTAATGATGGCGAATTTAAGGATATTGCACATCCGCTTAATTCCGAGACCCGAGAACTTATAAAAAAAGCAATCCTTACGGCTTACTATGATGAACTTACACATTAAGTCACATTTGGTTTTCCGTTAGTTAAATTAATACTGAATTTGTAAGAAAAAAGCACCCGTAAACCACGAGTGCTTTTTTCTTGTTTTATTTATTTTAAATTAATATCTGTCGTCGCCGGTGCGCTTTTTGCCGAGGTTTCTCAGCATCTGCGCAAATTTAGGAACGTTCTTTTCGTTGGGGCGCTCTATGCTGTCGTCGTCGGTAATCTGGCGGGCGGGCTGTACAGGAGGCTGAACCGACTGCCTTGTGTAATAAGGCTCGGAAACAGACAACCTTTCGGGTGCGGGTGCATTATACGCAGGACGGTCGAATACTCTGCCGCTCTGATACCCCCTCTGCACGCTGTCATCGTCGCGCTGTTTGCTGTCAAAGCCGGGGAAACCCGTAGCTATAACTGTAATTTCAACCTCGTCGCGAACGTTGGGGTCAATTCTCGCGCCGAATATAATATTCGCGGAAGCGTCTACTACGCTTCTTACAAGCTCTGCCGCGTCTGCAACTTCGTCAAAGGTCAAATCGTCGCCGCCGACAACGTTAAGTATTACGCCGCGCGCGCCCTCGATAGTCGTTTCAAGCAAGGGGCAGTTAACCGCAACCCTTACCGCCTCAATAATCCTGTTGTCGCCCTTTGCAACACCGACGCCTAGGTGAGCTATACCCTTGTCCTTAAGGATAGTTCTTACGTCAGCAAAGTCAAGGTTGATAAGCGAAGGATTAACGATAAGCTCGGCAATGCCTTTAATTCCCTGCTTCAAAATTTCGTCCGCAACGCGAAGCGCCTCGCGCATAGGAGTGTTTTTAGCAACGACCGTTTTAATTTTGTCGTTGGGTATTATGATAAGCGTATCAACGTATTTTTTAAGATTTTCAAGACCCTTTACCGTATTTTCCATACGCTTTTTGCCCTCGAAACCGAAAGGCTCGGTTACGACTGCTACGGTAAGAATCTTCATGTCGCGGGCAATTTTAGCGATTACTGGAGCCGCACCTGTACCCGTACCGCCGCCCATACCTGCGGTAATGAATAAAAGGTCGGTATTTTCAACGGCTTTGGTAAGCACTTCTTTGCTCTCTTCCGCCGCCGCTCTGCCGATATCGGGATCTGCACCCGCACCAAGTCCTTTGGTAAGCGAGCTGCCTATCTGAATTTTATTTTCACAGGGAGACAAAGCGAGTATCTGGCTGTCGGTATTTACTACGTAATACTCTGCGCAGTTGATTCCCGCGTCAAGCATTCTGTTTACGGCGTTGTTACCCGCGCCGCCTACGCCTATAACTTTAATTCTCGCCCTTCCCGAGATGCTACCGCCGCTTGCTCCTTCGACTAAATCGTTAAACATTTTAACCCTCCGTTAAATCTAAATTAATTGAATGTACCGATTATTCGGAATCTTTAAGCGCTGTATCCAACAAGCTTAAAAGCGAGCTGAATTGCGGCTTATCGTAGTAAGGAATCTTCGGTGAAATTATATCTACGTTTTTTACAAGTCTGTTTGAAATATGCTCCGCGGTACCGCGTATAATCTTGACGCCTTCGCCCGTAATATTAATGGGGCGCGTATCGAGATTTTTGCCCGTAAAGCTTTGACGGCACTCTTCAAGCGTTTCGCATATACCGTCAAGCCCTTCGCGTATCTTATCGCGCAAAAGCACCGTGGGGAAGCTGTAATTGTTTCCCTCGTAAACGTATTCTTCTATACTGCTTAACCTTTCTTTTGCATTTAA